>NZ_JADOGI010000401.1 GCF_015645445.1 Nonomuraea cypriaca | reverse complement strand
CACCTGACCCCCGCCGGCCGGCGAGCCGATGTCGGACGATTGCTCTACCCTGGCCCGGAAAGCGGTCACAGGAGGGATTGTTCGGTGAGCGAAGGCACGGCTGGCGTCCCCGCGACCGTCCTGTCGGCCGTACTCGAACGCATCACCTACGCCAACGAGGAGACCGGCTATACCATCGCCCGCGTCGCCACCGAACGCTCCGGCGCCGACCTGCTCACCGTCGTCGGCCCCCTGCTGGGCGCGCAGGTCGGCGAGTCGCTGCAACTGCGCGGCCGCTGGACCGCCCACCCCCGCTACGGCCGCCAGTTCGAGGTGTGGTCCTACACCACCGTGCTGCCGGCCACCGTGCAGGGCATCCGCCGCTACCTCGGCTCCGGTCTGATCAAGGGCATCGGCCCCAAAATGGCCGAACGGATCGTCGACCACTTCGGCACCGCCACCCTCGACGTCATCGAGCAGGAGCCGCAGCGCCTGACCGAGGTGCCCGGCCTGGGCCCGAAGCGGACCAAGATGATCGCCGCCGCCTGGGACGAACAGAAGATCATCAAAGAGGTGATGATCTTCCTGCAGGGCGTCGGCGTGTCCACCTCGATCGCGGTACGCATCTTCAAGCAGTACGGCGAGCAGTCCGTCGACGTCGTCAAAAGCCGCCCCTACCAGCTCGCCGACGACGTGTGGGGGATCGGCTTCAAGACCGCCGACACCATCGCCCAGGCCGTCGGCATCCCGCACGACAGCCCGGAACGCGTCAAGGCCGGCCTGCGCTACACCCTGTCGCAGGCCGCCGACGACGGCCACTGCTACCTGCCCGCCCCCAACCTCGTCGGCGACGCCGTCAAGATCCTCGACGTGCCCGCCGGCCTCATCACTACCTGCCTGGAGGACCTCGTCACCGACGAGGGCGTCGTACGCGAGCCGATCCCCGCCGGCGACAACGTGGTGCCCGCCGTCTACCTGCCGCCCTTCCACCGCGCCGAGATGTCGCTGGCCTCCGGCCTGCGCACCCTCCTCCACAGCGGCCACGACCGGCTCAAGACCTTCGCCGACGTCGACTGGGAACGCGCCGAGACGTGGCTGCACGGGCAGACCGGCGCCGAACTCGCCGCCGAGCAGCGCCAGGCCGTCCGCCTGGCCCTGACCCGCAAGGTCGCCGTCCTGACCGGCGGCCCCGGCTGCGGCAAGAGCTTCACCGTGCGCTCCATCGTGCTGCTGGCCCGCGCCAAACGCGCCCGCGTCATCCTGGCCGCCCCCACCGGCCGCGCCGCCAAACGCCTGGCCGAGCTGACCGGCCACGAGGCCACCACCGTGCACCGGCTGCTGCAGCTACGACCCGGCGGCGAGGCCACCTTCGACCGCGACAACCCCCTTGACGCCGACCTCGTCGTCGTCGACGAGGCCTCCATGCTCGACCTGCTGCTGGCCAACAAACTCGTCAAGGCCGTCGCCCCCGGCGCCCACCTGCTGTTCGTCGGCGACGTCGACCAGCTGCCCTCCGTCGGCGCCGGCGAGGTGCTCAAAGACCTCCTCGCCGCCCAGGACGTCCCCCGCGTACGCCTCACCCAGATCTTCCGCCAGGCCCAGGAGTCCGGCGTCGTCGTCAACGCCCACCGCGTCAACACCGGCCGCCACCCCGTCCTGGAAGGCATGAACGACTTCTTCCTGTTCCCCTGCGAGGAGCCCGAGGAGATCGCCGCCCTCACCGTCGACGTCGTGGCCCGCCGCATCCCCGCCAGGTTCCGCCTCGACCCGCGCCGCGACGTGCAGGTCCTGGCCCCCATGCACCGCGGCGCCGCCGGCGCGGGCGCCCTCAACACCGCCCTGCAGGAGGCCCTCACCCCCGCCCGCGACGGCATGCCGGAACGCCGCTATGGCGGCCGCGTCTTCCGCATCGGCGACAAGGTCACCCAGCTACGCAACAACTACGACAAAGGCGCCAACGGCGTGTTCAACGGCACCGTCGGCATCGTCACCGACCTGCGGCCCGACGAGCACAAACTCACCGTCCTGACCGACGAGGACGAATCAGTCGACTACGCCTTCGACGAACTCGACGAACTCGCCCACGCCTACGCCGTGTCCATCCACCGCTCCCAGGGCAGCGAATACCCCGCCGTCGTCATCCCGCTGGCCACCAGCGCCTGGATGATGCTGCAGCGCAACCTCCTCTACACCGCCATCACCCGGGCCAAGAGGCTCGTCGTCATCGTCGGCTCACGCCGGGCGCTGGCCCAGGCCGTACGCACCAAGGGCGCCGGGCGGCGGCACACGGGCCTCACCCATCGCCTTACCGCGCGTTGACCTTGACTTGACTCTGCTAAGTGATCTAAATGTGACCGAACTCTCCTAAATGATTCGTCGTCTTACATGCAGGAGCATTATGGTTTTTTGGGGTGCGTGAGCATCCCAGGGGAGAGGACTGACTTGAACGTTGCGCCCGCTTGGAGAAGACCGGCCGCGTCCCTCGCACTGCTCGCCGCGGCGGCCCTGACGGCATCCTGCTCAGGCGGCGGCACCACCGCCCAGGACCCGGGCGAGTCAGAAGCCACCACCGTCGCCACCCCCCAAGCGCCCACCATCAAGATCAGTCCCACCGAGGGCAACACGAAGGTCAACCCCGAAAAGAAGATCGTCATCACCGCCGACGGCGGCGCCCTCGAGGACGTCACCGTCGAAGGCGACGGCGACACCATCAAGGGCCGCTACAACAGCGACAAGACCAAATGGGTCTCCAAGACCCCGCTCAAGCCCTCCACCAGCTACAACGTCTCCGCCAAAGCCGGCGTCACCGCCACCACCAGCACCTTCGAGACCGCCAAACCCGAACGCGCCCTCCAGGTCGCCGACGTGACCCCCAACGCCAAGGGCGAGACCGTCGGCGTCGGCGCGCCCATCATCGTCACCTTCAACCAGCCCGTCACCAACAAGGCCACCATCGAACGCGCCCTCGAGGTCGAGGCGGAAAAGCCCGTCGACGGCGCCTGGCGCTGGATGAACGACACCGTCGCCATCTACCGCACCGCCAAATACTGGCCCGCCCACCAGAAGGTCACCTTCAACGCCAACATCACCGGCGTCAAAGGCGGCAAAGGCCTCTACGGCGTCAAGGACTACACCGCCACCCTCGACGTCGGCGCCAAGCAGATCAGCAAGGTCGACGTCGCCAAACACATGATGTACGTCTACAAAGACGGCAAACGCGTCCAAACCATGCGCATCAGCGCCGGCATGGCCACCACCCGCGAATACACCACCACCTCCGGCATCCACCTCACCATGGAACGCGGCAACCCCGTCCGCATGATCTCCCCAGGCCGCAAAAAAGGCGACCCCGGCTACTACGACGTCATGATCGACCACGCCGTACGCATCTCCAACTCCGGCGAATACGTCCACGCCAAGGACAACGTCTGGGCCCAAGGCGTACGCAACGTCAGCCACGGCTGCGTCAACGCCCGCCCCGACCAGGCCAAATGGTTCTACGACAACATGCAGCGCGGCGACGTCGTCGACATCACCGGCACCGACCGCGAACTCGAATGGAACAACGGCTGGAGCTACTGGCAGATGCCGTTCTCCCAATGGAAGAAGGGCAGCGCCCTGAACAGCAAGGCCTGACCCACATGCGCATCCGCGCCGCCCGCGACGGCGACGTCACCACCGTACTGGCCATGTTCGACACCGCCGTCGCCTGGCTCACCGCCCGGGGACGCACCGGCCAATGGGGGAGCAGCCCCTTCACCGGCGACCCCCGCCGCACCGCACAGATCACCAGCTGGTACCACGCCGGCGGCATGCGCATCGCCGAACACGACGGCAGCCCCGCCGGCTGCGTCGCCGTCGGCACCCCCCACGACTACGTCACCCCCGCCACCGAACCAGAACTGTACGTCCAAGCCCTCGTCACCAGCCGCGACCACGCCGGCCACGGCGTCGGCCGCGCCCTGCTGGACTGGGCAGCGGGGGAGGCCCGCACCCGCGGCGCCACCCTCCTGCGCGTCGACTGCTACGCCGGCGACGACGGCCGCCTGGTCGCCTACTGCGAAACCTGCGGCTTCACCCGCGCCGCCCCCTTCACCGTCGGCCAGTGGCCCGGCATGCTCCTGCACCGCCGCCTCTGACCTGCCCCAACACGATCTCGCCACCGTACGCCGAACCGGGGGACTCGACGTCGAATCCGGAGACCGGCACCCGTCAGGAGAAACCCGCCGCCCGCCCCAGCGGCGAACCGTCACCCGGCGCCAGCGGCCGCGTCAGGAACACCGGCATCTGCGCCATGAACCGCGGCTCCGACCCCAGATGCTCCTGCGCCGCGTGCACCGTGAACGGATGCACCACATACATGTCCCCAGGCGCGCCCGTCGCCAGCGCCACCGGCCGGTCCCCGCCCGCCGCATCGAACAACGGCCCCAGCCTCATCGGGTCCTGGACCCGCTCATCCAGCAGCGCCGCCATGTCCCGCTGCGACCCCACCCGCACCCGCGTCGGCGCGTCATCCGCCCCCACCTGCGAGAACAACGCCAGCAGCAGCAACGTCCCCGGCCGGCCGCTCACCCCGTAACTCCCATCCGGCCGCGCCGTGCTCGCATCGATGTGCCAGCCCCGGTCATCGGCCGGCGGCACCCGCGGAAACCGGACCGGCACGTTGCCCACACTGCCGCGCGGCACCCACCCGCCAGGCCCCGCCACCGCGTCCAGCGCCGCCCACAGCCGCGCACTGCGCATGAACTCCCCGAACGGCCCCTCACCCGTCAGATCGGCCGTCCACACCACCGGCTGCGTCCACCCCGACGGATCGTCCGGCGACAGCCCGATCCTGGCCCACAGCAGCTCCCGCGCCGCGTCACCCACCGCACGCGGCACCACCGCCTCCACCTTGGCGAACCCGTCCGCCACGAAAGCCTCGACATCCACAACGTCCATGACGAGCACGCTAGCAGCGCGATCCACCGCATTCCCCGGCCGCTTTCCCAGCCCGCCCGGCACGGCTTTCCCAAGCCGCTCGGCACGAACTTTCCCGGCCGCCTCACACCAGCGCGAGCTGCTCCGCCCGCGGCTCCCGCCGCACCACCTCCGGCACCCCGCACCGCATCCCGTACATCTCGCACAACTGCGCGATCTGACCCGTGATACGCCCCTCATACCCCGGCGACGGCAGCCCCGCCCCGTCATACAACTCCGCATAACGCTCCACCAACCGCGGATGCGCCTGCCCCAGCCACTCCAGATACCACTCCCGCGTCCCCGGCGGCAGCCGCAACAC
>NZ_JADOGI010000400.1 GCF_015645445.1 Nonomuraea cypriaca | reverse complement strand
GGGCGGGTGAGGGCCGTTTCCATGTCCGCGACCGTTTCGCGCAGCCGGGGCAGGGCGTGTTCGCGCAGGCCGGAGGCGGTGTGCCGGCTGGTGTGGCTGACCACGCTGACCGCGCAGACCGGCGGGCCGGCCGGATCCCGTACGGGCACCGCGACCGCCACCAGGCCCGGCTCGATCAGCTGGTCGTCCTCGGCCCACGGCGCGGCCGGATCGAGCAGCGCCAGGCCCGCCGCGCAGCGGTCGGCGGGCAGCAGGTCGCCGACGCGGAAGGCGACCGACATGGCCCGCCGCCGGGTGAACTGGACGATGAAGCGAACCCCGTCGCCGTCGCGTACCGCCACCGAGACCGACTCGTCCAGCTCTTCGGCGAGCCGCTCCGCGAGGGGCGACAGGGCGTCGCGCAGGCCGCCGGCGGCGAGGTACGCCTCGCCCAGCTCCATCAGGCGCGGGGCGAGCAGCAGGTCGCGGCCCTCGGCCCGGACGTAGCCGAGGTGGACCAGCGTGGCCAGCACCCGGTCGACCGTGGACCTGGCCAGGCCGGTCGCCCGCACCAGGTCGGTCGCGGCCCGTCGTCGCGGCTCGCCGGCCAGCACGCGCAGCACGGACAGGCCGCGTTCGAGGGTTCCAGCCGGTTCCATCGCTCCTCCTCGATCGGCGTGATCCTTTGACAGGAGCGCTTCAGAAACAGATACTCAACATCACAATAGTGGACAAAAGTTCACTATGCGAACACTCCACGGTGAACGGAGCGTCGTGCGGAGAGACAAAGTGGCCGCCACGGCTGAAGAGGCGCTGGACGGCGTGCGGGACGGCGCGTCGTTCGCGGTCGGCGGCTTCGGCCTCAGCGGCATCCCGAACGTGCTGATCAAGACCCTCTACGACACCGGGGTGACCGGCATCTCCGTGGTGTCGAACAACTGCGGAGTCGACGGCGGCGGCCTCGGCGTCCTGCTCGCGGCCGGGCGCATCGCCCGCGTGACCGCCTCGTACATCGGCGACAACAAGGAGTTCGCCAGGCAGTACCTCGGCGGGGAGCTGGAGGTGGAGCTGACCCCGCAGGGCAGCCTGGCCGAGCGGCTGCGCGCAGGCGGCGCCGGCATCCCCGCGTTCTACACCCCTGCCGGCGTCGGCACCCCCGTCGCCGACGGCGGCCTGCCGTTGCGCCACAACCCCGACGGCTCGATCGCCGTCGCCTCACCGCCCAAGGAGGTACGCGAGTTCGGCGGACGGCCGTACGTCCTGGAGTACGGCATCACCACGGACTTCGCGCTGGTCCGGGCGGCCAAGGGCGACCGGCACGGCAACCTGGTCTTCAACAAGGCCGCCAGGAACTTCAACCCCCTGGCCGCGATGGCCGGCCGGATCACGGTCGCGGAGGTCGAGGAGCTGACCGAGCTCGACCCCGACGAGGTCCACCTGCCCGGCGTCTTCGTCCAGCGCGTCGTGGAGCTGACCCCCGGGCAGGCTGCGGACAAGGCCATCGAGAAGCGTACGATCACCGCGCCACGAGAGGCGGCGTCATGAGCTGGACCCGCGACGAGATGGTCGCGCGGGCCGCGGCGGAGCTGCGCGACGGCGACTACGTCAACCTCGGCATCGGCCTGCCCACCCGCATCCCGTCCTTCCTCCCGCCCGACGTGGACGTGATCCTCCACTCGGAGAACGGCATCCTCGGCGTCGGCCCCTATCCGGCCCCGGGTGAGCTCGACGCCGACCTGATCAACGCGGGCAAGGAGACGGTGACCGTGCGGCGGGGGGCGTCGTTCTTCGACTCCGCGCTGTCGTTCGGCATGATCCGCGGCGGCCACATCGACGTGGCGGTGCTGGGCGCGATGCAGGTCTCCGCCTGCGGCGACCTGGCCAACTGGATGGTCCCCGGGAAGCTGGTCAAGGGCATGGGCGGGGCGATGGACCTGGTCCACGGCGCGCGCCGGGTCATCGTGATCACCGACCACAACGCCAAGGACGGCGCGCCGAAGATCGTGGAGGAGTGTTCGCTGCCGCTCACGGGGCAGGCGTGCGTACACCGGATCGTCACCGACCTCGGCGTCCTCGACGTCACCTCGGACGGGCTGAGGCTCGTCGAGACTGCGCCCGGCGTCACCGTCGCCGGCCTGCGCGGCCGTACGGGAGCGGAGGTCGCCGCGTGAAAGCAGTCCAAGTCGTCGCCGCGGAGGTCGCCGGATGAGAACCGTCTATGTCGTGGACGCCGTACGCACGCCCTTCGGCCGCCACGGCGGCGCCCTGGCCGGCCTCCGGCCCGACGACCTGGCCGCGTACGTCGTCAAGGCGATCGCCGAGCGCAACGACCAGCAGGCCGTCGACGAGGTCGTGCTGGGCAACGCGAACGGCGCCGGCGAGGAGAACAGGAACGTCGCCAGGATGGCGGTGCTGCTCGCCGGGCTGCCGATGACGACGCCCGGCGTGACGGTGAACCGGTTGTGCGGCTCCGGCATGGAGGCCGTCATCCAGGCGTACCGGGCGATCGCCGTCGGCGACGCCTCCGCCGTGATCGCCGGCGGCGTGGAGTCGATGACCCGCGCCCCCTGGGTGCTGCCCAAACCGGACCGGGCCTTCCCCGCGGGCGGTCAGGAGCTGGTCTCCACCACGCTCGGCTGGCGGCTGGTCAACCCGGAGATGCCGGCCGAGCACACCGTGCCGCTGGGCGAGGGCGCCGAGCTGATCGCCGGCAAGCACGGTCTGTCGCGGGCGGAACAGGACGCGTTCGCGCTGGCCAGTCACCAGAAGGCGGCCAAGGCGTCGTTCGAGCGGGAGATCGTCCCCATCGGCGGGCTCTCCAGGGACGAGGGCATCCGCGAGGACACCTCCCTGGAGGCGCTCGCCCGCCTCAAGCCCGTCTTCCGCAAGAACGGGACGGTCACCGCGGGCAACTCCTCGCCTCTCAGCGACGGCGCCGCGGCGCTGCTGCTGACCGACGAGGCCGGGCTGCGCGGCCGCGAACCGCTCGCCAGGATCGTCGCGAGCGCCGCCAGCGCGCTCGAACCCCGTTACTTCGGCCTGGGCCCCGTCGAAGCCTCCGGCAAGGCCCTGGCCAGGGCGGGCAAGCGGTTCGGCGACCTGTCGACCGTCGAGCTGAACGAGGCGTTCGCCGCGCAGGCCCTCGGCTGCCTGGCCGAGCTGCCCGGCCTCGACCCCGAGATCGTCAACCCCGGCGGCGGCGCGATCGCCCTCGGCCACCCGCTCGGCGCGTCCGGCGCCCGCGTCACCGGCGCAGTGGCGCACCGGCTCGCGGCGGCGGGCTCGGGCGCCGGCCTGGCGTGTCTCTGCATCGGCGTCGGCCAGGGCCTGGCCATTGTCCTCGAAAGGTAGGAAAAATGACCCCCCTCACCCAAGCCGACATCGACCGGGAGATGGCCGAGCTGTACAAGGCCGGCGACGGCCCGCCTTCCGGGTCGTCTTCTGGCCACCCCGCCCGCGCCTTCGCGCCGTACCGCAGCAGTGTGTTGCGCCACCCCAAGCAGCCGCTGGTCGCGCTGCGTGACCCGGAGGCGGCCGAGCTGGCCGGGCCCGTGTTCGGCGCCTCCGACGTGACCGCGCTCGACTCGGACCTGACCAAGCAGCACCTGGGCGAGCCGCTCGGCGAGCGGATCACCGTGACCGGCCGCGTCCTGGACCGAGCGGGCCGGCCGGTACGCGGCCAGCTCGTGGAGATCTGGCAGGCCAACGCCTCCGGCCGCTACCTGCACCAGCGCGACGACCACCCGGCGCCGCTCGATCCCAACTTCACCGGCGTCGGCCGCTGCCTCACCGACGGCGAGGGCCGCTACTCGTTCACCACGATCAAGCCGGGCGCCTACCCCTGGCGCAACCACGTCAACGCCTGGCGGCCCGCGCACATCCACTTCTCGGTGTTCGGCACCGCCTTCACGCAGCGCCTCGTCACGCAGATGTACTTCCCTGGCGACCCGCTGTTCCCGTACGACCCCGTGCTCGGCTCGGTGACCGACGAGCGGGCGCGTGAGCGGCTGGTGGCCGCCTACGACCATGATTTGTCCGTGCCCGAGTTCTCGCTCGGTTACCGCTGGGACATCGTGCTGGACGGCCCCGCCGGGACCTGGATGGAGGAAGGCCGTTGAACCCCACCCCCTCGCAGACCGTCGGCCCCTTCTACGGGTACGCGCTCCCGTTCCCCGGCGGCGGCGACCTCGCCACCGGCGGGATCGTCGTCCACGGGTACGTCTACGACGGCGCGGGCGAGCCGGTGCCCGACGCGCTGCTGGAGTTCTGGCAGGCCGACCCGTCCGGCGACCTGCATGGCGCGCCCGGCACACTGCGGCGCGACCAGGCGAACGGCGCGGTCATCGGGCGGGACGGCGTCGACTTCACCGGCTTCGGCCGGGTGCCCACCGACGGCTCCGGCCGTTGGGCGCTGCGTACCCTGCCGCCGGGAAACGGGTACATCAGCGTGTGCGTGTTCGCCCGCGGTCTCCTGCACCACCTCTACACCCGCGTCTACTTCGGCCAGGACGCCTTCCTCGACGCCCTGCCCGCCGAGCGCCGGCGGACGCTGATGGCGGTGGAGGAACGGGCAGGTGTCTACCGGTTCGACATCCACCTGCAGGGCGAGAAGGAGACCGTCTTCCTTGACTTCAGCTGACCCCCCGCACCACCCACCCCGCACCGACCCGGCACAGGATGACCCGGCTCCGGGCGGGTTGGCGTGGGGTGCGGATCTCGGGTTGTTGTCGCCGATGCGGGGGGCCGTCGCGGACACCGGTGACGCCGCCGTGCTCCGGGCCATGCTGGATGCCGAGGTGGCGCTGATCCACGCGCAGGCTGCTCTCGGCATGGCGCCCAGGAAGGCTGCCGGCGCGGTGGCCGCCGCCGCGCGGACCGGCGCGTTCGATCTGCCCGGCCTGGCCGAGCGGGCCCGTTCCGGCGGTAACCCGGTCATCCCGCTGGTGGCCGACCTCCGCGCGGCCGCCGAGCCCTACGGTCACCATGTGCATCGGGGCGCGACCAGTCAGGACATCCTCGACACCGC
The DNA here is from genome assembly GCF_015645445.1 of Nonomuraea cypriaca. GTDB lineage: Bacteria > Actinomycetota > Actinomycetes > Streptosporangiales > Streptosporangiaceae > Nonomuraea > Nonomuraea cypriaca. The sequence continues at coordinate 270 of NZ_JADOGI010000400.1, read as the reverse complement.
CCTCATGCTGGTGGCCCACCGCACGCTGGGTCCGGTCCTGTCCGACCTCGGACGGGTCGTCAACGCGCTCACGCGACTGGCAGGCGAACACCGCGACACGCCCATGGCCGCTCGGACGCTCACCCAGCAGGCGGTGCCCACCACGTTCGGGCTCAAGGCGGTGGGCTGGCGACAGTTGGCCGCCGACGCCCGTACCCGCCTGCTCGCCGCCCGCCACGCCCTCCCGGCCCAGCTCGGCGGCGCCGCCGGCACCTTGGCCGCCTTCCACCC
>NZ_JADOGI010000040.1 GCF_015645445.1 Nonomuraea cypriaca | reverse complement strand
TCCGGCGGACGTGCCCTTTCGTCGTCTGGAGATTAGGGTTCAGGCAATCAAGCTTTCGCCATATCACACGGGCCCCTCGACGCGCCGCTTCTGACACCTGAACACGACCGCCGATTTCCTGGCATGCCCTTGTCCCCTTCACCTTTCGGATCCAGGTAAGCCATCAGGCCCAGGAACCTCCCTCCGAGTCCCTCCCGGCTGAACCGGGGATACAACAGAGCGCCTCATGGCGCAGCTACAACGCGCATCGGCCGCATCAGGCTCGTGGACAGCGTCCACCCGATCACGATGAGCATGCGGTGGTGTCGATGGAAGGCCGGATCGAACGCCACAAGGTACTCGGAGGAGTAATCAACGAGTACCGCCGAGCCGCCTAGCTCAACTGGCGAAACCCCAGCTCAACCCACGCACACGAGTTTCGACGCCCTACAGGTTGGTGCGCGCGAGCACGTATGGAGCACGCGAACGCCAGACGGAAATTCTAGAACGCATCCGATCCCGCATCACCGCAGGTCAGAACATGATCAAAGCGCGCCCTGCAGGATTCGAACCTGCGACCGTCGGATTAGAAGTCCGACCCGGCCACGGTCGCCGCGGCCGCTCTGGACGGGCTCGCCTCGGGAGCGACGGAGATCATCGCTGACGAGCTCAGCCGCTCCGTCAAGGCGGGCCTGTCCCCCTCGCCCACGCCGTAAGCCACTCACGGACGCGGCGCCGGAGCCCATGGCCTACGGTCCATCGCCACCGGTGCCTGGCCCGCGTCCGGCGGACGCGGGCCAGGCCCTCGTGTTCTCACTAACCGGCGCACACGATCCTGGGTGATCCCCAGATCGAGTGGTCGCTGTTGTTGTTGTCCGGCCCGATCCCGGTCACCAGCGTGAGGACCAGGACATCGGTGACGTCGACGTCGATCAGGATCGCGGGTTCGCCACCCCTGATCACACCGGTCGCGGCCAGTTCCCTCCGCTCGTCGCCGAGCACCTGGAAGGTGACCGAGCCGCGCCGGTTGGTGCCGTCGTCGACGCCGACCTCCGCGGTGAACCTGGTACACCGGCGGTCGAGGAAGTATCTGACCTCCGACGCAGCGTGTGGCGCCAGGCCCTTGGCATAGGCCACTCCGGCGATCTTGATGGGCTTGCCGCTCACGTTCACGTCCCGGCCCATCGTGCCGAAGCCGACGTCGGCCGTGAGCGCGTCGAGGTCGCTCAGCCACTGGTCGCCCTGCGGCGCCTGGGCAATCGCGACACTGCCGTAGCCGGTGAGCTGCCGCCCACCATGCGCGGTCACCTGGGCGGTCAGCCCGAAGACGCCCTTGCCCGCGGTCTCGGGCACGGTCACCTCGAAGGCGGCCGAGAACGGCCTGCCCGGCACCACGACAGGCGCCCGCGTGCGTCCCGTCGCCCTGACCGACCACCCCTCGGGTACGGCCAGCGTCACCTCGGCGTCCCGCACCGGTGGCAGCCCGTCCACGCTGAACCGCACGGTCGCGGTGAACGTCTGCCCGCCTCTGACGAACCCCTCGGTGTCCGTACGCACGTCGGCGGCCACGGCGGGCGGCACCTTGCCCGGCAGCCCCGGCTTGACGACGAACATCCTGGAGCCATGCGCTGGCACGGACGCGCGCACCTTGCCCAGCGTGTACGTGTCCGCACCGGCCCAGACGTCCCTCACCCGGTAACCGGTCCAGGCCTTCAGCCCGAGGTCGGCGGCCGTGGTGGCGACCTCGGCACCGACCGGCCCGCGGTTGAACAACACGACGGCCGCGCCGCCGCCCGACAGCGGCTTGGCCCACACCTCCAGATCACCGTTGTCGGAGATCTTGTGTCCCTGTATTCCTGCCCAGTCCTGGTCGATCGCGATGATCTCGGGGTTGGTGAGCATGTCCTTGGTGGTGGCGCTCATCGTGCGCACATCGTTGCCAGCGATCAGCGGCGCGTTGAGCAAGGCCCACAGGCTCAGGTGGGAGCGGTACTCGGTCTCGGTCATGCCGCCGTTGCCGACCTCCAGCATGTCGGGGTCGTTCCAGGCGTTCGGCCCGGAGAACTTCTCCAGCCCGGCCTGCTGGTCGACGATGGCGACCATGCTGCCCCAGCGGTCGGCGATGTCCCCGGTCGTACGCCAGTAGTGCCCGAGGGCGCCCGCCCACTCCCACGGCTTGTTGGCGCCCCATTCGCAGATGGAGTAGACGATCGGGCGCCCGGTGGCGGCCAGAGCCTCGGCCATCGTCGTGAAGCGCTCGATGGCCGGGACGCCCGCGTCGTTACAGTTGTCGTACTTGAGCAGGTCGACCTCCCACTCGGCGAACTTCCGCGCGTCCGCCTGCTCGTGACCGAGGCTGGCGGGGCGGCCCTGGCAGGTCTTGGTGCCCGCGGAGGAGTAGATGCCGAGCTTGAGGCCGCGGGCGTGCACGTAGTCGGCCAGCGCCTTGATGCCGCCGGGGAAGCGGACCGGGTCGGGCTGGAAATCGCCGTTCGCGTCCCGCGTGGCGGCCATCCAGCAGTCGTCGATGTTGACGTAGACGTAACCGGCGTCCTTCATGCCGGACGTGATCATCGCGTCGGCGGTCTGCTTGATGAGGTCCTCGGTGATGTTGCAGCGGAACTTGTTCCAGCTGCTCCAGCCCATCGGCGGCGTCGGCGCGAGCGGCAGCTTGGCGAAGGCCGCCTCCGCCCGCGCCGCCCACGAGGGGGCGGCAGCATTCAAGGCCGCCCACGAGGGGGCGGCGGTGCCCAGCGGGAGCAGGGCCGCGAGCAGCGCGGCGGCCAGTAGGATTCTGCGCATGGTCACCCCTCCGCCGTCTCGAAGGTGAGCGGGGCGCCGTTGATCGTGATGGCTCCCTTGGCGTTGCGGGCCTCGACCCGCCAGTAGTAGCGGGTGCCCGGTTCGAGCCCGGTCACCACGCCGGGCCCGGTGCGCTCGGCGACGACGGTGGTGAAGGCGGGATCCTTGGCGACCTGCAGGCGGTACTCGGTGGCGTTGCGTGAGGGCGCCCAAGCGAATGCCACGTGTCCTGGCCGCACGCCGGCCGCGCCGGGCCGCGGCAACACGGCGTCGAACATGTGCGGCTGCCCCGTGTCCGCAGGGCTGACGTCGGTGCCGTGCGGGACGATGCTGTACGCCGTGCCCGCGGGCAGGCTGAGCTCGATCTTGCCGCCCAGGACCGGCCGGTTCTTCGCCACCCTGGTCAGGCCGTCGAGCCCGACTCGGTAGACGTCCACCAGCGCCACGCGCTTCCAGTCGGCGGGCAGCCGCCAGGTGCGCGAGGTGTACCCGTTGCGGCTGTAGGCGACGATCTCGCGGTGCTCGCGCCACAACGCGGGCATGAACACGTCCGCGCCGTCGCGCAGGAGCACGTCACCCTGCTCGATGCGGACGCCGCCCTCGACGTTGCGGCTGGTCACGCCGCCGGAGAAGGTCACGACCCCGCCGGAGTCGGAGATCCGCCGCAGCCGGTTGAGGTAGTACCAGGGCAGCGTGGAGGTGGCGAACTCGTCCAGGAAACCCTTCATCGTCACTGAATCGGCCTTGATCTTCGACTCGCCCTGCATGCTGACGCCGAACCGAGCGTCACCGCCGCCGCCCCCGATGTGCAGGGTCGCCGGGATCTTCATCGGGTCCACGTCGCGCAGGTGCCAGGCCATGGGCTGCAGGCCGAGCAGTGGGTCCTTGCGGTAGCTGTAGGTGAACTCGGAGGTGACGTCCACGCCCCGGTCGCGGAAATACCTGATGATCTTCTTCTGGGTCTCGATCTCCTGGTCCGTGGTCACATCGTGGTACGGGCTGATCATCTCGGTGCCGTAGCCGGGGATGTACTGATGGAAGGCGTCGACGTGCAGAGTGCCGATCGACGACAGGTCGACCAGGTCGAACAGCTGGTCGATGCGCCTGGTGGTGAGCCCGGCCGCCCATTCGCGGGTGTAGCTGATCGGGTAGCCCCAGACGTAGGTGCGCAGGGAGCCGTCGGCGTTGCGCGCGATGACGTCCTTGTCCAGGTACTCCTGCCACATCGGGCTCTTGTCGCTCGCGTCCAGCAGGTTCACGTGGAAGCTGACCGTGGTGCTGTACTTGCGCGCCTCGGCGATCAGCCACTTGAGGCTGTCGGCGGCCGTCGCGTCCTGGGCCCGCTTGAGCTTGGGATTGACCACGTCGAACGCCGGATAGCCGGTGTCGTGCCCGTCGTACTGCCAGCCGACCAGATAGAAGATCTTGGGGATGCCGCGCGTGAGGTGGTCCACCTTGCGGATGACCTCCAGGGCCTGCTCGAACGTCAGCGACACCTTGCCCTTGTTGTCTGCCATGAACATCTTCATGGTCAGTGTCTGGGCGTAGTCGTGCACGTACGGCCGGGCGGGCTCGGGCAGGATCGTCAGCTGGAGGTCGTCGCTGGTCGTGGCGCTGCCGACCTGGACCGTGACGGTCAGCGTCACCGGGCCAGGGCCCGCCGTGCCGGCCCGCACCGTGCCCTTCGCGCCCTCCATGACCGGCGTGGCCATGGCGGGGGCGGCACTGGTGACGGTGATCTCCGCGCCGGTCAGGTCGGCCGGGCTGCCATCGGCGTTCCTGCCCTCCACTTTCAGCGCGGTGGTGCCGTCGAGTGGCAGCGCGGTGGTCTCCGCAGAGAGCGTGACGCCGATCGGCGCCGTGTCGGCCGCGGCGGGCAGGCCGGCCAGGGGCACGGTAAGCAGGGCGACGGCCAGGAGGCAACGAGTTCGAACACGTCCCACCACAACTCCTCGGGGGTTGAGGACTTTTGAGGACCTCTGTTGGATTTGTTCACATTTCAGCCAGGTAACACCGGCGTGTCAATGACTTACACCAAACTTCCGGTACTGAGCTGAAAGTTTTCGCTGAAATGTTGCAAGTGCGGGAAACGCGGATGTAACGTCTCGCGGCATCAGGCCAACCTCCGCATCCCCCAGGAGCCCGACCATGGCCAATCTCGACCGACGCCGATTCCTCCGGCTCAGTGCACTGGCAGCTGGTGGAGCCGCGATGTCCGCCTGTGGAGGGGGCGGCACTGCCGCGGCCCCGGCTCCGTCAGGACCGACCGGCACCGCCGCGACCGGGAACGTCACCGTGTGGAGCTGGCAGGGGCCGGCCGCGATGATGAAGGAGCTCGTGCCCGGCTTCCAGCAGGCGTACCCCGGCATCAAGGTCGATGTCCAGGACATCGGCAACCCGGCCATCTGGGACAAGATCACCACTGGGATGGCTGCCGGCGGCCAGGGGCTCGGCGACGTCCTGCACATCGGCGTCGACTACCTGCCCGCCTACATCGAGAAGTTCCCCGGCGGCCTGACCGACCTGGTGCCTCTCGGCGCCGACCAGCACAAGGCCAAGTTCGCCCAGGGCATGTGGGAGACCGTCAGCAGGGACGGCAAGGTCTACGCGTTGCCCTGGGAAGCGAACTCGGCCGGCTTCTACTACCGGGCCGATCTGTTCGAGAAGGCCGGGGTCGACGTCGAGGCGCTGCAGACCTGGGACGAGGTCATCGAGGCCGGGATCGAGCTCAAGGAGAAGACCGGCGTGCAGCTGCTCGCCATCGACAAGCCGGCCTCGCAGGCCGACTCCGCGAACCTCTTCCAGATGCTGATCCAGCTCCAGGACAGCTTCTACTTCGACATGCAGGGCAACGTCACGCTCGACACGCCGCAGGCGGTCACCGCCATGACGATCATCAAGAAGCTCAATGACGCCGGCCTGGTCGCCGACATGTCGGGTGGCTGGAACACGATGATCAGCACGATCAAGAAGGGCTCGGTGGCGGTCCAGTCCATGCCCACCTGGTTCGGCGGCATCATCGAGGAGAGCGCGCCCGACCAGAAGGGCAAGTGGAAGGTACGGCTCCCGCCCGCCGTCACCGCGGGCGGCAAGGTGTCGGCCACCGTCAACTCCACACACCTGGCCGTGGCGGGCACCAGCAAGGTCAGGGAGGCGGCCTACGCGTTCGCCGAGTACGTGCTCACCCGGCCGGAGAGCCAGGTCGCCATCTACAAGGGCAAGGGCATCGCGCCCGCCCTCATGTCGACATACGACGACCCGATCTTCCACGAGGCATCCGACTTCTTCAGCGGCCAGAAGAAGGGCGAGATCTTCCTCGACGCGCTCAAGAGCCCCTCCTACGTGACCAACTACTCCGCCGACTACCCAAGAGCGCTCAAGGCCGTCACAGACGCCCAGACCAAGGTGCTGCTCAAGGGCGCCGACCCGGCCGCGGTGCTCAAGGAGGCCGCCGACCTCATCGCCCAGCAGACGGGCCGCAAGGTTCTGCGATGACCGCCGTCACCGAGCGGGTCGCCGCGGCCCCGGCGCACACGGGCCCGCCTTCCCCGAGGTGGGCGGGCAGGAGGCTCGCCCCCTACCTGTTCGTGTTCCCCGCGGTGGCCCTGTTCGCGATCTTCAAACTGTATCCGATCGGCTGGTCGTTCTGGCTGAGCCTGTTCAGGACCGACGGCGCGCTGCAGACCTTCGCCGGGGCGGCGAACTACCAGCGCCTGGCCGGCGACCCGCTGTTCTGGACCGCGCTGCGCAACACCGCGGTCATCCTGCTGGTCCAGGTGCCGGTCATGCTGGCGCTGGCGATCGGGCTGGCGGTGGCGCTCAACTCCCCACTGCTGAGGTTCAGGGGCTTCTTCAGGCTCGGGTTCTTCATGCCCATGGTCACCGGTCTGGTCGCGTACGGACTGCTCTTCGCGGTGTTGCTGAATCCGCAGTTCGGCCTGGTCAACTGGGTGCTCGGGCTGGCCGGCGCAGCCCCGGTCCCGTGGCTGACCGACACGCTGTGGGCCCGCATCGCCATCGGGCTCGCCCTGACCTGGCACTACACGGGCTACAACGCGGTGATCTACCTGTCGAGGCTGCAGGCGCTGCCCCAGGACCACTACGACGCCGCCGCCGTGGACGGTGCCGGCGCCTGGAACCGCTTCAGGCACGTCACGCTGCCAGGACTGCGCCCCGTCATCCTGCTCACGCTGGTCATGTCCACGATCGGCACGCTGCAACTCTTCGACGAGCCGTACGTCATGACCAACGGCGGCCCCGACAACAGCACGATGACCCTTGGCCTGTACCTGTACAACAACGGCTTCAAGTTCTTCGACTTCGGCTACGCCTCGGCCATCGGCTACGCCCTCGCCGTGATCATCGGGATTCTCGGCATCGTGCAGTTCCGCTTCCTGGGGGACCGGTCATGACCCGCCGGGTGATGCTCACCTCGTCGCTGCTGATCATGGTCACCGTGGTGCTGGCGCCGTTCTACTGGCTGGTCGTCGCCAGCACGCACAGCACGGCCGAGGTGTTCGGCAGCCCGCCGCCGCTGTTGCCCGGCGGGCACCTGGCGGACAACCTGGCCTCGCTTGAGTCGGCCGTCGGCTTCGGCAGGGTCGTGCTCAACTCCACGCTGATCGCCACGATCTACACGCTGCTCGCCGGGCTGGTGTGCACGATGGCCGGGTACGGCTTCGCGAAATACACCTTCCGCGGCAAGGAGTTGATGTTCGGGCTGCTGATGCTGGGCCTGGTCATCCCGAGCCAGGTGACGCTGGTGCCGCTGTTCAAGATGATGCTGGCGCTCGACTGGCTCAACACCTACCAGGCGATCGTGCTGCCGAACCTGGCGCTGCCGTTCGGGATCTTCCTGATGCGGCAGTCGATGTCCGCGCTCCCCGACGAGCTGCTGTCGGCCGGGCGCGTGGACGGTTGCGGCGAGTTGCGGCTGTTCTGGCGCGTGGTGCTGCCGCCGATGCGGCCGGCGCTCGCGGCGCTCGGCATCTACCTCTTCCTCTACCAGTGGAACGACTTCGTCTGGCCGCTCATCGCGCTGCGCACGCGTGACGCCTACACGATCCCGCTGGCCATCGCCTCCCTGCAGGGCGCCAACGACACCGACTACGGCGCGATCCTCGCGGGCACGGCCGTCGCCGCCATCCCGATGGCGATCCTGTTCCTTCTGCTGCAACGACATTTCGTCTCCGGACTTCTCGCGGGAGCTGTGAAAGAGTGAGCGTCACGACCGCCGGGCTCGCGCCCGCGCCCACCGAGCACCTGCTCGACGATGTACGGCTGGCCGTCCTGACGCACACCCCCGGCGCCACCGTCGGCTGGGAGCTGACCGCCCAGCCCGGCGGCACCGAGCTCCTGGAGATCCACTCCACCGGGGAGCTGGAGATCAGGTTGTCGATCCCGCTCGGCGACGCGGCCGGCTTCTGGCACCCTGACGCCCAGTGGACCCGCACGATCGTCGCCGACTGGGCGGGGCTGGCGAGCGTCTCGCTGGTGAGCGGCGCGGTGGCCGCCTGCCTGTACGACAGCAGCGGCGCCTCCATGATGGCCTTCGCCGCGCTGGACCCGGTGCCCGAGACAACCATGCGGTACGGCGTCTCCGAGGAGAACAAGACCTTCGTGGCGCACCTGCGTGTGCCCGCGGGTGGCTCGCCGTACCGGATGGCCTTCGCCCGCACCTCGCCGAGCGTCGCGAGCGCGATGCGCGCGCTGCGCGGCGCGCTGGTGGAGGGGCCGGGAGCGCCGGAGGGTGCGCGAGTGCCGGTCTACTCCACCTGGTACGGCTTCAGTCAGGCGGTCGAGGCGTCCGCCGTGGAGGCGGAGGCGGCGCTGGCGGCCGGGCTCGGGTGCGGGACGATCATCCTGGACGATGGCTGGCAGGAGTTGGGCAACGGCCGCGGCTACCAGGGCGTAGGGGACTGGCGACCCGATGCATCGAAATTTCCTGATTTTGCTGGGCATGTCGCCCGAGTTCGGGACATGGGGCTTGAGTACGTCGTCTGGGTGGCCCCGTTGTTGCTCGGCCGGGAGGCCGAATGTTTCCCCGCCCTGTCCGCGTACGCCTCGGAGGCGTGTGCCGTGCCCGGCGCGCACGTGCTCGATCCGCGGATCCCGCAGGTGCGGGCACACGTGGTGGCGACCTGCGCCAGACTCGTCAGCGACTACGGGCTCGACGGGCTGAAGATCGACTTCCTGGACCAGGCGATGGTCCACGCGGGCACGCCCTCGCCTGGGGACATCGCCGACGTGGGCACGGCCATGCGGGCGCTGCTGGCCGAACTCATCGCGGAGATCGAGGCGATTCGGCCGGGTGCGCTGATCGAGTTCCGCCAGCCGTACGTGGGGCCGGGCATGACGCCCTTCGGCAACATGTTGCGCGCCACCGACTGCCCGGCCGACGCGGTCGCCAACCGCGTGCGGACCATCGACATCGGATTCCTGGCCGTGGCCGGGGCCGTACACGCCGACATGCTCATGTGGGATCCGGGGGCTCCCGCGCGCACCGCTGCCAGGCAGCTGATCGGCGCGCTGCACTCGGTGCCGCAGATCTCGGCGCGGCTGGGCGAGTTGTCCGGCGAGCACCGGCGCATGGTGGCGTTCTGGTTGGCACGCTGGCGCAAGTTGCGGGCGGTGCTGCTGGACGGCGAGGTGGAGCCCGGCCGCCCGGACGAGCTCTACCCCGTAGTACGCGCCGCGCTCGGCGAGGAGTGCGTGATCAGCGTGACCGCCGACCGCGTGGTCCCGATCGACGCCCGGTACCGGAAGGTGACCGTCGCCAACGGCACCGCGTCGGACCGGCTCGTGCTGGAGGTCGGCGGCGCGAGAGTCAGCGTGGAGCGGGTTTTCCGCGCGGACGGATCTAGGATCGAGCCGTCGGACCGGCGGCTGGGGCCCGGTTTGTGCGTGCTGGGCGTTCCGCCGTCGGGGCTGGCCGAGCTGGAGGTTGCGCAGTGAAGATCGGCATCACAGAGGTAGCGGCCAGGGCCGAGGTGAGCGAGGCCACGGTCAGCCGGGTCGTCAACCGGCGCGCCGGGGTGTCGGCCAAGACCCGCGACGCCGTGGAGCGTGCCATGGCCGAGCTCGGCTACGAGCGCTCCACCCGCGGCCACCTCGTCGCGGTGATCACGCCGTGGTTGTCCAACCCGTTCTTCGCCGACGTGGCCGAGCTCATCGAGGCCGCGCTGGCGCCCCACGGCCTCAAGGGCGTGCTCTGCCCGGCGCTCCAGGGCGGCATCCAGGAGCGCGAGTTCGTGACCGCGCTCGCCGAGCACGGCGTGGCTGCGGTGGTGTTCCTGTCGGCCAGCAACACGCTCGACGACGCCGATCCCGCGACCTACAACGTGCTGGCCGCGCGCCGGATCCCGTTCGTCGGGGTCAACGGCGGGTTCGAGGGGCACGACATGCCGGTGTTGTCCACCGACGACCACCTGTCGGCCGAACTGGCCGTCGACCACCTCTGGTCGCTGGGCCACCGCAGGATCGGGCTGGCCTCGGGGCCCGCGGGCAACCGGCCTGCGGACCGGCGGGCCAAGGGGTTCAGGGCCGCGATGGCGCGCAGGGGCGTGACCGACACCGGCTCGCTGGTGGTCAGGCAGCACTACACGATCGAGGGCGGCCAGTCCGCGACCGCCGAGTTGCTCCGGCACGACGCGACCGCGGTGGTGGCGGCCAGCGACTTCATGGCGCTCGGCGCGATCAGGGCGGTGCGCAGGGCGGGGCTCACCGTGCCCGGCGACGTCTCCATCGTGGGGCATGACGGATCGATGATCATGGAGTTCGTGGATCCGCCGCTGACCACCGTGCGCCAGCCGCTCGACCGGCTGGCCAAGGAGGTGGCGCGCAGTGTCATCGCGCTGGTGGGCAACCGCGAGGTACCCAAGGGCGAGTTGCTGTTCAGCCCAGAGCTGGTGGTACGGGGGTCCACGGCGCCGCCGCCGCGCTGAGCTTCGCCGCTAGTCCCGATATTTCATCTCTTTGTGGCCGGATAGATCATCCTATCATCGGGAGAATTTTATGAAGTGGAAGACATTACCCGTCCTCATCAGTTCCTCGCTGCTGGCTGCCACGGCCCTGACCCCAGCGCGAGCCGCCGTCGGGCCGCTGGTCGTCGTCAACCCCGGGTTCGAGCTGGACGCCGAGGGCTGGAGGTTCACCGCCGGCACGGGCGTGGCCACCAACAAGCCGCATGGCGGCGCCAAGCTCATCTACCTCGACTCCGGCGAAGGCAAGAGCGTCAGCCAGGCGATCACCGCCCCCGCGGCCGGCCGCTACACGATCTCGGCCTGGATCGCCACCGGCGGCACGGGCGGCACCTTCACCATCCGGCGCAACGGCACCGACGCGGGCACGATCACCCTGCCCTCCCGCTCTACGTACAGCAGGTATACCCACTCCAACGTGGAGCTGGGTGAGGGCGACCGCCTTGAGATCGTCTTCGGCTCCGGCGCCGGCTGGGTCAACGCCGACGACGTGATGGTCTCGCCGGGAGCCAAAGCCGACCCGCGCGTCACCTCGTCCAACGCCCAGATCGTCGAGCTGTTCGACTGGGCCAAGGCCAAGGCGGGCGGCTGGGCGCACCAGGACGGCGTCCCGGGCCTGCTCAACGTGGACGAGCGGAATCCGGCGGGCACCGGTGAGGGCGTCTACGCCTCCTCCTATTGGGCTGGATACGCCCACCGCACCGGCTACTACTCGCGCGACTTCGCCCATCAACTGGCCGGGGCGCACATCCTGGGACTGGATCAGGAGAACAAGAACATGCTGCGCTCCTTCGCCGCCTCGGCGACCGAGGAGCACAAGTTCTACCCGGTCTGGGCGCTGAACTTCGATGCCACGACCTACCTGACCATCGACTACCGCTCGCCGACCAACTTCGTCCGCGAGGTGCCCGCCACGTTCGAGCTCGTGGAGAAGGCCGACCAGGCGTTCAGGTGGACCGGTGACCGCGCTTACCTCGACGACCCGGTGTTCTGGAACTACTACCAGCGCGCTACGAACGACTTCGTCACCCTGCACGACGGTCAGATCCCCAACGGCTCCGTCAAGGTCGCCGAGGGCACGGGCAAGGGCATCTTCCAGGGCGCGGCCAGCTACAACGAGGTCAGCGGCGAACCGCTGGCCGAGGCGGGCGACGCCATCGGCGCACAGTACCAGGCGTACCTGGCCCTGGCCGATCTCGCTCGCGACAAGCACGACATGAAGACGTCGCTGCGGGCGGCCAAGCAGGCTCGCGACCTGAAGAGCTACTTCAACCAGACTTGGAGCGTGAAACCAGGCACCGGCGAGTTCGTCCGGGCCTACACGGTCGACGGCACGCCGCTGACCGGCTTCGGCAAGGAGAACAGCTGGTTCATGCCGATGAAGGGCATCATCGACGCGGGACCGCGCAACGACGCCTACCTCGACTTCATAGACGCCGAGGCGACGGGGGCCGGGCGTCCGCGCAACATCGAGGCGATCACGTACCTGCCCGACACGTTCTTCAGGCACAACCGCAACGAGACCGCGTGGAAGTGGATGCGGCACGTCTACGACCAGCGCGAGACCAACCACGCCAACAGCCGCCAGGGGCTCAACGGCGACTACCCGGAGGTGCCGTTCACACTGGTCAGCCAGACTGTCGAGGGGCTCATGGGCATCCAGCCCGACGCGCCGAGGCGGACCGTCGCCACCCAGTCACGGCTGCCCGCCGACATCGCCTGGCTGCAGGTCGCCGACGTGCCCGTCGGCGACGGCACCGTGACGGTACGGCACGACGGGCAGACATCCTCGGTCTTCACCAACGGGTCGGGCGGGCTGCGCTTCTGGGAGGCTCGGTTCCCTGGCGAGCACCGGTGGCTGGAGCTCAACGGCCACCGCGCCCCCGGCCTGCGCAAGGTGATCGACGGCGTGACCTACACGGTCGCCGTGGTGCCCGTGCGCGCCGGTCAGACCGCCACGGTCCAGGTCGCCCGCTGACCGGCAACGATCGGCGTGCTCGGCCGCCCACTGCGCGAATGTACGCGGCGGGCGGCCGGTGACCTCCACCACGACGCCGGTCACGGTCGTGGCGAAGTCACTGGGCGTGCCGTACATCCGGAGCAGGATCTCCACCAGGTCCGCCTCGCCGACTCCAGGCGTCGGCCACGGCGAGGTCCACCACCTGCTGCCCGTTACGCAGCGGCCGGTACTCACCGCCAAAGTTGATCAGGTGCGGCGGTCACGCCGTCGAAGGCCCGGTCCGGGGTGCCGGCGTCGGTGAGATCGCCTGCGACCACCTCGACAGCTTCTGTCAGGCCCGCGTTCCTGGCTGTGTCCAGGGCTTGGTGCAGGTCGGGCGCTTGTGCGGCGAGCACATCGCCCTCGTGGAGATAGCGGTAGGCGGTCTTGCGGCCGTTGCCGTGGTCGGTGGCCAGTTGCCTGAGGCGGGTGCCGTCGCAGAACCAGCGCAAAATAAAGGGCCTGGGCGAAGCAGCCAAGCACGCGGCGGCCACGGCGGGTGCCGCGTCGGCGGCGTTCATCGTGCAGATTCTGGCTCTGAGTGAGCTGCGGTCTTCTGAGTCAAGCCGCGTGCTGTACTTGCGCGCTCCTGAAGGTCATCCGCGTGAATTCGCATGGCCTGTTGTTACTGCCTTCGGGCGGATGACATCCGATCACTGGTCGGGTATGAGTTCTTCGAGGGTCGCGATGCGCGACGCCCAAAGATGGGACGACTCATTCGCCCGTTGTCCTGTTGACGACGTTCGACGGTGGCCCGTAGCGGAAGGCGCGTACGCGGTAGGCGGCGTGCCGCTCTTCGGGCAGGGTGATCAGGCCAACGGCGTTGATGTCGGGGTCGAGGGCGGCGACCACGTGGAAGTCCGGCCGGCCCGCCGGCCGGTTCTCCAGGAGGAAGCCCTCCTCGTCGCCCGTGCGGTCGGTCCAGCTGAAGGCGACGCCGTCGGCCTGCGCGATGCTCACCTTCAGGTCGGCCGGCGCCGCCTCGCCGCTCCCGGTGGGCAGCGTGCCCCGCGGCCCGCCCGGGATCGTGCGCGGCTGTGACCAGTCGGGCTCCTGCTCCGGGTACGGTCCGCCGCCGAGCGTCACGTCCACCGGCGCGGAGGCCTGGCCATAGTAGGGCCGCAGACGGTAGTGGAAGGTCGTGTGCGGGATGAGATCGGGGTGGGTGTAGGAGGTCTGCTCCAGCGGGAGGAAGCCCAGGATCGTGTACGGGCCCCCGGGCTCGGTGGCGAACTCGATCACGTGCCCGGCGGCGGCCGGATCGCGGCCGTCCCAGCGCAACGTGACGTCGGTCGGTGAGACGAGGTCGGCCGACAGACGTACCGGCTCCTGCTGGTGAGGAGCCGCGCAGGCGCCCGTCAGGACCAGGAGGAACGCCACCAGAGCCCGCATCGCACCTACTTCCGCCAGAACCGGATGCCGCTCCACTGGACCGTGGCGGGCCCCTGGCCGCTGTCGGTCCGGTAGGCGCCGAACTTGTCGTAGAAACTGCCGCTCTCGCTGGCGACGGTATGCTTCAGCGAGCCGTTGATGTAGGTCCGGTGCGTGCTGCCGACCACGTGCACGGTGTTGACCCGGACCGTGGTGCCGACCGTCGCACCGGTGGCGATCGTGGTGCCGCCGTGTACGGCGTACAGCCGGCCGCCGCGCTCGACGGCGAGCATGAAGAACGGGCCCGTCGTCTTGAACGTCTGCTTCAGGCTGATGCGGGAGCCCGCCAAGCTGCTGATCTTGAAGTAGCCCTCGAACTGACGGGTGCCGCTGGAGTAAGTGGCGTAGCGCCGCTCGGCCCGCTGGTCACCGCTGCCGGTGGAGCAGGTCAGCCTGAACGTCAGGTCGCTGACGTCGCCGCAGCCGCGCTCCTGCACGTCGAACGACGGCGAGTACGACGTCCACGGGCCGGATTCCACGGGATCGGCCGAGGCGGGCAGCGCCGGCACGAGCAGCCCGATGGCCGCCGCACCTGCTGGAAGTAATCGCATCCGTCCTCCTGTTTAGGAAACTTTCCTATTGATATTCATAGGATCATTCCCTTCACGACGCGTCAAGAGAGGCAGTGAAATTGCCCGTAGAGACGGACCCATGGGCCGTATTCATCGGATGCCTGCAGAGACCTTGACTCCACAGCGGCCCGCGCAGGCACTGGCGCAGCACTCACACAGCGAACAGCAGGGGGGCGTTGATCAAATGAGCCGCATTATTGCTCCGCCCCGCTCACGAGGACCTTCCGCCGGCTCAACCCGTCGGTGAACGCGATCTTGTCCGGACCGACGACGTTCATGAACACGCACGTGTCCACGCGCACCCCGACCAGGTGGTGGTCGGTCTCCACGGCGCCGATGTTGAGCACAAGCGCCGCATGAGATCCGATGTGGACACTGGTCATTCGGAAATTTGCGGGTTACGATCCGGAAACACATCCGATGTATGTGGCCCTGCAGGAGCGTCTCATGCCGACCGCTGCCGTGATCCGACTGAGCGCCTTACTGCTCCTGGTCCTCTGCATCCCAGCCCTCCCGGCCCTGCCCGCGCAGGCCGCCGCGGGAAGCTGGAAGATCTCCGGCTTCCCCGGCGGCCCCGCGGCGGAGCTCGTCCTCGATGCCGGAAACGGCGCCCTCACGCTCGCGGTGAGCCGTCGCGGCGCCCAGGTGCTGGCCCCAAGCCCGGTCGGCATCGTCACGGAACAAGCCGACCTGTCACATAAACTGCACTTCTCGCAGCGCCGCGACCGCGCGGTGACCGAGCGCTACACCACTGCGGCGGGCAAGCGCCTGGAGCGGAGCTCCGTGATGCGGGAGACCACTCTCTCCTTCACGAACGCCGCGGGCGCCCGGCTGGAGCTGATCGTCAGGGTCTCAAAAGACGGCGTGGCCTACCGCTACCGGCTGCCCGAGGACTACGGCGCCGTGCTGCGCGAGACCTCTGCGTTCACCGTCGAGCAGGACGCGGCAGCCTGGCTGGCGCGCCACCGCCGCGACTACGAGAACCCGTTCGAGCGGCACTCAGCCGCGAGCGCGCCCACGGCCGAGTACATGGTGCCCGCGCTGTTCGAGACCGGCGGCGGCTACCTCCTGATCGCCGAGTCCGACCTGGACGGCCGCTATTCGGGTCCCAGGCTGGCGCACGAGCGGGGCACCGGCGACTACCGCCTGCTGCTGTGGGACGAGCGAGTCCAGGTCTCCGGGCCGCTGGCCACACCGTGGCGGGTGATGATCGCGGGGGACCTGGCCACGGTCACCGAGTCGACGCTCGTGGACGACCTCGCCCAGGACTCGAAGGTCCGCGACACCTCCTGGATCGACCCCGGCCCTGTGCTGTGGACCTGGCTCGCGGGCGGCAGGGAGGCCGGGCAGAGCCTGGACAGGCAGAAGGAGTTCGTGGACTACGCCGCGGCCCGCGGCTGGCCGTACGTGAAGGTGGACGCGGGGTGGTACTTCCTGAAGGACCAGTGGGACGTCACCGACCCGGACTGGCCGACCACGAGCTGGATCCCCCGACTCGTCGAGTACGCGCGCGGCAAGGGCGTCGAGATCATGGTCTGGGTCCACTTCCGCGACTTGGACACGGCTGAGGAGCGCGCCCGGTGGCTGCCCACCCTGCACCGGTGGGGTGTGCGCGGCGTCAAGATCGATTTCATGGACGCGGAGTCGCAGGAACGGCTGCAATGGTACGACGAGATCCTCCCCGCCACCGCCGAGAACCGGCTGATGGTCAACTTCCACGGCTCGACCATCCCGAAGGGCATCCAGCGCACCTGGCCGCACGTTCTGACCATGGAGGGCGTGCACGGCGGTGAGAAGCGCACCCTCACCACGCAGCATCTGACCACCCTGCCCTTCACCAGGAACATCGTCGGCTCCATGGACTACACGCCGATGGCGTTCCACCGGGAGGGCCGGCCCACCTCCGACGCACACGAGCTGGGCTTGGCGGTGACGTACGAGTCTGGGCTGCAGGACCTGGCGGGCACCGTGGAGTCCTACCGGGCCAGGCCGGAGGCGGAACGCTTCCTCGAACAGGTGCCGGCCGCCTGGGACGAGACGCGGCTGCTGTCCGGACGCCCGGGCGACCAGGTGGTGCTGACCAGGCGCGACGGCGACCGGTGGTTCGTGGGCGCCGGAGTGTCCGGCGCGGCGCGCACGCTCGACGTCCCGTTGACCATGCTGCGGGGCCGGTGGCTGGTCGAGGTGGTACGCGACGGTCCGACCGGACTGGTACGCGAGCGCCACCTGGTCGACGGACCCCGCGGTCGGCTCTCGGTGCCGGTGCCCGCCGAGGGCGGGTACGCGGCGATCGCCTGCCGCTGGCGTCCAGGGATCACGACGTGCGACCGGTAAACCTCCGACCTCCTCACTGCCGATACATGTATAGGTGCATCGAAATGAACCGACGGTTACTGGCAGGCTCGATCATCATGCTCCTCGGCGCGGCGCTCGCCGTGGCCCCCGACATTCCCGCTGTCGCGGCTGAGCCGGGTGAGCCGTACACGCTGTGGTACGACGAGCCGGCGCCCGACACGGACGAGGGCTGGGAGACCCGGTCGTTGCCGATCGGCAACGGCGCCATGGGCGCCACCGTGTTCGGTGGTGTCGCGGCCGAGCGGTTGCAGTTCAACGACAAGACCCTGTGGACGGGCGGCCCGGGGGTGCCCGACTACGCCTTCGGCAACTGGGACGCCCCCCGGCCGGGTGCACTGGAGGGCGTCAGGGAGCGGATCTGGAAGGAGGGCGGCATCCCTGCCGAGGACGTCCTGGCCGCCCTGGGCCTGAAGTCCGACACGCCGCGCCACCGCCGGTTCGGCGCGTACCAGAGCTTCGGCGACGTGCGTCTCGCCTTCCCCGACCTGCCGGAACGGGCGGCCGACTACCGCAGGGAGCTGGACGTCACACGCGGCGTGGCGAGCGTGTCCTTCAGGGCTGGGGACGTGCGCCACACCCGAGATTACTTCGCCTCTGCCCCCGCGGGCGTGACCGTGGCCAGGCTCGGCGCCGACCGCCCCGGCGGCGTCGGCTTCACGGCCCGAATCGCCGTACCGGCCAACCGCTCGGCCACCGCCACCGCCGAGGGCGGCCGGCTCACCGTCAAGGGCAACCTCTCGAACAACGGCATGGCGTACGAGGCCCAGCTCCAGATCCTCAACCAGGGCGGTACCAGGACGGACAACCCCGACGGGACCGTCACGGTGTCCGGCGCCGACTCGGCCGTCCTCATTCTCGGCACCGGCACCGACTACGCTCACGACTACCCCACGTACAAGGGCAAGGACCCGCACGCCCGGCTCACCGACCGCGTTGACGCGGCCGCCGCCAAGGGCTACGCGAAGCTGCTGGCCGCGCACCAGGCCGACCACCGCGAGCTGTTCGGCCGGGTCAGGCTGGACCTCGGCGGCGTCATGCCCTCGGTCCCCACCGACGACCTGCTCGCCGCGTACGGGACCGGCGACGCGGGCGCCGACCGGGCCCTGGAGCAACTCTTCTACCAGTACGGACGCTACCTGCTGATAGCCTCCTCCCGCCCCGGATCACTGCCCGCCAACCTCCAGGGCGTCTGGAATGTCCTGGAGGCCCCGCCCTGGCAGTCGGACTACCACCTCAACATCAACTTGCAGATGAACTACTGGCCGGCCGAGATGACCAACCTGGCTGAGCTGGCCGAGCCTCTCCACACCTACGTCGACCGGCTGCGCGAGCCCGGCAGGGTCACCGCCAGGCAGATGTACGACACGGGCGGCTGGGTCGCCCACCACGCCTCCAACATCTTCGGCCAGACCGGGGCATGGGACCATCCCGCCTACTTCTTCCCGGAGTCGGGCGCCTGGCTGGCCGACCAGCTCTACGACCACTACCGCTTCACCCTCGACAAGGGCTTCCTGAAGCGGACCGCGTACCCGATCATGAAGGAGACCGCGCGGTTCTGGCGCGACTTCCTGGAGGCCGATCCTCGTGACGGCACGCTCGTCGCCGTGCCCAGCCGCTCACCCGAGCTCGGCCCGGCCACCGCGGGCGCGTCGATGTCGCAGCAGATCCTCTGGCACCTGTTCACCGACCTGCGCGAGGCCGCCACCCTGCTCGGCGACCGGAAGGAGGCCGGTGCGGCCGCGGCCGTCCTGGACCGGCTCGACCCCGGGCTACGCGTCGGCGACTGGGGGCAGCTCCAGGAGTGGAAGGAGGACATCGACGACCCGGCCGAGACCCACCGGCACGTCTCCCACCTGTTCTCGGTGCATCCCGGGCGGCAGATCTCGCCGCGCACCACGCCGGAGTTGGCCGAGGCGGCCAAGGTGTCGCTCAACGCCCGCACCGACGTTGGCACCGGCTGGAGCAAAGCCTGGAAGATCAACTTCTGGGCCCGGCTGCTCGACGGCGACCGCGCACACAAACTGCTGGCCGACCAGCTCACGACCAGCACGCTGGCCAACCTCTGGGACACGCACCCGCCGTTTCAGATCGACGGCAACTTCGGCGCCACGTCGGGCATGACCGAGCTGCTGCTGCAGAGCCACCTCGGCGTGATCGACCTGCTGCCCGCCCTGCCCGGTGCCTGGCCGGACGGCCGGGTGGAAGGTCTGCGCGCCCGCGGTGCCTGCACGCTCGACCTGGTGTGGCGGTCCGGCCGACTGTCCGAGGTGGGGCTGACCCCGGACGAGCGCGGCACGGTCAGGTTGCGCAACGACACGTTCCGCGACGGGGCCCGCGTCATCGACGGCCGCGGACGCCCCGTCACCCACCGCGTCGACGGCGACACCCTGACGTTCTCCGCCAAGGCAGATGAGAACTACCGGATCACCTGAAGCCCCCACCGGCCGCTTGGGGCGCCGCCACACCTCGCGATAGGCGGCGTCCCGGCGAACCTCGATCCGGGCCAGCCGCCGGCGGCGCGGGTACAACCCAACCAGAGAGAGCATGCACGGCAGCGGTGGCGCACCGGATGCGTAGCGTGGCCTGACGTGTCACGGGTCGATGGCAAAGTCCGAGATCATCGTCTCCTTGTACTGGTCGGCGAAGATCTTCGCAATTAGTTCGCCGCGGATCGACACCTCGACCCACGCCGCCCTGATGCCGCTCAGGAGTGACCGGGGTCCTTCGCATGGGTGTGCAGGGCGCGGATGAGGCCGGTCAGGCCTAGGTCGAGTCCGGCGCGTTCGGCGGGGGTGAGCGCGTCGAACAGCGTGGCGTGCGTGTCGCTGAAGGTGCGGCCGATCTGCTCGGTCGCGGCCCGTCCCGCCGGAGTGAGGGTCAGGCGGTGGTAGCGGCGGTTGGCGGGGTCGCGGTCGCGCCCGATCCAGCCCTTGTTCTCCAGCCCCGCGGCCAGGCGGCTGACGGTGCTCTTTTCCAGCCCCAGCCGGGCGGCCAGGTCCTGCTGGGACAGTGTGCCGGCCTCGTCCAGCTCGCCGAGGGCGCACAGCTCGGAGAAGGAGACCCGCAGCCCTTCGTGGGCGCCGGGCTCCAGGACCCGGCCCAGCCGTACGAGCATGCGGAAAAGCTGGCGGAGATCGTCGTGTGGAAATCCGCCCGCTTGAGTTGTGTCATGCAACTGTCCGGCCCTATCCTTCCTCCAAGAGAGTTGTATCAAGCAACTATAGGGGAGCGTCATGAGCGAGCACGCCCACCACTTCGGACTCTTCCACCAGCCCGCCCTCTACGACCGGATGAACCGGCTGCTGGGCTTCCGATCCCTGTACACGCGCGCCGCGGCCGACGTCGCGGGCGCCGGACTGCCGACCGGTTCACGGGTCCTGGACGTGGGCACCGGACCCGGCCAGGTGCCCATCCAACTCGCCCGCCGCCGTCCCGACCTGAGCATCGAAGGCGCTGACCTGTCGCCCGAGATGATCGCGCACGCCAGGCAGGCGGCCGGACCAGCCAGCGAGATCCGTTTCACCTGCGCCGACGTCGCCCGCCTGCCGTACCCGGACGACAGCTTCGACCTGGTCATCGCCACCATGAGCCTGCACCACTGGGCCGACCGCGCCGCGGGGGCACGCGAACTGCGCAGGGTGCTGCGCGCGACCGGACAGGTGTGGATCTACGAGTTCCGGTTCTTTCAGCGCCGCGCCGAGACCGCCCTGCGGGCCGCGTTCCCCGAGTACACTCTGCGCCGCGACGGCATCAGCGCCCTCATCGGCCGACTCACTGCCAGGCCGCATGAACGAAAGCAGCCCCTCGCTCAGCGCGACTGACGGGCCACCCGCTCACCGGCTTGCCGAGATGTGGCCGTTCATCCGCACCCATCTATCCCCCTCACCCGTGCTGGTCTGCCGTCAGCGGGCTGCCCGGGACGAGCCACCTCACGCAGGCCCTCACCGATCCACGCCAGAGGGCACTCGCCGGCCAGCCGGTAACTCAGCTGCCCATCGGGCCCTTCAGGGCGTTCGTGAACGTGCTCGCCAGTGTGCGGCACGCCACAGCCGGTCGGCCAGACCGTCAGCCTCAACGCCAGCGGCACGCTGTACGCGGGCTACCGGAAACTCTCGGCATGCAGCCCGTGATGGCCGATGGATCCCTGCATGAGCTTGAGGCGCCCCGCACTCCACCGGAAGCCGGAAGGAGGCGGGGCCGCCTCTTGCTGCGGGGGGTGACGGCTGCGTGAGAGAGCGGTGAACTTCTTTCGAGCACCCTGTCGGGTTCGACGATCGCGCCAGCACAATTGCGCGGTGATCTCAATCTCCCTGACACCTCTGCGTACCCTCGTGATCGGCTGCCTGACGGCCGCCGGTCTGCTGTCGTCCTCCGGCGTTGCCGGGGCCTCCACCATGACGCGGGCACCGTCGCAGGAGGCGCGTCCGCCGTACTCGCTGCTCCAGATGAACGTCTGTTCCAGCGGTTACGCCGGCTGCTACGCCCGGACCCAGTACCCGAAGATCGTTGACGAGGTCGTGGAGCGCATCCAGGCGAACGACGTCAACGCGGTCACCCTCAACGAAGCGTGCAGCGGCGACGTGGCCGAGATCGCCGAGCGCACCGGCTACCACTACCGGTTCGCCACGGTGATCTACAACGGCGCCCCGCTGGCCTGCAAGACGCCGGACGGGCGAGGCGAGTTCGGCAACGCCGTGCTGACCAAGGAGGCGATCCGCGCGTCAGAGGACGCGCCGTACTCCGTGTTCAGCGGAACGGAGCAGCGACGCTGGCTCTGTGCGACGACCGCCCGCGGCGTGGACGTGTGCACCAGCCACCTGTCCACCGACGGCGAGGCCCCAGGCACCACCAACTCGATCCAGTGCGCCGAGCTCGCCCGGCTGCTCGCCTCCCGTGGCCGGCCGGCCATCTTCGCCGGTGACGTCAACCGCCGCTCCTCGTGCGCCCCGGAGGGCCAGTGGACGCTGACCGACGCGGCCGCCACCCAGGCTCCCGGCATCCAGCACGTCTACGGGAACCTCGCGGCTCCGACTCTGGAACTCGAGCCGGCCACGTACACCGACCACGACGCGCTCGTGGTCCGCGCCGGGTTGCCGAAGTGACCTGACGGGTGGTCCGGGGCGCCGGCCCACGGACCACCCGCCCCATGGCCTTCCGCGGAGGCGGACCCGTACGGCTCCGCCCTGCCGAGTGACCATGGTGTCAGGTCACCAGCGCGGGGTGGAGGCGATCTGGCCGCCCCAGTCCTCCCGCTGGACCCCATCGGTACGGTCCCACCACCAGTGGGTGACCCCTCCGTCGGCGGACGCCCCGAAGACGTGCTGCGCTTCACCGGCCGCCTTCGTCACCGGATCGGAGCGCAGCGCCCCGGACCACACGGCGTGACGGGGCTCGTCATAGGCGGGATCCCACCACCAGTGCGCCAGGGTGTCGCCGGTCGTACGGGCGAAGACGTGCTGCTGGGAGCCGTACACGAACGCGGAAGGGCGTCCGCCCAGCGGGACCGGGCTGTCCCACGTCTGCTGCCTGACCACCTGGGTGCCGGAGTCCCACCACCAGTGCGACAGCAGGCGCTGCGCGTCGGCGGCGAACACGTGAAGCTGACCGCGGTGCACGAACGCCGCCGGGGTGCCGTGCGCGGTCCCCGTCCAGATCTCATGCCGGATGCCAGGCCCCTTGGTCCACCACCAGTGGTGCAGCCGGCCATCGGTTCCCGTGGCCCAGACATGCTGCTGGTCGCCGAAGACCACCGCGACCGGATCACCGGCCAGGGTGCCCGCCGCCGCCCAGGTCTGTTCCCTGCGAGAGTTCGTACCGGAGTCCCACCAGGTATGCAGCAACCGGCCGTCCGGCGTACGGACGAAGGCGTGCTGCTGGCCGGGCCTCGTGATGGCCGCGGGCGCCCCTGACACGGTGCCGGAGGGGAGCCAGGTCTCCTGAATCAACCCGCCGCGGCCCGCGTCCCAGAAGCGGTGCCGCAGGCTCCCATCAGTGCCGCGCACCAGGGCGTGCTGCTGGGCGCCGGCGACGTAGGCGACCGTTTCACCGGCGACGGCCGTGCCCCAGGTCCCGCGCTTGACCGTGCCGTCGGCCTCCTCGAACCAGTGGCCGAGGCCGCCATCGGGTGTCGGGGCGAACAGGTGTAGCTGATTCGGGGTCGTGGTGGCCAGCGCGCCGGTGTACTGGTCGGCCGTCAGGCTGGTCGGGTTGTCCGGCATGTCGAGGTCGGCCTCGGTGAAGGTGGCGAACCTGACGAACTCGTGCTGATCGTCGATTCCGCCCTCGTAGATGATGCCGTACTTTCCGCCGCCTAAGTCGATCATGTCTGAGTACGCGGAGATGCCGTCCCGCACCAGGGCTCCGTCCTGGGGCGCCTGCCAGGTGCGGCCTCCGTCGAAGGAGGAACGGATGGTGAGGTTCACCCGCTCGGAGCCTGCCGGAGCGGCCAGCAGCGCCCGGTCGTAGCCGTCGCGGTCCTTGGCCCTGAGTGCCAGGGCCGACGCTTGCACGCCCCTGGCGGGCAGCCCCAGCGGCGGTAGCAACGAGAAGTCGACCTCGAACGTCTCGCCCTGGTCACGAGAGACCGCGTACGCCGCCCTGTCCACCGTCTCCGCGGTGCCCTCCTCGTTGCGTGCCACCACGAACACGCTGCCGTCACTCCGCTCGAAAAGGCTGAGCTCCTGCGCTCCGATCGCGGGCTCGGCACCATGCGAGGACGCACCCGCCTGCCACGTGGCGCCGTGGTCGTCGCTGTAGATCAGCGCTCCACCGAGCGGGGACTCCCGGTAGATCCCTGGGGCGAGACGAACCGTCACGCCCGCCACCAGGCGGCCGGCGTAGTCACCCCTGGTGAGCTGGATGCCGTGCGCGGGGCCCGTACCGACCTGTCCCGGGGATTCCTCCATCCCCGGCTGCCAGGCGCCCCAAGCGGGCTTCCAGATGTCCCTGGTGATCGCCTTCCGCTCGCCCCACGTGGCGCCGTGGTCATCGCTCGTACGGACATAGACCCGGTCATGGTTCTCGGTGTACAGCAGCACGACCCGCTGCGGGTCTGTCGTCGTGTCCACGATCGGCACGGGGTTGTGCGCGAACACCCGCGGCGTCGCGCTGTGTCTGGCGAGCACCCGCAGCGCGCCCCAGGTCCTGCCACCGTCGGAAGACCGCTTCAGCACGATGTCGCCAGGGCCGGAGTCGCCGCATGTCTCGAGGTGCGCCCCAGCGAAGGCCAGCAGACCTCCATCACCGGCCTTCACCACGGTGGGGGCTCGGAAGCAGACGTACGCGGCCGCGGCGCCGGCCTCCCGCTCCCCGTTGGCGAACACCTCCACGTGCCCACCGGGGATCCTGGCGGCCACCGCGGTGAACGGCGCCGCCGACACCGATAACGCCGCGACCATCAGCACCGTGACCATTCCGCGGAAGGCGGCGCGATGTAACCGGCTTCTTCCTTGGATCATTCTTTTCACCCGTTCGCTCTCCGTTCGCCAAGTAAGGGGTGAGGACCGCGTCCCGCGATCCCCGCCGGCCCAGCACCCGCAATGATGAGCACCCGGGGCGGAGTGGTCATGACCACCTCGCTCACCGTGTCGTCGTGAACGTACATGAACGGTCTTATCGGCGGCAGGCTGCCAGCGCGACGAGGATGACCTCCACGAGCCGGTCGTGGCTGTATGGGGCGGCGAGTTCTCCGGAAGCCGTCAGGGTTTGCGGGCGCGCGTGGGTGAGCGCGACCAAGCAGTCCAAGGCCAGGTCGGTGTCGAGATCGGCGGGCAACTCTCCGCGTTCCATCGCGTGGTGCAGCATTGTGGTGCCTGCGGCGCGGCGGGGTTCGCGTAGCGCGGCGGAGAAGGACTGTGCGAGCTGCGGATTGCGGATGGCTTCCGCGCTGAGATCGGCGATGATGCGGGTGGTGCGCAGGTCGTTCCTGAGCGCGGCGGCGTGTGCGACGTAGCCGCTGACGTCTTCGCGCAGGTTCCCGGTGTCGGGGATGGGGACGGCGTTCCCCGCGAGGGTGTCCACGATCTGCTGGACCATGACCTCCTTGGATGGCCAGCGGCGATAGAGGGCGGCCTTGCCGACGCCGGCCCGCCGGGCGACCGCCTCCATCGACATGCGGGCGTATCCGGTGTCGGCGAGCTCGTCGAGAACTGCCGCTGTGATCACTTCGGTGACACGCTCGCGCAGGAGCGCCGCCCCTGCCACTCGACGTCCGTGGGTCTCCATGACACCACCGTAATACGGAACGGATCGGTTGCGTTCCGACGCTCGAGCGCATAGCTTCGATGTCATCATGGAACGGAACCGTTCCGGCGTTTCTGGGCTTGGGAGCGAGCGTTGAGCGGATATGACGCTGAGGTACTGGTGGTCGGTGCCGGCCCGGCCGGTCTGGCGCTGGCCTGCGCGCTGCGCATGCATGGCGTCTCGGTCCAGGTGGTGGACGCGGCATCCGGGCCGGCCGCCACCTCACGGGCGAACATCCTGCACGCGCGGGGCGTGGAGGTGCTCGATCGGCTGGGCGCCCTCGGCGACCTGCCGCAACACTCGCTCACCGCGCTCACCATCACGCAGTACCTGGATGGGCGGCCTGCGATCACGGTCCGGTTCGGCGACCTGGGCCTGGGCACCGCACGGCCGGCGCTGTACGTCTCTCAGGCCGATATCGAGGCCGGACTACGGCGCCGGTTGACCGACCTGGGCGTCGACATCCGCTGGGACACCGCGCTGGTCGATCTCACCCAGGACGCCGACGGCGCCACCGCCGTGCTCGGCCATGACGGGACACCGTTGAGGTGCGCATGGGTGACCGGCTGCGACGGCGCGCACAGCACCGTACGGGAACTCGCCGGGATCGGTTTCACCGGCGTCCGCCTCACCGAGCGGTTCTTGCTGGCCGACGTGCACGCCGACTGGCCCGTCGATCGCGCCGGTGGGCACGGCTGGCCGCATCAGGACGGCCCGTTCTTCGCCGTACCGATGCGTGAGGTGGGGCGCGCGGACGATCTGTGGCGGCTGATGGCCTACGACCCGGCCGGTGATGACAGTGCGTCGGGCGAGCAGGAGATTCTCAACCGCTTCCGCGAACTCGTGCCTGAGCGAACCGGACGCACCGACATTCGCATCAAGGACGCGGTCTGGACGTCGATCTTCCGCGTCCACCGACGGCTGGCCGACACGTACCGCCAGGGCCGGATCTTCCTGGCCGGTGACGCGGCCCACATCCACAGCCCGTTCGGCGGGCAGGGCGTGGTCACCGGGATAGGCGACGCGGAGAATCTCGCGTGGAAGCTCGCCCTGGTCGTTCGCGGGCAGGCCGCCGCCGCGCTGCTCGACACCTACGAGGCCGAACGCCGGCCCCTGGCGACCGAGGTGCTGCGACGGACCACCACCGCGACCCGGCTGCAGGTTGGTGACAGCCCGCTCATGCGGTTCCTGCGCACACGGGTGCTCGTGCCGATCGGCAACTTGGCGTCGGTACAACGACAGGCCGGTCGGCTGGCGTCCCAGCTCTGGGTGAGCTACCGACGCGGCCCGCTGGCCAGAGGCACCACGTCCCTGCTGGGACGGCGGCCACGGCCCGGCGACCGTGTCGCGGACCTGGCATGTCTACGCCCCGACGGCAGCCAGACCCGGCTGCACGCCGAACTCGGCCGGCGGTGGGCACTGCTGACCCCGGCCGGGGGCGCGCACGCGCATCTCGCCGAGGCACGGAACCGGCTCGGGGACACCGTCATGACACTGACCCGCGATCCCGGCCCGCAGCATGACGTATGGCTGATCCGCCCGGACGCGCACCTGGCCTGGCGGGGCCGGACCGCTCCCGCACTCCTTGGGGAGTGGCTGGACAATGCCCTGCAGCAGGGAAAAGCCCGGCCATGACGTTGCCGCGACGCTCAGGAGCGGGACGAGACCGTGCCACGTGAACGGCTCATGTGGCCCAGCGGCAGCCCGAAGTGCGGCCGGCCACGTGCGTGGGCCTGAGCCCTCAGTCGTCCTCCTCTATCCGCACCGTGCCCGCGCTCCCGTCGATCGTGATCAGCTGCCCGGTCCTGATCTCGTGTGTGGCGTTACGTACGCAGATGACGGCTGGGATGCCGTACTCCCTGGCGACCGTCGGGCCGTGCGCCACCGGCGACCCGGTCTCGGTCACCAGCCCTGCCGTCGTCATGAACAACGGGGTCCAGCCGGGGTCCGTGGTGGGGGCCACGAGGATCTCACCCGGTTCGATGTGCGCGCCGGACGGGTCGCGGATCACCCGGGCCCGGCCGGTCGCCCGGCCGGCCGCCCCCGCCATCCCGATCAACACCCCGTCCTCCACGGGTCCCTGGGGCGCGAGCGCCTCCACATCGGTCCCGTCGGACAACAGGGCGCCGGGGACGGCCGGCCGCCGCGACTCCCGCTCGTACGCGGCACGGCGCGCCGCTGCCGGTTCCCGATGGTCGGCTCCATCGTGTACGGCGGCCCGGGCCTCGAACAGATCGAGGAACATGACGTCGTCGGCGCGCTCCAGCAGACCCCGGGAGACCAGATCGTTCCCTATCAGCAGCAGTTGACCGCGCGCCGCCTGCAGCGCCGGCAACCAGGCGAACTTCCCGATCTCCCGCAGCCCGGTGAGCTTGCGCGAGCGGCGCATGAGGAACGTCGCGAGCCGGCCGCGTACCGGCCTCTGGCGCCGCACCCGCCGCGACAGCGTTCCGATCATCTTCTCCGCCTTCTGCGCGGCCTGCTCGAACCGCCGGTCGGGTGCCTGCCCGGAATCGTCGACGCGCAGATAGTTGGCGATCGTGGCGAACAGCGGGCCCGGGTCCTCCGCCCAGCGCGGCATGCCGACGTCGATCTCGGCGGCCGCGCGCATGCCGTACCTGTCGAGGAAGGCCTCCATCCCGATGCCGGGCAGTTGCCCCGCGCGATACTTCGCGGCGAGTTCCTGGGGCGGCGTGGTGAGGAACAGGTCGCGGTGCTCGCGCGCGTTCACCGCGATGCTCCAGAGCGCGAGGTCCATCTCCGTGGTCACGTTGTACGGCATACCGCCGAGGACGACGTCCAGTTCGTCGTCGGTGGCGACGCCCTTGAGCAGTCCGGACGGCGCCACGCCGACGAGGATCCCGGCCATCAGCGGCCACACCAGTCCCATCATGTCGGCGCTCATGACCGCCCTGTGGGAGTCCTCGATCACCCACCGGAGCCGCTCGGCCGGCGTGGCGGGCTCGGCAGGCGGCGTGATCTGGCGCTTGATCTCCTCCACGGCCCGATAGGCCCTGACCCGGGCGGCGTCCGGCCTGGCCAGGCTCCGGACCACGCCGAAGATCGCGGGTGCCGTCAGCCGCAGCGTCATCTTCACGGCACTACCGAGGCGGAACGGCAGGCCGGGCCGCGGAGCGAACCGCGGATCGTCCAGCATGCGCTCGACGGCGCCCTGTACCCGCGGCCCGTACACCTCCAGCGACGTCCCCAGCCGCTTGCGCATGGTCTTGTTGCGCACGAAATCGGTCAGGTCGAAGTAGAGCCGCCCGCCGATGGGAACCAGCCGAGGCAGCGGATCGCGCGGATCGATCGTGGCACCCGCCGCCTTGAACCACAGGCCCGCGCCGGCCTTGAGCAACGACACCCCCATCGGCGTCGTCGGTCGGAGCATCCCTTGGATGTGACCGAACTCGAGGTAGAGCCGCATGTCGCCGGTGTCAGGCGGGGCCGGGAACAGGGTGGTGATCGGCCGGGACTGCAGCAGCCACAGCGCGCCGTCCGCATCGATGGCCCACTCGATGTCCTGTGGCGAGCCGAAGTGCTCCTGCAGCCGCAGCCCGGCGTCCCGCAGTGCTTGGAGCTGCTCCTTGCGCAGGCACCCGTCGCCGTCCGGTACGGCCTGCGCCCGGCCGATGACGTAGTGGTCGGGGACGACGGTGCCCTCGACGATCGCGGTGCCCAGTCCGGGGGCGGCGTCGACGACCATCTCGGTGCGGCAGCCGGTGATGGGGTTGGCGGTGAACAGGACACCGGCTACCGCGGGGTCGATCATGCGCTGGACCACCACGGCCATGGCGGCGTCGTCGATGCCCGCCGTCGCGCGGTAGGCCACCGCGCGTTCGGTGTGCAGGGAGTCCCAGCACCGGCGGACCGCGTCGATGAGCGGGCCGGCGCCTTCGACGTTGAGGTAGGTGTCCTGCTGACCGGCGAAGCTGGCGTCCGGCAGGTCCTCGGCGGTGGCGCTGGAACGTACCGCCACACGCCCGCCGCCGAGGAGCTCGTACGCGTCGGCCAGTTCCTTCTCAGGTAGCCGCCGGGACGTGTAGGACTCGACGGTCAGGCAGAAGCCGTCAGGAACGCGCTCACCCGCGCTGATCATCTCGCCGAGCCCTGCGGCCTTGCCGCCCACCAGGTCGATCATGGAGGAATCGATCTCTGAGAGATGGATTGTATGAGAGGTCATCGGGAAGTCGTCCTCCTTCTCCGCGACGGCGAACGTCACGGGCCGACCAGACTTCCCGGCTCTCCACCAGCACGCACCCAAAGGCGTGTCCTCGGTCAATACACGGACTTTAGCTCGTACCGAGATAATCGCAAGAAGATGAGGTGGTCGGTGTGGAGGACCACCCCTTGTCGGTCTTGCTCATACGGTCACCTTTCGGCTCCGTGACACCCCGGGCTGGGGCCGTCATGGTGGTGGGGAGGTAGCTGTAGCCGGCCTTCTCGGCGGAGGCGGCGAAAGACGACATTGACGTAGGCCAGCATGACGATGAAGCCACCGAAGAACCAGCCGAAGAGGTACGGAGCGCCGTCGTCCAGGCGGGTCAGCTGATACGGCCAGGCCACGAAAAGGATCGTCCAGACGCCTGCCGCGATGGTGTGGAAGGTCAGGAGACGGCTGAGTTCGAAGACGCGCCGTATCCGGCTCAGGCCGCTCCACCAGCACATCCGGGCCTGGCTGGACGGGGACGTAGACCCGGCGGGCGTTCTGCTCGGCGTCCCCGGAAGACCAGCATGGCGAGCAGCCGATGGGCCGTGGACGGGGCCACGCCGAGGGCCTTGGCCGCCGCGGTAACCCCGACTTCGCCACGGGCCCGCAACAGGTGGATCAGGCGTAACGCGTTGTCGACCGACTCAATGGGATACGGGACAGAGTTCGTCACGTGAGCATCATGTGACACAGCGGCGGGAGAAGGCATGACGGTGCCCGCGCCGGTCCGGGTCAGGGAGGAACGAAGTGGGCTGGTGACCGCGCCGGTCACCAGCCCGTTCTCACGGCTGCGGCCTCATGGACGAGGCCGGGGGTCGTCTAGCGGACGCGGACGAAGATGGGGTTGGAGTAGAACCACAGGTCTTCCCACGGGCTCTCCAGGCCGTCGGCCTGCGGCTCCATCTCGTCGGTGCCGGTGCCGCGCACCCGCAGGTAGCTGTCCTGGCCCACGTCGCGCAGGGTGTACCTGATGACGCAGTCCTTGCCCTGCCTGCGCCAGTCGTTCGGGCCGAACCGGGCCACGACCTTGGTGGTGGGGTTGGTGTCGGCGTCGAGGTCCGAGCTCACGCCGGTGACCTGACCGACGATCAAGTCGACCCGCCGCACCTCGGGACGGTCGCCGTTGGCGTTCTTCCCGTCGAGCGGCCTGAACCGGATCTCGACCTCGACGTCCGTGCGGTCGCGGCGCTCGACGACGAGCGTCTCGCTCACCGTGGCCTGGCGGCCCCGGTTGCTCGCGGTGACGTCGAGTGCGGTGACCAGGTCACCGGTGGTGACGAAGATCCGGCCGTTGCGCAGGGCGTCCATGACATCGCCGTAGTCCTGCCGCGCCGCCACGTAGGTCTTGCTGTACTCGCCCGGCCAGAAGTCCGAGCCGCCGCGCGTCCAGTGCACGTGCGAGTCGGAGGTGGCGGTGATCCACCAGTGCCGGCCCTCGCCGAGCAGCGAGTCCCACAGGCCGCCGACCCGCGCGGTCATCTGGTCGAAGCCGCCGTAGGTCGGGTGGTTGCCGTACCCGCCGCGGGCGCCGCCGTTCAGCGGACCGGCCTGGTGGCCAGGGGCGCCCTCGAAACCGACGTAGATGTCGGGCGCGGTGTTGTTGCCGTTGCGGAACTCCTTGGGGGTGTCCTGGCCCCACACGCCCAGGCCGGTCGCCGACCGGGCCGCGTGGTGCGCGATCACCAGCGGCTTCTGCCGCATGTCGCGGGCGGCCTTGAGGAACTCCACCATCTTGGCCTCGGTGTCGCGGCCCGGGTCGGCGGGGAAGGGGTCGTTCTTGGCGAAACGGCTCTCCAACTCGAACAGCTGCTGCGCCTCCCCGTCGTGGTGCGGGATCATCAGGGTGTGGTGGTCGAGCGCGGGCGCGTCGAACTCCATCCCCCAGAACTGCAGGACCTCCGGCACCAGCACGCGCGAGCGCAGCAGGTCGGGATAGGCCAGCTCCAGGTTCACCTTGGAGTGCGTCGGGCCGCCATGGTCGGTGCACATCGCCCAGGTCAGACCGAAGTACTTCGCCATGATCGCGTTGGTGACGATCGGGTAGACCGCGTCCGCGCCCTTGTGGAAGGTCGGCGGGTTGGTCTTGGTGTCGAACTCACCGCTGTACTCCGAATGGATGTGGTGGTCACCGGCACGCCACATGCGCCCGTTGTTGCCGCCGTTGCCAAACCTGCGCTCGTCGTCCGCCTGCGCCGGGGTGCCGCCCACCAGAGGGGCGGCGGCGGCCAGCGTCGCGCCGACACCGGCGTACTTGACCAGCCTGCGCCGTGAAAGCCCGGAGAGCTCGGCCTCCTCGGCCTTCTTGTTCTTCACAGTGATGCCTTTCATGCTGCACGGGATCGGGAGTGCCAACCGACGAGTGTCTAAGTCGGCATTGAACGCAGCATGAACGGCAATAGGGGCGATCAAGAACAAATCTGGCCATACCGCAACACGCATCGGCCAAGCCCGCGATCTTCAGCCGAGCCTTGGCCTGGCGACGAGCGGCGGTGCGCTCACCGTGACGTCGCCGGCCGGGCGTTCTTCACGGTGAGCTCTCCGGGCTCTCCCACGCGTCCCGGACCTCGACGCCCGGCGGGAGGAGCCGGCTGAGCGATGGGGCGAGCGTGACGTCGTGGACGCTGTCGATGCTCTCCTTCCCATCGCACCAAGTCACCTCCAGCGATGTCCGTTTGTAGCCTTCATCGGTGAGGCCGGAGTGCGTCACCGTCACTCGGATCACGTCCGCCACCTCCAACGTACGAACGCCGGCCCTGGTCACCAGACGCACCTGGTGCGAGGTGAACTCCATCGCCGTGACCTCGTAACGGTCGTTTCCCGGGCCCATCACGATGCCGATAACGAACATGGATCCCATGATGATCGGCCCATGGGACCACGGCACCGAGAAGAGGAAATTCAGCGCCGCGGAAAGCATGACGGCACGCAGCCTCCGCCTGCGACCGGACGTCCCCGGCCGCCGGCCCGGCACGGTCGTGGAGCTTCGACCTAGGCCGGGGGAAGCAGGGCGTCGATCAAGGACGAAGCCGTGGCCCGGAGACGGCCGGGGTCCTGGTAGACGCGTTCCATGACGACGATGCCGCGGGTCATGGTGATCAGGACGCGGGCCGCCTCCGCCGGGGGGATGGCCAGGCGTGCCCGCGCCTCGCCGGTGGAAAGGCGCTCCCTCAGGAGCCGCTCCAGATCGTCGATCAGCCTTCGCAGGGCGGCGCGGATCGCCTCTCCCCCGGCCTTGGTGTCGATGGCCGTCTTCGTCGTCAGGCAGCCACGGGTGGGAACTCCCGTGGTCATCGACCTGATCGCGTGGTCGAAGTAGTCGCGGAGGGCGCGAGCGGCGTCAGGGTGGGCCAGCGCCTGGGCCGCTTCGGCGCGCATGTCCGCGGCGTAGCTCTCATAGGCGCGGAGGAACAAGGACTCCTTGTCGCGGTAGGCGTTGTAGAGCGAACCGCGCTGGACGCCTGAGGCCGCGGACGGGGAACCTGAACGCGTCGTGACGCAGGCCGTCGCCGTCCTCGGCGGTCTCGACGTCCTCGTCAACAACGCGGGCAACGTACGCGCGGCGCCACTCGAAGAGATCGACGTCGCCGACATCGAAGCCATGATCCGGCTCAACCTGCTCGCCCCCGCGCTCGCGACCAGGGCCGCACTGCCGCATCTGCGCGCCGCGGGCGCCCAGCACGCGAACGCCGCCCTGGTCGGCATCGCCTCGGCCAGCGGCCTGGTCGGCATGCCCTTCTACGCCGTGTACGGGGCGACCAAGGCCGGCCTGACCCGGTTCGACGAGGCGATGCGCCGGGAGCTGATCGGCAGCGGCGTCCACGTCGCCACCGTCTACCCCGGGCCGGTCGACACGCCCATGATGGCGACGACCCACGCCGGAGCGGACCTGGGCTACGGCCTGCGTCCCGTCGGCGACGTGGTCGCCGAGATCATGGCCGGCCTTGAGGCCCGTCGCATCGACATCAACACCCAGCTGCCGGAACGCCGCGAGATGGAGGAGCTCAACGCGCGCGATCCGCTCGCCCTCGATGCCACGCTCGCGCCGACGCTGGCCGAACGCCGGGCCGCCGTCAGCACCTACCGCAGCATCTGAGCGGAACGGCGCATTCGTTCTGCCGGCGCCGGGTGCGACCTCGGCGACCGCGGGTCCGCCGGATCGGGCGTGCCGAGGGACGGCTCAGGCGTGACGGTCGTGGTCCGCGAGGACCTCGTCGATCACGCGCCGGTTGGCGGCGGCCTGTTCCTGATCGCCGTCGACGCACTGGGACAGGACCAGCAGGGCCTTCCACAGCGCCCAGCCCCGGGCCCGCGCCCACATGCCGGCGTCCTCGCCGATCGTGCGCCGGAACGCCTCCCGGCTTTCGCCAGAGAACATCCCCCACGCGATCA
Organism: Nonomuraea cypriaca; assembly: GCF_015645445.1. Taxonomy (GTDB): domain Bacteria; phylum Actinomycetota; class Actinomycetes; order Streptosporangiales; family Streptosporangiaceae; genus Nonomuraea; species Nonomuraea cypriaca. The sequence goes on along the minus strand of NZ_JADOGI010000040.1, from coordinate 27,828 downwards.
CCAGATCGCAGGCAGGATCGCCGGCGCCCGAGGTGCCGAAGTCGATGACGGCCACGAGTTCGCCGTCCGCGACCAGCAGGTTGCCCTCGGCGATGTCACCGTGGAACCACACGGGTGTTCCGTGCCACTCGGCGGCCGCTGCCCGGCGTGCACGCTCTGCGCGCCGACGGCGGCCGGGTGCGGTTCAGCGTCGAGGCCGCCGCGCTGGACGCGGCGCTGCGCCGCCTCACCGAGGCGGGCGTGCGCAGCCTGGTCAGCCGGCCGCCGACGCTGGAGGAGCTGTTCCTGCGCCACTACGACCGCTCGGCCGCGAGCACCGAGAGCGCCGGCAGCACCGCGAGCACCGGCGCCGGAAGCGAGCAGGCGAAGGTGGCACGATGAACGCGTTCACGGGCACCGGAAGGCTGATCCGCCTGGTGCTGCGGCGCGATCGCGGGCTGTTGCCGGTCTGGATGCTCTTCGGCTCCATGGTCCCGCTGGCGTTCGTCGCCGCCTTCACCGGCGCCTACCCCACGGAGGCGGCCCGCCAGGCCTACTACGAGACCAGCGTCCACACCAGGGCCTTCACCGTCGCCTACGGCGCGCTGAACGGGCCGAGCCTGGGCGAGCTGGTCGCGTGGCGGTCGGGAGCGGTCATCTGGACGGTGGCGCTCTTCGCCCTGTTGACGGTCATCCGGCACACGCGCACGGAGGAGGAGGCCGGGCGGCGTGAGCTGATCGGCGCCACCACGGTGTCGCGGCACGCGGAGCTGGCCGCCGCCCTGATCGTCACCTGCACGGCCAGTCTCGTCCTGGGCATGATGTCGGCTCTGGGGCTGATCGGTCAGGGCCTGCCCGTCGCCGGCTCGCTGGCGCACGGCTTCGGGCTGGCGACCGCCGGCTGCGTGTTCGCCGCGATCGGGGCCGTGGCCGCGCAGTTCACGACCGGTGCGGGCGGCGCACGCGCGATCGGGATCTCCGTGCTCGGCCTGGCGATCGTGCTACGCGGAGTCGGCGACGTCGCGGTGCAGTCCGGCGACGGGCCGGCGTGGGTGTCGTGGCTGACCCCGCTCGGCTGGGCCGAGAGGCTGCGGCCGTACGGCGGCGAACGGTGGTGGGTCCTCGCGCTCGTCGCGGTCGCCCTGCTCACTTGGCTGGCGGTGGCGTTGTCGGCGCGGCGGGATCTCGGCAACGGCATGTTCCAGGCCCGCCTAGGCCCGGCCGGCGCCGCACCCGGCCTGCGCAGCCCGCTGGCGCTGGCCTGGCGGCTGCACCGTGGGCCGCTCGCCGCCAGGACGGCGGGCCTGGCCCTGATCGGGATCGCGGTCGGCGGCATGTCCCAGAGCCTCGGCGCGCTGATGGACGACAGCGGTCCCGCGGCGCGGGAGGCGCTCGCCCGGATCGGCGGTCCCGGCACGCTGGTCGACCAGTTCCTCAATCCGATGATGACCGTGCTGGGGGTGGTCTGCGCCGGGTTCGGGCAGATGGCGGCCCTGTCGCCGATCGTCATGACGGTCGGCTCGGCGGCCCTCATCGCGGTCGGGCTGGCCGGTCTGAGGCGGCGTGACATGCCCATCGGCTGACAGCTGTTCTGACAATTCGGAAGGAAACCCCTTTCCCGCCGCGCGGGATTGGTCTATACCCATGGAGTACAGATGATCGGGAGGTCTCCATGCGGCTGCTGGGCCGTCTCACCCTGGTGCTGACCACCGCCGCGGTCTGGCTGCCGGCGTCGGCGGGCGCGGCGGGGGCCGCCGTGGCCCCGCCGGCCGTCATCCGCGCCGACTTCCCCGACCCGGACGTCATCCAGGCCGGCTCCACGTTCTACGCCTATTCCACGAGCAGCCGGGCCGGGCGCATCCAGGTCGCCAGCGCGCCCTCCGCGACCGGTCCGTGGACCGTGCGCGGGGACGCGCTCCCAGGCAAGCCGTCCTGGGCGGGCAACGGCGGCTTCTGGGCGCCCGACGTCTCGCGCCGCGCCGACGGCCGCTACCTGATGTACTTCACCGGCCCGAGCACCGCGACCGGACGGATGTGCATCGGCGCCGCGACCTCGGCCGACCCCCTCGGCCCCTTCCAGCCCGTGGGCACGGGGCCGCTCGTCTGCGACGCGAGCGAGGGCGGCGACATCGACCCGTCGAGCTTCGTCGACACCGACGGCAGGAGATACCTTGTCTACAAGAACGACGGCAACGCCGTCGGCCGGCCCACGATCCTGTGGCTGCAGCAGGTCGCCGCGGACGGCGTCACCTTCATCGGCGGCCGGACCGAGCTCATCCGCAACGACCGGCCTGAGGAGGCCGGGGTGATCGAGGCTCCCGTGCTGATCAAACGGCCGTCCCAGTACGTCCTGTTCTATTCGGGCGGCTCCTACACGGGCAACAGCTACTTCACCGGTTACGCCGTGTCCCGCTCGCTCACCGGGCCGTACACCAAGGCGTACCGGCCGCTGATGACGACGGGCACCTTCGACGGGGCCGTGCAGGGGCCGGGCGGGACCGACGTGCTCGGCAACCGCGCCTACTTCCACGGCTGGGTGGACGGCGCGCGCTGGATGTACACCGCGGAGCTGGGCTGGTCCAACGACTACCCGGTGGTCCGCGGCAGCCGGGTCCGTTACGAGGCCGAGCGTGGCTCGCTCAACCACGCCGTGGTCCGCACCGGCGCGGCGGGCGCGTCCCAGGGCGCCGTCGTCGCCAAGGTCGACTACGCCGACAGCTGGGTCGACGTCACGGTGTTCGCGCCGGTCGCCGGCGCCTACACGGCGTACGTCTCCTACGCCGCCGGCTACGGCGCCGCCCAGCACCGGGTGACGGTGAACGGCTCGGCGCAGTTCGTGCTCGACTACCCTGACCGCGGCTGGGACAACTGGACGCAGGTACCGGCCCAGATCACCCTGGCCGCCGGCCAGAACACCCTGCGCTTCCAGCACCACACCCGCTGGGCCGAACTGGACTACATCGAGATCGCCTGACCACGACCGCCCCGCACGGCCTCACCCGCCGCCCCGGCACGGCGACCCGGACGGGCGCCGGGATCCGGCGCGGGGCCGGCGAGCCAGCGGTCGAACCACGCGCGGGTGCGCCGCAGCACGTCGAGCTGGTGGTCGCGCTCGCGGATCGAGTGGCCTTCTCTCGGATAGACGACGAACTCGTGCTCGACTCCGAACCGCCGCAGGGCGCGGTGGAAGAACACCGCCTGGCCGACCGGGACGTTCGTGTCGTCCTCGCCGTGCAGGATCAGCACCGGGGTGCGAATCGTCGAGGCGTACGAGATGGGGCTGACCCGGTCGTGCGGGTGCGGGCCGGTGCCCTCCCAGCCGCAGCTACCGCCGAGCCCCGCCTCCAGGATCCCTGCTTCGCCGGTCGCGACGAGCATGCCCCAGTCGCTGATGCCGGCACCCATCAATGCGGCCTTGAACCGGCCGGTCTGCCCGACTGCCCAGGCCGCCATGAATCCGCCGTGACTCCATCCGCCGATCCCCAGCCGATCCGGATCCGCGACGCCGTCGGCGATCAGCGTGTCGATCCCGCTGATGATGTCCGTCCATTCGTCCATGCCGACCGCCCCCGCGACGCTCGCCGCGAAGTCGTGTCCGTGTCCCTCGCCGCCCCGTGGATTCGGCAGGAAGACCGCGTATCCGGCGGTCGCCAGCCACTGTCCTGACGGCACCACGCCGAGCATGAACTGATCGGCGTACCTGGCGTACGGGCCGCCGTGCACCAGCGTGATGAGCGGGAACGGGCCGTCGCGGCGGCTCTTCCCGGCCGGCAGGATCAGCAGGCCGTCGAGCTCGAGCCCGTCGGACGCCTGGTATGACAGGCGTTCCTGCCCGCCCCACCTGATCCCGCGCAGCTCAGGTCTGGTGTCGCTGAGCTGGACGAGCCGGCCGGCCGGCGGTCCGGCGTGGACGTTCATCGGCTCGTACGACGTGCTCACCAGCACAGCGACGACCTCGCCCGAGTGACTCGCGCTGAGTGAGTGGGCCATGCCCCGCACGGAGGACATCCGCCGGAAGCGCGCTTCTGGATCGAGCCGGTAGATCGCGGTGTCGAGCCCTTCGGCGAACAGCGCCAGCGGCTGATCGTGCGGAACCTGCGCCAGGCCGGACGGGCAGACGGTCATGCCGATGGTGAGGTTGCGATGCTCCACCGCGGCGCCCGTCGCGGGCACGGTGACGTCGAAGACGGCGCGGCCACCGACCGGGCCGGGCCCGGTCACCGCCAGGTAGGACAGATGCCAGGTGGAGCCGATGATCCACCAGGCCGGCGAGGACGCCTCCAACGCGGTCCGGCCGAGGTGCTGGACCTTTCCGCTCTCCGGGTCGACCACATGCAGCTCGGAGACGAAGTCGACCGGATCGATATCCGGGGTGGCCCAGCTGAGCACCGCGAGCGGGCCGCCGTCCGGGCGCTGCGCCACTTCGACGACATGCCTGTCGCCGAGCCCGTGCACCACGCGGAACGCACCGGTGTCGAGATCGAGCAGCCGTAACCGGCCGCAGCGCTCCTGCTCCCCCCACACCTTGGCATCGCCGCGTTCGTCGACCGGTTCGTCCGTGGCGACGACCGCGACCACTCGCCCGCCGGCCAGCGGAAATGGTCGCGGATCCCGCTCTTCCAGGTGGTCAAGGCTTCGGCCCTGCCGCCGTCCAGCGATATCCGATGCAGCTGTACGGTGCCCCGCTTCACGCGATCCGACTCGAAGAAGAGCGACGCCGAATCCCACGCCCACCGCGGGGCCGTACCCTCGGTCAGCTTTCTTGGTGAGGAGCCGGCGTCGGCGGCGGCGAGCCAGATCGCGCTGCCCCGATCGGCCGCGGCGACCGTGTAGGCGACCCAGCGGCCGTCCGGGGAGATCACCGGTCGCAGCGGCACGGCACCGTCGACGACCAGCTGTGGTGTGACGTCGTTCATCGACCTCTTCCTTCCCAGCGACAGGTGTGCTGCGATCATGCCTCACGCACGTGCGCCTCGGCGAACGGCGACAGCATCTCGGACGTGCTGCTGCTGGCGCTGTTCTCGGTGATCGGCTGCCTGCTGAAGCTGCTGCGGTTCCCGCTGCCGCCGATCGTGCTCGCCTTCGTCCTGGGCGACCGGCTCGAAGCGGCCTTCAGGCAGAGCCTGGTCCTGACGGACGGTAACCCGCTGGTCTTCTTCACCAGGCCCATCTCCGGGTCCGTGCTCGCCATCGCGGTCATCGTCGTGATCGTGCTCAAGGCCCGGCGCGCGCCGGTGGCGGCCAAGACGCCCGCCGAGACTCCATGAACGACAGTTACGACACGCGAGGAGGGCCGATCGGAGTGCGTACCGGTGGCCGGCTGTTCGTCGATTCCCTGGTCAGCAACGGGGTCGACTTCATGACATGCGTACCGGGAGAGAGCTTCCTGCCCATCCTGGACGCCCTGTACGACGTGGCAGGGACCGGGACCGGCGGGCCGAGGCTGGTGACGACCCGGCACGAGGCGGCCGCCGCGAACATGGCCGAGGCCGCGGGCAAGCTCACCGGCCGGGTGGCCGCGTGCCTCGTCACCCGGGGGCCAGGGGCCATGCACGCGAGCATCGCCGTGCACACCGCCTACCAGGACGGCACGCCGATGCTGCTGGTAGTGGGCCAGGTGGCCCGCTCGGCGCGGGGCCGCGAGGCGTTCCAGGAGATGGACTACTCCGCCGTGTTCGGCTCCACCGCCAAGTCGGTGGTCGAGATCACCGACGCCGGCCGGATCCCCGAGCACGTGGCCCGTGCGGTCTACCTCGCCACCTCCGGCCGTCCTGGTCCGGTGGTCCTGGCGATCCCGGAGGACGTACTCTCCGACGTCTCGGCCGCGGAGCCGATCCCCGCGCCGGTCACCGAGCCGGTGCCACCAGCCGCCGCCGCGGCCGATCGCCTGATGGCGGCGCTGGCCGCGGCCGAGCGGCCGTTGCTGATCGTCGCGTTCGGGCCGCGACTCGACGACCCGACGACCGACGGGTTCGCGCTGACCGAGCGGCCCGAGCCCGGCCGGCGGGTGATCACGGTGAGCGACGACCCGGACGAGGCGTGCCGTGCGCTGATACCGGACGGTGTCCTCATCTGCTCCCTCGAACCCCTGGCCCGGCTGCTGGCGGAACGCTCCATCGAGACCGCGTCCGAGACGGAGGCCGGGGGCGGGGCCGGGGCCGCCGGGGCGCCTGCCGCGCGCTCCGCCGGGGCTTCGGGCTCGCGGGAGAAGTGGCTGGGGGCGCTGCGGGCGAGTCACGAGCGGTTCTCCGAGCCGCCGGCGGCCGGCGGCGCGGTTGATCTCGGGCGGATCGTCCGGCATGTCAGGTCCGTGCTCCCCGACGACGCGGTGGTCACCAACGGGGCCGGCAACTACACCGTGTGGCTGCAGCGCTTCTTCGAGTTCCGCCGGCCGGGCACGCAGATCGCGCCGCACAACGGCGCCATGGGCTACGGCTTCCCCGCGGCGCTCGCCGCCGCCGCCGTCCGCCCCGGGACCCCGGTGGTCGCCTTCGCGGGCGACGGCTGCTTCCTCATGAGCGGCAGCGAGCTGGCGACGGCCGTGCAGCAGGAGCTCGACCTCGTCGTGATCGTCGTGAACAACCGCATGCTGGGCACGATCCGGATGCACCAGGAGAACCACTACCCTGGCCGCGTCATCGCCACCGACCTGCGCAACCCCGACTTCGCGGATTACGCCAGGTCGTTCGGCGCGCCGGCCTGGGTGGTGGAGGAGACCGGTCAGTTCGCGGACGCGTTCGCGGCGGCGCGGGCGCATCGCGGTCCCGCCGTCGTCGAGATCCGTACCGACCCCGCGCAGATCACGCCCGACCGCAGGCTGTAGTCCCCGCTAGACGCTCGGCGGGCCGTGCTCGACGCGGCGCAGCACCGGCGTGAGGCGGTCGAGGTCCGGGCCGTCGATCGGCTGCCGCTCGTCCCACCACGTGGCGCCGGCCTCCATCAGGGGTCCGAGCAGGTCGCGCGCCTTGGCGGGGGCCACAGGGCTGACGCCGCCGACGACGAGCTCGAAGGGCCCGTCGTCCTGGCGGTGCCGGTTGACGTACGCGGCCAGCTCGCGTACCTCGTCGGCGGGGGGACCGTACCCGTGCGAGCCCGGCCCGAACAGCGGAACCGCGCCGTCCCACCGGGCGGCCCTGCGCATCGGCCGCCGGTTCGGCCAGAACCCGGCTACCCAGACCGGCGGGCGAGGGCGTTGCACCGTCTCTGGCAGCAATCTCACGCCGTCCACCTGGTAGTGGCGGCCGTGATGGGTCACCGTCTCGCCGGCCCAGTAGCGGGCGAGCAGATCCAGGCCCTCGTCGAGCCGCTCCGCCAGGACGACGGGATCGGTCGGCTCGCCGAATCTGCCGTACTCGTCCTCGATCGGCCCGCCCAGCCCCGCGCCGAAGATCACCCGCCCGCCGCTGATCGCGTCGAGCGTGGCGACCTGGCGGGCGAGCTGCTGCGGCCGCCGCCGCGCGACCGGCGTGACCAGGGTGCCGAGCCTGATCCTGCTGGTCGCCAGGGCCGCCGCCGTGAGCAGCATCCAGGGATCGCCGAAGACGCGGCGGCGGCTTTCGACGTGTACGACGTGATCCCAGACGAACAGCGCGTCCCAGCCCGCCTGCTCCGCCGCCACGGCCACCGAGGCGACGGTCCTGGCGTCGGCGAAGTCACCGAAATTCGGGATGTTGATCGAGTAGTGCATCCCGCCATGCTCCCGGCAGCACCAGACGACGGCAACCCTTCCCGCCGCGCGTCCCCCAGCAGTATGCGGGGCTCGCGTCCGGGACTAAGGTCGGTAACGGAGCGTGGGAAGGAAAGGATCACATCATCGTCAGCGACAACCCCCGTCCGCCCGAACAGGCGTCACGATCAGCGCGCCGCCGCGTGACCGAGGCCGCGATCCTGAGCAACCACGACCAGAGCCGGGCCGACATCGCCCGATGGACCTGTCCGCACGGGCAGCATGCCGGGCACGGCTGCGTGATGTGCTACCACGCGTCGGGCGAAGCCGATCCGGCGCTGCCGTTGTGGGACGTCGCGGTGTGGTTCACCTCGGCGCGGCCGATCCCGATCAAGGCCCTGCACGACGTGCACCGGCACGGCCGCCAGTTCGCGATCGACCAGCCGTCCACTCCCCTGGTCTACGTCCTGAGCGGGCAGGCACGCGCCGCCCTGGGTGTGGAGGCGGTGGCGGGCGTGGTCGGATACCTGGTGCAGAACCAGCACATCGTGGACGAGTTCGTCGTGACGGAGATCCGCGCCATCCACTCCTGAAGTGCGACACGGTGCGACGTTTGCATCGGGCGAATCGGACTGCTAGTCTGGAGATGTTGCAGTTGTGGTACCCATAAGACTTGTGCGCACCTGACGAATGTAATCAGGTGCGTTTTTGTTTGGCCGGTCATCTCCGGCGGGGTTCATCCAAGCGACACGGGGTTCGTAAAGTGCGGATTCCGTCTCCCCTGCCAGTCAACGAGGAGATTCGATATGGCAACCGGCACCGTGAAGTGGTTCAACTCGGAAAAGGGCTTCGGCTTCATCGCCCAGGACGGCGGCGGCGCCGACGTCTTCGCCCACTACTCCAACATCGTCGCCAACGGTGGCTACCGTGAGCTGTTCGAGGGCCAGAAGGTGTCCTTCGACGTCGTCCAGGGCCAGAAGGGCCCGCAGGCGGAGAACATCGTTCCCGCCTGACACGGCACAAGCCCACACGTCGGGGCCCGCACCTCTCGGGGTGCGGGCCCCGACCGCTTTCCGCAGGCAGGCGGGATGACGGTGATGTGCCGCCGGAGACGCTCAGCGGCGGCGGGACCGGGGCCCCGGCGCCGTTGAGGCGGCGGGACCGGGGCCCCGGCGCCGTTGAGGCGCCGGGGTCCCGGGATCAGGGTTGTGCCGTGCCCTCGGCGGGAGCAGGGCGACGGGGCGGGGGCGTTCGCAGGTGCTCTCGATGGTCACCGCCGCGCCGGAGTGGGCCGAGGCCAGTAACGACTCCATGATGTCGAGCACGTGGTAGGCCAGCGACCCGCCGGCGCGAGGCTCCTCGCCCGGAGGGGTCGCCGCGAAGTCGGCCAGGCCCACGCCGCGCCCGGCGTCGAGGTAGCCGGCCGCCACGGGAAGGGTACGCCAGCCTTCCTCCCCCACCCCCGACACCATGACCGGCCCGTCGAAACGGTTCGGGTCGGGCACGACGAGCGAGCCCCGCTCACCGTGCACCTCGATGTTGGGCGCCTTCGTCGCCGCCGCGTCGAAGCTCATCACCAGGGTGGACAGCGCCCCCGATGCGTGTACGAGCACCCCGGTGACGTGGGTGTCGACGGTGACCGGGATCTCCTCGCCGCGACGGGGACCCGAGCCGATCGTCCGCTTGGCCCGCGTACGGGAGGCCGCGCCGATGACCGTCGACACCGGCCCGAGCAACGTCACCAGGCTCGTGACGTAGTACGGGCCCATGTCCAGGAGCGGGCCGCCACCGGGCAGGTAGTAGAAGTCGGGGTTCGGGTGCCAGCGCTCGTGACCGGGCGTCACCATCGTCGCGGTCGCCGCCACCGGCCTGCCGATCAGCCCGTCGTCGATCGCCTTGCGGGCCGTCTGCGTACCCGTGCCCAGCACCGTGTCAGGCGCGCACCCCACGCGGAGCCCGGCGGCGCCGGCCGCCTCCAGGATGCGCCCGGCGTCGGCCGCGGTCACGGCGAGGGGCTTCTCGCAGTAGACCTCCTTGCCCGCCGCGATCGCCTGGAGCGCGATCTCGGCGTGGGCGGCCGGAATGGTGAGATTGAGCACGATGTCGATCCGCGGATCCGCCACCAGCTCCACCACGGTCGTCACGTCGACGCCCGCGTAGGTCCGCACCGCTTCCCTGGCCCGGTCGAGGTCCAGGTCGGCGACGGCCACCAGGCGCAACTGCGGCAGCCGTTCGATGGTCTGGAAGTACTGCGCCGAGATGGCGCCGCAGCCGACGACGCCGACGTTCACCGGCTGGCCCACAGCATGCCCCTCTCGATGATGGTCCGCACGCTGTCGTGCAGCAGCACGTCGACGCTGTGCCCGGGAGTCGTGACGAAGATCCGGCCGTTCCCCCACCGGCGGGTCCAGATCGCGGGCGAGGTGACCTCCCGGTGCCAGGGGTCCCACGAGCGGACCTTCTGTGTCGTCGTCGCCAGCACGTCGATGTAGTCGTCCGTCAGGACCCAGTACTGCTCGGTGACGAGGTCGAAGTCCGCGATGCCCTCGGTGATGGGGTGGGTGCCGGCCTCGGGCAGCATGTTCACGGTGTACGGGACGTAGTTGTCGGCCTGCGACCCCTCCCGCTCGGCCGGATCCTTGCCCGGGTGGCAGGCGAACTGACCGCCGATGAGGTGCAGGTAGTCGGAGGAGTTGCGGAAGGAGTCGGCGATGCCGCCGTGCCAGCCGGCCATTCCGGTGCCCGCGTTGATCGCGGCCTCCAGGCCCTTGAGCTCGGCGGGCTCGATCGTGCCCATGGTGTGGCACTGCACGACGAGGTCGACACCGGCCATGAAGGCGGCGTCCGCGTACGGTGCCGGGGAATCCGCACGGGTCACCTCGTACCCCTGCTTTTCGAGGAAGGGGACGAAGAGGTCGGTGGCCTCGTGCGGGGCGTGCCCTTCCCAGCCACCCCGCACCACGAGGGCCTTGCGGCCGTGTTCGACTGTCAATGCATTCGCCAATCGCTCAGTGGTCAATCGGCTCTGATCGTCGCATCTCATACTGATTTGGTCTAAAGCGGGCCGCCCTCGGGCGCCCGAGCGGGGCGAGCACGGCGAGGTTGAGCAGGGCGCTGAGCGGGAGGAGATCCCTGCTGACGACCACGGCGCCGACGCCGGCCGCGATGAGCGCCGCGCGCCACCAGCCGCTCCGCATGCCGACCAGCGCGACGAGACCGGCGTAGAAGAGCATCGGCCCGGCGACATAGACCGCGAGCTCCACCCCGGGCACCTGCTGGACCTGGTCGAAGAGCGCGCCCATCTCCGTCCGGTCCGCCGCGACGAGCCCGATGACCAGGTCGATGGCGAACTGGACCACGGCGGCGGCGATCCCGGCCAGGCTGAACACCGCGACCGCGACCGCCGCCCGCCGGTTCCCCGCCCCGCGGGCGAGTTCGAGGACGAGCGGTACGAACAGCGCCAGTGCGGCGAGGAAGGCGAGGTGCCCGGCCGTCCACGCGACCCCGGGGCCGTGCGAGCCGTCGAGCCCGTCGAGGAGGTTGACCACGCCGTAGACCAGGGCGAGAAGCGGGGCGAGGACGAAGGACTTCGCTGTGAGGTTCATGCCGACCACGGTCCGCCCCCGGCGGGGAAATGTGATCACCGGCCGGGGCGATCCTGCCGCTCGCCCCCGGGAGGGAGGGAAGTCCCTCTCGCCGGTGATGTGCTGGGGCGGCGGCTGTGGTTACTTGTCCTCATGGCGCTTCTGGACAGACTCCGTGCGCTGCCGCCCGCCCTGGTCGACCTCGTGTTGACGGCCGGTGTGCTGGCCGCGCAGCTCGCGCCGTTCACGTCGGCGGGCCGGGGGTGGCCGGGCGCGCTCCTGCTGCCCGTGCTGGCGGCCTCGCTGCCGCTCCTGCTGCGGCGCCGGTTCCCGCTCGCGGCGATGTTCGCCATCCTGATCGCTATCCCCTGCTACGACCTGCTCGGCGGCGGTCCGAACCAGCCGATCTGGTACGGATGGCTGGTCGCCGTCCACACCGTCGCCCACCGGTCGCCACCGGCGCACCGGCTGGTGGCGATCGTGGTCACGGTGGCAGGGACGCTGTTGTTCGCCGGGTCGGTCGAGACGTTCGTGCGGACGATGGCGATGTGGGTGGCGGCCTACGCCCTGGGCCGGGTGGCGCTCCTGACCAGGGAGCAGTCGCACGCGTTACGGGAGCGCGCGATGCGGCTCGAACGCGAGCGTGAGCTGGCCGCCGAGCGGGCGGCGCAGCAGGAGCGGGCGCGGATCGCCAGGGACATGCACGACATACTCGCCCACGCGGTCAGCATCATGGTGGTCCAGGCGGAGGCCGGTCCGCTCACCGTACGCACCCGGCCGGAGCGGGCCGAGGCGGCTTTCGACGCGATCGCCGCCAGCGGCAGGGAGGCCATGGGGCAGTTGCGCAGGATGCTCGGGCTGCTCAAGGAGACGGAGGGCTCGCTCGCCCCGCAACCCACGCTGGAGCGCCTCCCCGAACTGGTGGACCGGGTCGCCCAGGCGACCCTCGTCGAGACGGGAACCCGGCTCGAACTGTCACATGACACCGAGGTCGCCGCCTACCGCATCGTCCAGGAGTCCCTCACGAACATCGTCAAGCACGCCGCCGCCCGGTCGGCGGAGGTCAGGCTGGCCTGGGAGCGGGACGCGCTGCGGCTCACCGTGACGGACGACGGCCGCGGGCGCGTACCTGTTCCTGGCCGCGGCCAGGGGCTGATCGGCATCAGGGAGCGGGCCGCCGCGTGCGGCGGCAGCGCCTCCTTCGGTCCCGTCCCTTCCGGCCGGGGATTCCAGGTCTCGGTACGCCTGCCGGTGACCGGATGACCGTCACCGTCGTGGTCGCCGACGACCAGGAGCTGGTACGCAGCGGATTCGCGCTGATCCTGGACACGCAGCCGGACATCTCCGTGGTCGCCGAGGCGGGCGACGGCTTCGAGGCGATCGAGGCCGTCCGCGCGCACCGGCCCCAGGTGCTGCTCCTCGACATCCGGATGCCGGGAATGGATGGCATCGACGCCGCCCGGGTGGTGTGCGGCGAAACGGACACCCGCGTCCTCATGCTGACCACGTTCGACCAGGACGACTACGTGTACGACGCCCTCCGCGCGGGCGCGAGCGGCTTCCTGCTGAAGGACGTGCGCAGGGACGACCTGGTACGCGCCGTCCAGGTCGTGGCGGCCGGGGAGTCGCTGCTCGCGCCCGCCGTGACCCGGCGGCTGATCGACGACATGGTGGCCAGGCGGCCCAGGAAGCCGCCCTCCGGGCTCGACCTCCTCACCGGGCGGGAGCGGGAGACGCTCACGCTGGTGGGCCGGGGGTTGTCGAACGCCGAGATCGCCGCGGTGTTCTTCATCAGCGAGCACACGGTGAAGACCCACGTCAGCAACGTGTTCGCCAAACTGGGGGCCAGGGATCGGGTGCACGCGGTCATCGCCGCGTACGAGTCCGGCCTGATCCAGCCGGGCGGCTGAGCTCATTCCATCCTGCGCACGGCATCGACGGCGTACACCAGTGGACGTTCGGCGAGGAGGACGGCGTGGTGCGCGTCCCACACGGAGGAGTCCTGGGACGGCGAGCCGGTCCGCGCCGACGTCGAGGGCATGCGGGCCGCGCTCGACGCCTCCTGGCCGCCTGGCTGGACCGCCTCAAAAAGGAGGCGGAGAATGCCTGACGCCGGTCCATACTGGGTCGTGTGATCGAGGAGCTGGTCGCGTACGCGCGGGAGACGTTCGGGTGGGATGAGGACGTCGTGGTGGCCCAGGGGCCCCGTGGCGCGCTGGGGCAGATCTGGCGGCTCGAGGTCGGCCCGGCGCGCTACGCGCTCAAGGAGATCTTCGCCGAGCCGCCCTCGGAGGCGTTCATCGAGGTGGAGCAGGCGTTCGCGGGGCGGGCCACCGCGGCGGGCGTGCGGCTCCCCACGAGCCACCCCGACCGCGCGGGCCGCCACCTGCTCAGGACGCCCGGCGGGGCGTGGCTGCGCCTGTACGACTGGGTGGAGCTGCGGCCGGTCGAGCTGACGGCCCCGGGCACCCCTGGCGAGCTGGGGGCGCTGCTCGCCCGGCTGCACCGGTGCGCCCCGCCCATGGCGGCCGAGGCGGGCGGTGAACCGCCCGCCCCCTGGTTCCACCGCGCTCCCGACCCGCGCGAATGGACCCGGTTGTGCGCGTCGGGCGCGACGTGGGCGGCGCGGCTGGCCGACCGGCTGTCCACGCTGCCCGAGCTGTGCGCGGCGATCACGCCGCCTGACCCCGCCGAGCTGGTCGTCTGCCATCGCGACCTGCACCCGGAAAACGTCCTCGCCGGCCCGTCCGGCGCGCTGGTGGTCGTCGACTGGGACAACGTGGGGCCGGCCACGCCGGGCCGGGAGCTGGCCCAGGCGTTGTTCGACTGGTTCTGCGACGGCCCTGGCGCCGACCTCGACGCCATGCGCGGCATGTACGACGCGTACGTGCGCGACGGCGGCCCAGGACGCGTCAGCCGACCGGCGGACTTCTCCATGCTGCTGTCCACCCGGCTGAACTTCCTGCTGGTCCAGGCCCGCGTCGCGCTCGACCTTCAGGCTGAGGCGCGCCACCGCGAGTGGGCGGAACGCGAGATCGACGAGGGCCTGCGTATCCTGCCGACGCCAGGGCTGTTGGCGGACGTACTGGAGCTGACCCGCGATCGCCCGGGTGGGTAATAAATCTCACAACGGAATCTATACAAACAGGATTAAATGCCCTAATCTCGACATCGCTCCAGTCGGCGAAACGACTGGAGCGCCAACGTCCGAAGCCCCGGCCGTCGCCGACGGCCGGGGCTTTCGTGTCACTTTTTCACGACTCGACTGTGCGCGACTGCCAGGAGAAGACGGCGGGCGCCTTGGGGTCGGCGGTGACGCGCAGCCAGTGCGCGGCCGTGTCGCCGTACGTCTCCAGGCGGGTCAGGTTCGCCACCCCCGCGTAGCCGCGCTCCACCTCGTACACGTGCTCGTCGCCGTGCGTGAGCAGGACCGGCTTGCCGAAGGCGCGGGCCCGTTCCACGACGCGGGCCCTGATCTCGGCGAATCCGGACGTCTCCACGGGCTCGGCCTGCATCATCAGCAGCACGCCCGGCGCGTGGGTACGCCCGGCGACGTCGAAGGCGTTGTCGATCCAGTCCAGCGCGGCGGACTGGCGCGCCTCGAACTCCGCCGTCCGCTCCGCCGGCCGGTCGCCACCGGGCAGTTCGCTCCAGGGCGCCAGGTCGTTGTCGCTGCCGACCACGTGCACGGTGGCGAAGACCACGCCCGCCCGGGTGAACAGCACGTTCTCCCGGTAGTCGCGATGGCGCGGATCGCGGGCCTGGGTCCGCACACCCATCGGGTGCCCGCCGAGCGTACGCCCCGCGACCGGGTAGAAGATCCGGCGGATCGCGTCCAGGCGCTCGGTGGGCAGGTAGCCGCCTGCGGCGGCGCGGTGGCAGTCGGTCCACTCGTTGTCGCCGGGGGTCAGCACGAACGGGTCGTCGAAGGTGCCGAACAGCCCCGCGAGGGTGCTGAAACGGGCGTCGTCGCAGGTGGTGGAGCCGTTCTTGACGTCCCCCGCATGCAGCACGAAACGTACGCCCGCGTCGGCGTCGATCGACTCCACCAGGCTGGGAAACGCGGCCTGCTGGGCGTCGCCGTACGGGGTGTCGCCGATCAGGGCGAAGGTGACGGCGGGATCCGCGTACGCGGGGCCGGACGGCACGGCCACGGTCGCGGCGATGAGGGCGGCCAGGAATAGAGATTTACGCATGCGCGAATCTCTAGCAACCGCCGGACACCAGCCGGTGACACGCGGCCGACGCTCCGGCGAACCCTGACGGACGAGTGCTCAGGCCAGCCGGATACCGCCGGGGCTGACGATCGACGTGGCGAGGCTCTGGACGAAGCGCATGATCAGCGCTTCGAGCAGCATCATGGCGGCCTTGGCGAGCAGCGAGGCCAGGAACTCGGACAACTCTCTACCTCACAGGTCAGAACAACGGTTAACACCATATTTCGGCACATAGATGTATATATGGGTATGAACCGCGTGTCCATCCGGTGAACGACCGATGACTACTCCGGACGCGGCCGTTCGACCGCCGCGGCCAGCACCGCCGCCAGCGCCGCGCACCCCATGCCGATCCCCCACCCGAACGGGCCGACCGGGCGGCAGCCGAAGAGCCTGCTGAGTCCGGGCACCGAGACGATCACGAACAGCGCCGCCAGGGACGAGAGCGCGGCGAGCACCACCAGGCGATCCCGCCCGCTCAGCGCCAGGGTCTGCAGGAGCTGCGCCGCCACCAGGCCGATGAGCCCGACCGTGTCCGCCCGCCCGCGCGTGCCGGTGACCCGCGCGAGCAGCCACGCGACCGCCGCCGCGGCGGCCGTGGTGACGGCACGCAGGTAGATGTCCCTGGTTAGGGCGGCGCCCAGGGACGCCTCCGGGCCCTCGGCGAGCAGCCGCTCAGGGCTGGTGGCGCTGGGCCGGCGGCTGGCCACCGCCATCGCCGGGAGCATGTCGGTGAGCAGGTTGACCAGGAGGAGCTGGCGGGCGTTCAGCGCGCTGTGGCCGGTCAGGAGACTGGACCCGACGGTGAAGACGATCTCGCCGATGTTTCCGCCGAGCAGGATGCCCAGCGCGTCGCGGACGGAGGCCCACATGCCCCGGCCCTCGACGATCGCGTCGATGATCGTCTCGATGCGGTCGTCGGCCATGACGATGTCGGCGGCGGCCCTGGTGGCGGGGGCGGCGTGCGACCCGATCGCCACGCCCACGTCGGCGAGCCGGATCGCGGGCACGTCGTTCGCGCCGTCGCCGGTCACGGCCACGACCTTCCCCGCCTCCCGCAGGCTGGTGACGATCCGCGCCTTGTGCTCGGGCGTGACCCGGGCGAAGACCGACACTCCGGGCAGCGTCTCGGTCAGGGCCGCGTCGTCGAGCTCCTCCAGCTCGGGGCCGGTCATCACGCGCATGCCGTTCAGCGCACCGATCTCGGCCGCGATGGCCTCGGCCGTGCTCGGATGGTCGCCCGTGAGCATGACGACGCGTACGCCGGCCCCCATGAGCTGCTCCACGCTGCGCTTGGCCGTCGGGCGTACCGGATCGGCCAGGCCGATGAACCCGCGGAACCGCAGGTTCTCGATGCGGGACTCGTCGAGGTCGGCGCGGCTGGACGCGGGCCGCTCCGCGACGGCGAGTACGCGGTAGCCGCGCAGGGCGAGCCGGTCCACCTCCCGCTCCAACTCCCGCCTGATCTTCCCGGTCAGCGGGACGGTCCTGCCGTCGACGACGATGCTCGTGGACCGGGTGAGCACGATCTCGGGTGCGCCCTTGACACTGAGCAGTTGCCCCGACTCCGACCGGCCGAGCACGGCGTGGTAGCCGCGGGCCGGTTCGAAGGGCAGCTCGTCCACGCGCTGCCACGTCCGCAACCCGTCGCCCGGGGTGATGCCGATCCGCCCGGCGCCCTCCACGACAGCGCGGTCCGTGGGGTGCGGGATGGCGCGCCCGCCCTCGAACCGTGGCCCCGCGCGCAGCGCCGCGCCGACGATCGCCCGCAGCTCTGGCGGCGCCTCGTCGACCGCGTGGTCGACCCGGCCGTCCGACACGCGGCGCAGGCTGATGTGGCCTTCTGTGAGCGTTCCCGTCTTGTCGAAGCAGAGCACGTCCACCCGGCCGAGCGCCTCGATCGTGGACGGGTTGCGGACCAGCGTGTTGCGGGTGGACAGCCGCTTGGCGGAGGCGAGCTCGGCCACGGTGGCGACGAACGGCAGCCCTTCCGGGACCGCCGCCACCATCAGGCTCACCGCGGGGGCGACCGCCTGGGACAGCGGCGAGCCGCGGAACAGCTCCACGACCATCAGCATCAGGCCCGCGCCCATCGAGGCGGGCAGGATCCGCCGGCTCAGCGCGCGCAGCCGCAGCTCCACCCCGCTCAGCGGTGGCCGCCGCTGAGCCAGCTTGGCGGTCCTGCCCGCCTCCGTCGCCTCGCCCGTGGCCACGACCACGGCGAGCCCGTGGCCCGCGGCGACGGTCGTGCCCTCGTACACCATGGAGGCCCGGTCCGCGATGGCGGGCGCCGCGGTCGGCACGGCGGTCTTGGGGACGAGCTGCGACTCGCCGGTGAGGGTGGACTCGTCGACCTCGAGCCCTGCCGCCTGGATCAGTCTCCCGTCGGCCGGTACGGCGTCGCCGGCCCGCAGCTCGATCACGTCTCCCCGCACCAGGACGTCGGGGTAGCAGACCAGCCCGCCGGTGGGGCGGCGCAGCCGTACCCGGATGGCGGTGGTCTCGGTGAGGCGGTGCAGCGCCCGGCCGGCGCCCTGCCGCTGGGCGCCGCCGAGCAGGGCGCCGGCCACGGTCACTGTGCCGATCAGCGCGGCGTCGAGGACCGAGCCGAACGCGGCCGACAGGCCCGCGCCCGCGGCCAGGATCGGGGTCAGCGGGTTCGCGAGCTCGTCGAGGGACGCGCCGGTCAGGGTCTCCGGGCCCTCGGCCGCCGGGCGGGGCAGGGCGGCTCTGCGGCGGCCGGCCTCCTCCTCGGTCAGCCCGCTCGGCGAGGTCCTGAGCCGGTCCAGGACGTCGCGGGCAGCCATGGCGTGCCAGGGTGTGTGGTCCGCGTGGATCGGCGGAGCCTCCCGTCCCACGCCCCGCCCGGCCCACTCCCCCGTCACGAGGGCGGCGAGGGACGTGCCGTCACGTACCAGTGCGGCGCGTGAGACCGCGGCCGAGGGCGGGCCGAGGAGCGACAGCCCCGTCCCGGCGACCACGCCTGCCGCCGCCACGAAGACGCCCCGCACGCTCGCCGTCCTGGCCGAGGCGAGGCACCGGAGCAGCAGGTGCACGCCGTCGAGCTCGCCCAGCACGTCGGCGTCCCACGGCACCCGCCCCGCCGCGCCGAGCACGCCGGCGCCCAGGTCCGCCTGCCGCAATCCGCGCCGTCCCCGTGACACCACGGCGACGGCGTGTCCCTCGGCCTGCAGCGCCCGCACCGACGCGCCCAGCCGGGCGCCGCCCTCGACGGTACGCTCCACGCCCAGCCGCCTGGCGAGCGCGGGCTCCCCGCCGGCCAGCACCACCGCGCACCTCTCCCGCGGCGCGGCGACCAGGGCCTCGGCGAGCGGATGCAGCTCGCGGGCCAGGCCGGCCAGGGCGACCGGGCTCCCTTCCCGCGCCACCGCGACCACCCGGATCCCCTGCGCACGCCACTGCTCGGGCACGTCCTCCGTGTGGGCGCTCGGGTGAAACTCCACGCTCGGGTGAGGCGCCACGCTCCAGCCGTCGCGTTCGCGCCGGGCCGCCGGGTCGGTGAGGTCGAGCAGCGTGTACAGCCGGGCGTGCAGATCGTCCAGATCCACGTCCGGGACGAGGGGGACGACGCTGTCGAGGGTCCACGCGTCCGTGGTGAGCACGGCGGCGTCCAGGACCACGGTGTCGATGCGGTCCATGCGATGCAGGGCCTCGCGGTTGAGCACGATCGCGCCGCGGCCGGCGAGAACGCGGGCGGCAGCGCTGGTGAAGGCGTCCCTGCCGAGGCAGGCCGCCTTGGGGATCCCCGCGATCAGCAGGGACAGGCCCCGCTGGTGGCTGCGGCTGACGACCGTGGTCAGTACGTGCGCGGCCAGCGCCGCGGAGCCGGCCGCGTCGGCGTACCGTTCGACGGGTCCCCGGGGCAGCGGGACCGGGCGCGCCGCCGTGGCGGTCCTGGTGTGCCGGTACGACCCCTCCTCGACGGCGAACTCCTCCTCGCGCCGCGCCCACGCCCGCCGCCCGGCACGCGCGTCGACGTAGCGTCCCGCCGCGGCGACGGAGTCGATGACCAGCGACGTGGGCCGCATGGACAAGGTGGTCGTGACGATCCTGGTGGTCGCCAGCACCGCGTCCATGGCCGGCTTGCCGACCCGCCGCTCCAGCTCCCTGCGGACGCGCGGGGTGTGCTCGGCCAGCGCCAGGAAGGCGGGGACCGCCGCAGGCAGTCTCGGTACGCGGGCCAGCAGGCCGGCCGTGGCCAGCGCGGTGCCGGCCACGTGCGCCGCGAGGCTGACCGCGGCGCGGGCCTGCTGCTCCACACCGTCGCGCACGCCGGGCTCCGCGCCCCCGTCACCTTCGTCGTTCTCTTCCACGACGGCCACGAGCTTGTCCAGGTCAGCCGTCTGCTCGTCGCACGCCACGAACACGCAACCGAGCGCCCCGTTCACCTCGGCGCGCGGGACGCCCATCGTGAGCAGCCGCTCCTCGAGGGCGCGGGCGCGCCGCTCCGTACGCGGCCCGCCGATGTTCCGCAGTTCGATGCGGACTCCGCCGGGGCACGGTCGTACCCGGCGGGGGCGCGGGAGGATGCTCCGCACAGGTTCGGGGAGCATGTTGAGCAGCGTGTCAGCGGTGAGCAGGCCGGACAACGCCATGTGGCCTCCCGTCTACGGCGTCGTCGCTCACCTGCTCGGCGAGGTGCTCTTCCGTCTCGTCGTCCCCGAAGTCCTGCGCCTCTCGGACGCCGCCTCGGTCTTACGGGCCTCTGTCTTACGGGGCTCGGTCTTGCGAGCCGCTGTCTTGCGGGGCTCGGCCTTGGCAGGCTCGGCCTTGCGGGCCTCTGCCTTACCGGGCTCGGCCTTGCGGGTCGTGGTCGCTCGGGTCGTTCTACGGCTCGGGGCGGTCGTGGCGGTGGTGGCCGCCCTGCCCGGCGCGGCCTCCTGTGCCGGCGTCGCACGCGGCCCGCCGGCACCGGCCTCGGCCGCCTCCTGCCGCCGTCCCCGCTGGGCGAGGATCGTACCCGCGCCGATGGCGGCCGCGATCGGCCAGTCGACGACTCCGAAGGCCGCGAGCGCGCCGAGCGCCCCGTAGTACGCCACACGCTCGGGCGGCGGGAGGAACGTCCGGGCCACGTCGACGTAGTGACCCATCTCCTGCCTGCTGATCCGCGGCATCTGGACGTGCGGCATCGTCACCTGCGGCATCTGGACGTGCGGCATCTCCACGTGCGGCAACCGCACGTCCGGCCTGCTGACCTGGATGCTGATCATCGGCAGGTCCAGCGAGAGCCGTTTGGGCGGCTTCCCGTCGGATGCGGCGGTGGCACGCCCTCGCGGCTGTGTGACGGCCATGATCCCCTCCTCCTCCTCCTGGACAGGAAAAGCCCTCGTTGACCTCCTATCCACCACCGGTCGCGTTATTCCGGACAGGCAAGATTTGAGGGTTTCTGTAAGCCCAGATCGGACGCGAAAACCGGTGGCACCCGCGCCGGTCGCGTGGTTGGCTGACGCCGGTGATCTATGAGCATCCGCTGGCCTATGTCCTCGGTCTCGAGGGCCTCGCCTTGCTACGTTCGTTCACCGGAGAGCACGACCGCGCGTTCGTCGAAGCGCGCCTCGCCGAGATCCGCGGCCTGCTGGCCGACGAGTCGCTGGCGGACGCGGGCGTGGAGGTCGCCCGTGTGGACACAGTCGAGGGTTACCGCATCTGGTCGGAGACGTACGACGGCCCCAATTCCGCGTTCGACTTCGACGAGCCCATCGTGACCGAGATCGTCGACGCGCTGCCGGTGGGCGTCGCCCTGGACGCCGCGTGCGGGACAGGGCGGTTGGCGGCGGCCCTGGCCGAGCGCGGCCACCGGATCCTCGGCGTGGACAGCTCGCCCGACATGCTGGCGCGGGCCGGGAAGCGGGTGCCGGACGGCGAGTTCCGCCTCGGTGACCTGAACCGCCTGCCGGTGCCCGATGACGCCGTGGACCTGGTCGTCTGCTCCCTGGCGCTGGCGCACGTGCCGTCGCTGGAGCCGGTGCTCGCCGAGTTCGCCAGGGTGCTGCGGCCGGGCGGGCACCTGGTGATCTCGGACATCCATCCCGAAGGCGTGGCGCGGGGCATCATCCCGCCCGTACGCCTGCCGGACGGGCGGCCGGGCCGGGTGGCCACGTACCACCACAGGATCGGTGACTACGTACGCGCCGCACTGCGAGCCGGCCTGCACGTACGCCGCTGCGACGAGCCGAGGACGCCGGCCGTCGGCCGCCCGCAGCCTCAGGACCCGCCGCGCGAGCCCGCCACGCCGGGCCCCTGGGAGCTGTGGCCGTGGTCTCTGGTCGCCCTGGCGCCGGACGCGGCGAAGGCCGCCATAGCGGACGTGCCGGCGATAGTCGTCTGGCACTTCCAGCTGTCGTAAACCGCGAGTAAACAACCGGAGTAAAACCGCGTGCGCCCGAAAAATCAAGACATTGACGAAAAATTCTTACATGATACTCATGGATCGAGTCGGAAAGCTTCAAACCTCGCTGAGATCGTCCAGAGCTCACCCAAGGAGGACGCGCATGGCGCGTAGCAAATCCCCCGACCCGCCCGCCGACTTACTCGGCCCCGTCCAAGGAGAGGTCTCCTGGTTCTGCTGCGGCACGGCCTGGGGGCCGTGCAGCAGCACCGGTAAGGGAGCCTGCGGCACCTGCAACTCAGGAAGCATGCAGCACGCCTGGCCCAACGCCTCCGACAACTGCCTGGCGATCACCCGCCCCGACCGGTGCGGCGTCAGCCTGTCGCGCCGGACCTGCGGTTTCCGCCACCGCACCACGGCGTTGTGCAGCGGCACCAGCATCGTCACCGCCATCGCCGACTGCGGCCCGCAGACGGACCTGTTCTGCGGCGAGCGCAGCTGCTGCGGCGCGACCTGCGCGAACAACCGGCTGATCGACCTGACCCCGGCCGCGTACAGCGCGATCGCCAGCCTCTCCAGCGGCCTGCGGCCGTGCGAGATCTCGACGCCGTAGGAGGCGAACGATGCGCAGCAGAAGGGATGTGCTCAAGTCCGCCGTGCTCGGCGGGGGTGCCGGCGTCGTCGCCGCGACCGCGCTGGGCTCGCTCGGCGCGGAGGCGGCCTTCGCCACCACGGGCCCCACGATCGAGCCCGGCGCCCCCGACCCCAACTTCGCCGAGGGCCGGATCCGCTCGATCAAGGACAACACGCTGCTCGTCCTGGGCTCGAACATGGTGTTCCACAACATCAGGGTCGTCGACGGCACGAGCCTGTGGAAGCTGGGACCGGTCGGTTTCGACCAGGCCAGGCCCGGTGACGGCCTGTACGCCAGGGGCGTGCGGATGCCCGACGGGATGCTCGCCGCCGAGTCGGTGTGGCTGAACATCGTCAACATCAAGGGCCACATCAAGAACATCAAGGACCAGACGCTGCACCTGGACCACAACGGGCACGAGGTGCTGTGCCACGTGGTGCCCGGCAAGTCGGTCGCCATCCACTCCGAGTCGCCGCCCACCTCGGACCTGTCGCTGCTGAAGGTGAGCCAGCACGTGCAGATCCTGGGCGCCTGGCGGCCCGACACGAACGAGGTCGACATCGCCACCGTCTTCTCCCCGCACTAGGAGCCGCAGATGCACGGGATCGCCGCGTCGCAGCCGTACGTGATCGCCTTCTTCCTCCTCTGGGCGGGCCTGATGAAGCTGCTCAGCCGGCGGATGCGGGCACAGGCCGGGCAGACCGCCCTGGCCCGGCTGACCGGCCCGGCGCGCGCGGTCCCGGCGCTCCGCTTCGTCGGCCTGGCCGAACTCGCGGTGGCCGGCGCGTTGCTGCTGCCGCCGGCCCACCCCTTGGACGGGGTGGCCGCCGCGCTGCTCGCGGCCGGTTTCCTCGCCTACCTCGCCTACGCCCACGTCGCCGCCCCCACGGCGTCGTGCGGCTGCCTGGGCACCCACTCCCGTCCTGTGGACCTGCGCGCCTTCGCCCGCGCGGGCCTCCTGCTCGCCGCCGCGCTGCCGGCGATCGGCGCGGGCGCGTACCCGCCGCTGCCGGCTCTCGTCGTACTGGAGGTCGTGGCCCTGCTGGCCCTGTCGTCGGAGCTGGACCGCTACTGGCTCACCCCGGCCCGCCGCCTCCTGGTACGCCTGCGCCGCCCCCTCGCCGTTCCCACGCCGGCCGACGTCCCGCTGGAGACCTCGCTGCACCTGCTCCGCCGCAGCCCCGCGTACTGCTCGGCCTCCGGCCGGCTCACCTCGGACGTACGCGAGACGTGGGACGAGGACGGGACACGTTACGTGGTCTACGGCGCCCGCGACCAGTCGGCGATCTTCGCCATCCCCCTCTCCACCGACGACCCCACGGCCGTCAGAGTCGCCCTCGTCGACGAAGCCGCCCTCGCCTGACCGGGACACCCTCGCCTCAACCGGCGCGGGCCCGATCTAGCGGGAAGCCGGCACGAGGATTCCGCGGCCCTGGAGGCGTCCGCTCTCCAGGTCGCCGATGGCGTCGTTGACCGCTTCGAGGGGATACGTGCGGGTGTGCAGGCTGACCTTGCCCTGCGCGGCGAGGGCCATCAGCTCGTCCAGGTCGTTGTAAGAGCCGACGAGGTTCCCGATCACGTTGATCTCGCTGGAGATGATGTCGATCGTCGGGATGTCGACGCGGCCTCCGTACCCGATCACGAAGTACGAGCCCGCCCGCCGCAGCATCGCCACCCCCTGGGCCTCGGTGCCGCCTTCGCCGACGAAGTCCAGCACCACGTGCGCCCCCTGCCCGCCGGTGAGCTCGGCGACCACCTCGACCTGCCGGCCGTCGGCCAGGACCGTGTGCGTGGCGCCCAGCCCCCTGGCCAGCTCCAGCGCGGCCGGCGACCGGTCCACGACGATGATCTCGGCGGGCGTCATGGCGGCCAGACACTGCACGCCGATGTGGCCGAGCCCGCCGACGCCGATCGAGACGACGTACGAGCCCGGATAGAGC
The DNA here is from genome assembly GCF_015645445.1 of Nonomuraea cypriaca. Lineage (GTDB taxonomy): Bacteria > Actinomycetota > Actinomycetes > Streptosporangiales > Streptosporangiaceae > Nonomuraea > Nonomuraea cypriaca. Next base: position 3,459 of record NZ_JADOGI010000040.1, on the reverse strand, counting down.
AGCGGAACCGCCTTGCGCACCGCGTGGTAGGCGGTCAAGCCGGCGTCGGCGAGCGCGGCGACGTCCACCGGCCGCAGCGCGGGATCCAGCTTGACCACGGACCTGACGTTGGTGAGCAGCAGTTCGGCCATGCCGCCGTCGGTGTCGATGCCGGGGAACCTCGACCGTTCGCAGTGCACATCGTCGCCCGCCCGGCAGGCCCGGCACAGCCCGCACGTGACCAGCGGATGCAGGATCACCGCGTCCCCCGGCCGGACGTCCGTCACGGCCGAGCCGACCTCCCGCACCCAGCCGGCGTTCTCGTGCCCGATCGTGTACGGCAGCGCCACGCCGGACTTCTCGGCCCACTGCCCTTCGACGATGTGCAGGTCCGTACGGCACAACCCGGCGCCGCCCACCTCGACCAGCACGTCCAGCGGCCCGCTGACCTGCGGCTCCGGCACGTCCTCGACGACCGGAGGCTTGTTGTACTCGTGTACGCGTACTGCTCTCATCTTTCGATCTTTGGTCGGCGCCGGGCTGCGGTCAACGCCCGAAACCCCAAAACCTGGAGAAACCTCCAAGGTGAAAGGATCAGTATCGCACTACGACCGAAAGGCACTCCGAGATGGCTCCGAACATCGCGACCGCACGCCACGTCGAACTTCCCGAACTGCTGGCCTTCGTCCGCACCAGGCACCACGGCCTGCTGGCGACCACCCGTACGGACGGGCGGCCGCAACTGTCACCCGTCTCCTGCGGGCTGGACGAGGGCGGCCGGATCGTGGTCTCCACCTACCCCGAGCGCGCCAAGGCCCGCAACGCCCGCCGCGACGAGCGTACGTCGATCTGCGTGTTGTCCGACGACTGGAACGGCCCGTACGTCCAGATCGACGGGCACGCCGAGGTGCTCGACATGCCGGACGCCCTGGACGCGCTGGTGGACTACTACCGTTGCATCGCCGGCGAACACCCCGACTGGGACGAATACCGCGCCGCCATGCGCCGCCAGGACAAGTCGCTGATCCGCCTGCACATCGACCGCTGGGGCCCGATCGCGACCGGCGGCTTCCCCGCCCGCCTGGCCTGACCGTGGCGGCACGCGTATGGGATTGAGCGTATGAGCGATGGACCGTCTCATCCCGCGGGCGTCAGGATGAGCCCATGGTGGTACTCCCTCTGGTCACGCTCGTGCTGCACGGCGCCCTCGCGGGCCTCTTCTACGCCTTCTCCATGTCCGTGATGCCGGGTCTGAACGCCGTCGAGCCCGCCCAGGCCGAGGCGGCGATGCGGAGCGTCAACAGGAAGATCCTCAACCCCTGGCTCTACGTCGCCTTCCTCGGCGCTCCGCTCGCGGCGCTGGCGGCCGGGCTCCTCACGGGGAATGTCTGGTTCTACGCCGCCGCCGGCGTGAACTTCGCCGGTTCGTTCCTGGTCACCGTGGCCGTCAACGTGCCGATGAACAACGCGATCAACGCGGGCACGATGCCGTGGAAGGACTATTCGCCCAGGTGGACGGGCTGGAACACGCTGCGCGCCGTCGCCTCGTTCGCCTCGCTCGTGCTGGTCGGGATCGGGCTGACCGGCCTGTGACCAACCCTCTGGTTATGGCGGCGGGCGGGCCTGAACCCCGGCGGCCGGCGGCTGCGTACTCCGGGAGACTCGACCTTCTGGAGAACCGCCATGACCATCCGCCCGTTACCTGTCGCGCTCCTCGCGCTCGCCCTGTCCGCCACCGCCTGCAGCACCGGCGGGCAGGCCACCTCCTCCGCCTTCGGCGGCCCGTCCTCGGCGGCCCCCGCCGAACCACGTGGCGTCGTGTCGGCGACCGAGGCCAGGGCGATCCTCGACCAGTGGGACAAGGCTACGAAGGAGGCCCGGCGGCAGGGCGGCACGGACTGGAGCGCGGCGGACGCCGGGCTGGCCGCGCAGATCAGCACGGCCGAGAGCAAACTGCTCACGACGATCGGCGAGAGCGTGGACACCCCTGCGAAGGCCATCGTCAAGCCGCGCTTCGCCATACCGGGAAAGGTCGCCGGAGAACCGTGGTTCATGGCCGAGTACAACCGCAAGGGCACCAAGAACTGGCACCAGGGGATCTTCAAGAAGACGCCCGCCGGCTGGCGCATGGTCGCCATGTCCGTCACCCCGGCCAAGTCCCGCCCGCCCGCCGCCGCGCGGGACAAGAACGGCCTCGCCACAGTGCTGGCGGCCGACGACCGTACCGGGCTCATCGCCTCCCCGCAGGGCATCGTCCAGGCGCACGCACGCCTCCAGAACACCTTCGGCGAGAACCGGGGCGCCGGCCGGCTCTTCCTGGCCGATTCGTACGCGAGGGAGCGGGCCAGGCTCGCCCGCACCGAGCGCAAGACGGTGCAGGCCAACGGCGAGTGGACGCTGACCATCCGCTCCGAGCCGGCGCCGGAGATCTACGCGCTCAGGACCGCCGCCGGCGGCGCGCTCGTCTGGTACGGCATCACACAGCAGAACACCATGACCGCTCGTCCAGGCGCCACCAGCAGACTGCACTTCAGTGACCGCAACGGTGCCGCGCTGAGCCACGGCGAGCGGTTCAAGCGGAAAACCGTCCAGAAGACCGCCGGGATCTACCTCGCCGTCGTACCGCGATCGCCGGGCCTGGTCCGCGTCCCCACGGAGTGGTTCACCGGCATCAGCATCACCGGCTCTTGACCCGCCCGGCCCACCGGCCCATGGCATTCGTCGTGGGCACAGGCCCGGAAAGGCCGGTCAGGAGGGCTGGGCGGCGCGTGCGCGGGTAGCGTCCTGGACATGGCCACCTTCGACCTGTCCAAGCTGCGAGCGGTCGTCTTCGACACCGACGGCGTGGTCACCGACACGGCCCGCGTGCACGCCGCCGCCTGGAAACACGTGTTCGATCGTTTCCTGCGCGGGCGCTCTGCGCCGTTCGACATCCGGTCCGACTATCTGCGCTATGTGGATGGGCTGCCACGGCTGGACGGCGTACGCGCGTTCCTGGCCTCGCGCGGCATCACCCTGCCCGAGGGCGGCCCGGACGACGAGCCGGGAGCGGCGACCGTACACGGGCTGGGGCTCGCCAAGGACGCGCTGTTCGTCAAACAGATCGAGGCGCACGGGGTGGCCGCCTTTCCCTCCACGGTGGACCTGCTGCACGAGTTGCGCCGGCGCGGTTGTCGTACGGCGGTCGTCTCCGCCAGCAGGCACTGCCGGGCCGTCGTGTCGTCGGCGGGTGTGATGCGCCTGTTCGACGTGCTGGTGGACGGCAACGACGCGGCCGAGCTGGGGCTGCCTGGCAAGCCCGATCCCGGACTGTACCTGGAGGCGGCCCGCCGCCTGGGGTCGCCCGCCGCCGACGTGGCGATCGTGGAGGACGCCATCCCGGGCGTGGAGGCCGGCCGCCGGGGCGGTTTCGGCCTGGTCATCGGGCTGGACAGGAGCACATCACTGGCCCCGGCCCCCACCGCGGACGAAACCGAACCC
>NZ_JADOGI010000004.1 GCF_015645445.1 Nonomuraea cypriaca | reverse complement strand
GGGGCCGGTGGAGGAGCTGCGGGCGCCGGAGGGGTTCGCGGACGAGCTGCGGGAGACGTACGCGGCGATCCAGAGCTGTGAGACGGCGGCCGTGCACATCACCCGGCTGGCCGAGGCGCCCGAGCTGTTCGACCCCGAGGTGCTCGAACGCCTGCGCGTCGCCGCCGACGTGCCCGGCTGGAAGTACGTCCGCGCCATGGCCGCCAGGACCCGGCTCGCCGAGGTCGCCGCCGCGTTGTTCGACCGCCATGACGTGCTCGCGCTGCCGACCGTGCCGCTCACCGCCCCGCTCGTCGGCCAGCGCGAGAGCGAGCTGGCCGGCGCGCCAGTCGCCGTGCGCGCCGCCCTGCTCGCGCTGACCAGCCCGTGGAACGTCCTCGACCTTCCCGCGCTGACCGTGCCCGCCGGGACGGTGGACGGCCTGCCGGTCGGCCTCCAGCTCGTCTGCCGCCCCGGCCACGAGCACCTGCTCTTCGCCGGCGTCCCGACCCGCCGCGCCTGACCGGCTCGGGCCGCCGCCGGCGTGACTGCTCAGCCCCGTTGGAGCCGGGTCAGTTCCTTGGAGCCGCTCCGTCGGGGAGCCGGGTCAGGCCTGTTGGAGCTGTTCGTGGAGGAGGCGGGCGGTTCGTACGAAACCGCTCGACCCCGTGCGGGCGGCGATCGCGGCGACCGCCGGGATCGTGCCGCGCGCACCCGCCCACCGGGCGGCGTCGATCGCGAAGGCCAGGACCCCGGCGCGGCCTGCCACGTCCGGAGCCACCTCGCGCGGGAGGCGTAACAGCGCCTGCTGCAGGTCCGCGGGCAGGGCCTCGACGCCCGCCCGCTCGTAGCCCTCCAGGCGCGCGACCAGCTCGGCCGGGTCGAGGTGGCCCGAGGTGAGCGTCGGGGTCAGGGCCGGTCGAGGCGTTGGTAGAGGCCGTATACGAAGCGGGCGCGGTAGTGCGTGCCGTTGTGGGGGAAGTCGATCGCCCAGTGGTGCGGGGCGAGGCCCTCGGTCTGGGAGGCTCCAGGGAAGCTCGCGCCGATGTCGGCCACGACGCACCCCCATGGGACCAGGTCCGCGAAGGTCAGCGCCGTATCGCCGCCAGGGCGGACGAACCACTGGTTCCACACCTCGCCGCCGGGGCCGAGCAGGACCTCGAACTCCAGGTCAGGCCACGACGGCAACACCCATCGGGCCACATCGCAGGTCAGGCTCCCGAACGGCGCCGCGCCCCGGTACGGCGGCGGCCCGAGCGCCATCCGCAGGGCGGCCATCCCCTTCGGGGCCCGGGTGGAGTGGGCCATCTGAGTCCACTGGGTGTGCGCGGCCCGCAGCTCCGCCCGGGACGCGCCCATGTCGTGGAGCGCGTCCTCCACCCGCCCCGGGTTGAGGTCGCGCATCCGGTGCATCAAGGCCAGCTCGAACTGGCGAACCCCGAACGCCATGCCCCTCACCCTGCCAGAGCGCCGCTGGAGATGCGGCGCCCCGGGCATAGTGCGGGGCATGGGGCTACTCGGCGCGGATGTTGTCGATGAAAACCTCGCCGCCGCTGTTGAGGAACAGCCACACGGCGCGAATCCTGCTCGGGTCGAGCGTGACCCGTGAGAGGCCTGATAACTACTCGAGGATCTATCAGTGCTCATCGGCGTTTCTCTCCTTGGCCGGGTGATTTGTCTGCCGCCTGAATGGGTCGTCCTCGTCCTGGTGTTGCGGCGGTTGTCGGTTCTTGTCTGGCGCGCTCGGTACAGGCCGGGTCCTGGGGGATTACGGCAAGTTGGTGTTCGATCCGCCGTTCGTCGCCCTCAGTCCGTCCGGTGTCGCCATCCGCACCCGCCTCAAGGGCCTCACGCCGGAGGACGACAAGGTGTTGCGGCTGGTGGGTGCGCATCTTGGCTCGCTCGCCTCGAAGGATCTCAAACAGCGGTGTGCCGAGGGGCTGGAGCACTCCACGGACACGTGGGCGCGGCGCAAGCGAGACCTGACCGGGGAGTCCTCCTCACGCTGGGCAGGCAGCATCACCAAGGCCACCCACGACCAGTGGGCGCTGTCGCGTCGTGCCCAGCTCGCCCACATCCAAGGACTGCAAACGGGCATTAAGACCATCGAGCACCGGCTGTCGCTGCCGGTCGGCGAGAAGGGCACGAAGCGTGTCCCGGGCGGGTACCGCACCCGGCAGGAGTGGTTCGCCAAGACCCGGCGCCTGCACCTACTGGAAGATCGCCTGGCTGCTAAGCAGGCCGACCGCGAAGCCGGTCGCGTCCGCGTCGTGCGGGGCGGCAAGAAGCTGGCTCGCCGCCGTCACCATCTCGAAGCTGCCCAGCTCACCGCCGAGCAATGGCGCCAGCGCTGGGAGACCGAGCGCTGGTTCCTCGCTGCTGACGGGGAGTCCGGGAAGAGGTTCGGCAATGAGACGATCCGCGTCACGCCGGACGGTGAAGTCTCGATCAAGCTTCCCGCTCCGCTCACTCACCTGGCCAACGCCCGCAACGGCCGGTACGTGTTCACCGCCCGTGTGCAGTTCCACCACCAACCCGGTCGGTGAGCCGCATCGCTTCTCCTACGACCTGTCCGGGCCGGCCGATCACCGTGACGCGCAGATCCGGCACGCCATCACCCGCCTCCTGCACTGGGCCACGAGCTGCGGCGTCGCTGCCATCGCGATTGAAGACCTCGACTTCACCGCCGAGAAGACCCGCGAGAAACACGGCCGCAAGAAGCGGTTCCGCCAGTTGATCTCCGGCATGCCCACCCGCAAGCTCAAAGCCCGGCTGATCTCGATGGCCGCCGAGGCAGGACAGTCAATCGTTGCGGTCGATCCCGCCTACACCTCTCAGTGGGGAGCCCGGCACTGGCAAAAGCCGCTGGTCGCCCCGCGCCGCGAAATGTCCCGTCACGATGCCGCCGGTATCGCGATCGGGCGACGCGCCCTCGGGCACCCGATCCGGCGACGGACGGCACCGCCCCCACATGACCAGAGCGATCGTGTGGGGCATCGGACCGTCCAGGCCGAGCCAGGTAACCAAGGACGTGAGGAAACCCGCCCACCCGTCACGGAGCGTGCACACGATGCACGTACCCGAACGGGGACCACACGAGGAACGCGGGAGACCAGTGCATCCAAAACCGTTCGGGATGCGCGCAGTGCCGGGACGCGGGTCCAAGACCCACTCCTGATCACTGATTAGGAACGGTTTCTTGACGGCTCCGGGCTTCCCCCGCGTACACGGCGCTGGTGGAGTGAGGTGATGAGCAGAGGCCATCGGGCGGTGGCGCACACCGCTGACATCGCGCTGGAGGCATGGGCGGACACCCGGGAGGAGTGCCTGGCCGAGGCGGTGCGGGCGCTGGTGGAGAGCTTCGCCGACATCTCGCACGTCCCGCCCGGCGAGACCGTTCCCGTCTCGGTGACCGGGGAGAGCGACGAGGCCATGCTCGCCGCGGTGCTGCAGGAGGTGTTGTACCAGGTCGAGGTGCATGACCGCGTGGCGGTGGACGCCTCGGTCGGCGAACGGGCCGAGGTACGGCTGCGCATGGTGCCCGTCGAGACGGTCGAGCAGGTCGGCGCGATGCCAAAGGCGATCGCCGTACACGAGTTGCGGTTCGGACAGGCCGGCAAGGTGTGGCAGGCCCACGTCGTGGTCGACGTCTGAGTACGACATGGCCGACGCCTGAGCACGACGCCTGAGCACGACGCCCGAGCACGACGCCCGAGCACGACGCCCGAGCACGACGCCCGAGCACGACGCCCGAGCACGACGCCCGAGCACGACGCCGAAGCGCGACGTCTGGGCGCGATGTCTGGCCCGGCGACTACAGGTCTGTTCAGCCCTTGACGACGCCGATCGGGGTGAGCTTGGCCACCGTACGGGCCAGGCCGGCCCGGGCGCACGCCGCGACCACCGCGTCCAGGTCCTTGTACGCCCCGGGCGTCTCCTCGGTCAGCCCCCGGGCCGACGCGCCGCGGACGGCGATCCCCTCGTGCTCCAGGTCGGCCCGCAACCGGGCGGCCGTGATGGTCTTGACCGCCTGGTGGCGGCTCAGCCGGCGGCCCGCTCCGTGGCAGGCCGAGGCGAACGCAGGGGCGCCGGGCACCCCGGCCAGCACGTACGAGCCCACCCCCATGGAGCCGGGCACCAGCACCGGCTGCCCGAAGGCACGTAGGTCGGGCGGCAGGTCAGGATGACCGGGCGGCAGGGCGAGGGTGGCGCCCTTGCGGTGCACGCACAGGCGCCTGGCCCGGTCGCCGACCTGGTGGGTCTCCAGCTTGGCGAGGTTGTGCGACACGTCGTACAGCAGGCTCAGCCCGCCGTCGCCGATGACCCGGTCGAAGGCGTGGCGGGCGGCCTGGCCGAGCAGTTGCCTGTTGGCCCGTCCGTAGTTGGCGGCGGCCGCCATCGCCGCCAGGTACGTCCGGCCCTCGTGCGAGTCGACCGGCGCGCAGGCCAGTTGCCGGTCGGGGACGCTGATGCCGTACCTGGTCATCGCCGCCTGCATGGTGTGCACGGAGTCGGTGCAGACCTGGTGGCCGAGCCCGCGGGACCCGGTGTGGATCAGCACGCACACGCGCCCCGGCCACAGCCCGTACGCCCGCGCGATCTCCTCGTCGTAGACCTCGGCCACCGCCTCCACCTCCAGGAAGTGGTTGCCGGAGCCCAGGCTGCCGACCTGCCGCAGGCCGCGTTCACGGGCACGGGATCCGATCGCGGCCGGGTCGGCGTCGGCGACCGCCCCGCGGTCCTCGCAGTGCTCAAGGTCGCCGGGCTCGCCGTGGCCCCGCTCCACTGCGTACCTGGCGCCGCCCGCCAGGACCTCCTCCAGCTCGGCCTCGCTGCCCAGCCGCCACACCGCGCCCTTGCTCATGCCGCGCGGGACGGACACGTCGAGCGCGTCCATCAAGGCGGCCAGGCGCGGCCGGAGCCGGTCGACGTGCAGGTCGGCGAGCAGCAGCCGGACGCCGCAGGAGATGTCGAACCCCACGCCGCCCGGCGAGACGACCCCGCCGTCCTCGACGTCCGTGGCCGCCACGCCGCCGATCGGGAACCCGTACCCCCAGTGCATGTCGGGCATGGCGTACGACGCCTCGACGATCCCGGGCAGCGTGGCCACCGCCGCCACCTGCCCCAGCGCCTGGTCGGCCGCCGGGTCGGGCAGCAGCTCCCGGGTGGCGAAGACCACGCCGGGCACCCGCATGGCCCCCTCGGGCTCGATCCGCCACCGGTATGGCGTCTCCTCGACCAGTTCCATCCCCGTCACCTTCGCCGAGTCGTGGGCCACGGGGAGGCGCCGAGGGCGCGGCGCCCTCTCCCTCCGCCCGCCGTCCACTACCCGAGCGCACCGGCCTGGTAACGCCGGCGGATCACACGAGCAGCTTCGCGCCCTGATGGCCCAGCGCGTAGGAGATCTCGCGAACCACCCCGGCGACGAGCCGGCCCATCTCGTGCAGCCGGGCCGGCTCGGCCACGCGCGTGCAATTCACGCTGACGGCCGCCGCGATCAGCCCGCGATGGTCGCGTATCGGCGCCGACACCGCGACCGGGCTGTCCTCCAGCTCGACCTCGGTCACCACGTACCCGTGGGAGCGGACGTGGTTCAGGTCGGACAGCCACCTCTCCTCACTGCTGATCGCGCTGTCCAGACCGGACGGCAGCCTGGCCCGCAGGAGCTCCATGACTTGGTCCTGCTCCCAGTCGGCGAGCAGTGAACGGCCGGCGGCGGACATGATCACCGGAATCGACACGCCCTCCCAGATGCGGTGGTAGGCCCGCGACGAGGGAATCGTCACCAGTGTCAGGGCCTGGTCGCCGCGCAGCACGCAGAGGTACGCGTCCTCGTCCAATGTGGTGACCAGGCCGCGCAGGAACCGGCCGGCCACCTGTACGAGCCGCGACTGCTGGGTCCGCGCGGCGAGCGCGAACACGCGCCAGCCCAGGTGGTAGCGGCGGGTCAACGGGTCGCGCTCGACCATGCCCTCGTTCTCCAGCGCGCGTAACGCTCTGGAGACCTGACTCTTCTCCCTCCCGAGCCGCTGCGCGATCCAGGTGACGCCGAACCCCTCGGCGTCCTGATCGTTGCCGTGACCTGCGAGTATTTCAAGGATCTCCAGGTCCCGGCGCAGCCCGGCGGAGGACACAGATGGCTTCTCAGTCATCCCCATCCGATCATAACGAAAGCATTGCACTCTAGTTGCAGTGGCCGCAACAGATTTTGCAATGACCGCAACAATTACGTACGTTTACGAACCAATGCAAGCGTAAGCGAAGGCGGTTCCTCTATGACGTTCAGCGAGTACGTGGTCTCCCGCTGGGACACCCTCTCGCTGGCCGCCGCCGAACACTCCCTGGCTGTGGCGATCGCGATCGGCATCGCCACGGCCATCGGGATCGGCGTCGGGCTGCTCACGTACGAAACGCCTAAGGCGCGTGGTTTCTCGCTGGCTCTGTCCGCCGGCATCCTGACGGTCCCCTCCCTGGCCCTGCTGACCCTGCTCATCCCGATCACCGGGCTGGGCTGGGGTTCGACGCTGGTCGCGCTGACCGCGTACGCGTTCCTGCCGATCATCAGGAACACGGTAACCGGGCTGCGCGGCGTGGACGCCGCGACCGTTGAGGCGGCCCGCGGGATGGGCCTGAGCCGCGTCCGCGTGCTGCTGCAGGTGCAGTTGCCGCTGGCCTGGCCGCTGATCCTGACCGGAGTGCGCGTCTCGGCCCAGATGCTGATCGGCATCGCGGCCATCGCCGCCTACGTCGACGGGCCGGGGCTCGGCTCCCAGATCTTCGAGGGGCTTTCCAGGCTGGGCTCGGTCAACTCGCTCAACGCCACGCTCGCGGGGACTCTCGGCATCGTGGTCATCGCGGTGCTGTTCGACCTGTTCTTCGCCGCCGTACGACATCTGACCACCCCGAGGGGGCTTCGTGTTCGACCGTGATCCAGCCGGCGTACGCATCGAATTGCGCGCGCTGACCAAGCACTACCCGGGGCAGGCCGCCCCAGCGGTCGACAACGTCACCCTGGACATCCCCGCCGGCGAGCTGGTGGTCTTCGTCGGCCCCTCGGGCTGCGGCAAGACCACCACCATGAAGATGATCAACCGGCTGGTCGAGCCCACGTCCGGCGAGATCCACATCGGCGGCCAGGACGTGCTCAGCCTGCACCCCGACGAGCTGCGCAGGCACATCGGGTACGTCATCCAGCAGGTGGGCCTGTTCCCGCACCTCACCATCGGCGAGAACGTCGCCCTGGTGCCCAAGCTGCTCGGCTGGCCGGCGGCCAGGAGGACCGAGCGGGTGGAGGAGTTGCTGGCACTGGTGAACCTGGACGTGGCGACGTTCAGGGACCGCTACCCGCGCCAGCTCTCCGGCGGTCAGCAGCAGCGCGTGGGCGTGGCCAGAGCGCTGGCCGCCGACCCGCCCGTGATGCTGATGGACGAGCCGTTCGGCGCCACCGACCCCATCACGCGCGAGCACCTGCAGACCGAGTTCGCCAAGCTGCAGAAGCAACTGCGCAAGACGATCATCTTCGTCACCCATGACTTCGAGGAGGCCATCAAGCTCGGCGACCGGATCGCCGTCCTGCGCGAGCACTCGCACATCGCGCAGTACGACACGCCCGCCAACATCCTGGCGAACCCGGCCGACGACTACGTGGCCGGCTTCATCGGCCAGGACGCCACGCTGAAGCGGCTGGCGCTGCTGCGCGTCGAGGACATGCCGGCGGACAGCCCGGTGCACGACCCCGCCCTCCCGCAGGTCACCGGCGACGCCAGCCTGCGCGAGGCGCTGGACGTCATGGTGGCGCACGGCACCGACCGGTGCAGCGGCCCGCAGGGGGTGCTGACCTACGCGGGCCTGTGCGCGGCCGTCGGCAGCGCACCGCCGGGGAGCGGCACGGACGCCGCCCCGCGCGAGGGAGTGGCCGCCGGTGACCGCTGAGACGATCACGGCCCGCCCGGTCCGCGCCCCCCGGCGCCGCTCGGGCCTGCGCCACCTCTTCACCCCCGCCGCCATCCTCGTGGCGCTGCTCGCCCTGTACGCCTGGGTCGGCACGCTGGAGCTCGACTCGATCGAGCAGCGCAGCCTCAACCAGGCGGTGATCATCGCCAAGGCCATCGAGCACGTCCAGATGACCGTCGTGGCGACCGCCCTGGTCGTGGCCATCGCGATCCCGCTGGGCATCGTCGCCTCGCGGGCCCGCAACCGGTTCGTCACCCCGATCATCCTGACCGCGGGCAACCTCGGCCAGGCCATCCCCTCTATCGGGCTGCTGGTGCTGTGCACGTTCCTCATGGGCGTGGGCTTCCAGACCGCTCTGGTCGGCCTGGTCGCCTACGCGGTGCTCCCGGTGCTGCGCAACACCATGGTCGGCGTGCAGCAGATCGACCCCGCCCTCGTCGAGGCCGCCCGCGGCATGGGCATGACCAAGGGGCAGATCCTGCGCCGGGTGGAGCTCAAGCTGGCCGTGCCGGCGATCCTGGCCGGGCTGCGCACCGCTCTCGTACTGACCGTGGGCGTGGCCACACTGGGCGCGTTCGTCGCCGCCGGCGGATTCGGCGAGCTGATCATCAACGGGCTCAAGCTGAACCGCATGCCCGTGACCATCGTCGGCGCCGTGCTCACCGCGTGCGTCGCCTTCCTCATCGACTGGCTGGGCGGGCTCGCCGAGACCCTGCTCAAGCCCCGCGGCATGTGACCGCGTGACCTGTCCCCCATCCCCGAGCCCGTCAACATAGCAAGAGGTGTCTTTGCATGCTTTCCCGTACACTCCGCCGGACGCTCACCATGATCGCCGCAACGGCGCTGACCGTGTCGGCGGTGGGCGCGTGCGGCGCCGGCGACGCCGTCGAGGCGGGCAGCGCGGGTAACGAGCTCGCCGGAGCGAAGTTCGTCGTCGGCTCCAAGGACTTCACCGAGAACATCATGCTCGGGGAGATCGCCGTGCACCTGCTCACCGCCCACGGTGCGGAGATCACGCCCAAGATCAACCTGGGCGGCACCGTGGTCAACCGCAAGGCGCTGCTGTCCAAGGAGATCGACCTGTACTGGGAGTACTCCGGCACCGGCTGGATCGAGCACCTGAAGAACGCCTCCCCGATCCAGGACTCGGCCGAGCAGTTCAAGGCCACCTCGGAGGCCGACCTGGCGAAGAACAAGATCCGCTGGATCGGTCCGACCCCGCTGAACAACACGTACGCCCTCGCGATCCGCTCGGAGAAGGCGACGGAGCTGGGCGTCAAGACGGTGTCCGACGTGGTCGAGCTGGCCAAGACCAAGCCCGAGGAGGTCTCCATCTGCATCGAGACCGAGTTCTCGACCCGCGACGACGGCCTGCCTGGCCTGTCCAAGGCGTACGACCTGAACATCCCGAAGGACAAGATCTCGCTGCTCGACACCGGAGTCGTCTACACCGAGACCGACAAGGGTCAGACGTGCAACTTCGGCGAGGTGTTCACCACCGACGGGCGGATCGCCGCACTCGGCCTCACGGTCCTGGAGGACGACAAGAAGTTCTTCCCGATCTACAACGCCGCGGTGACCGTACGGGATGAGACCTACCAGAAGTACCCGGCGCTGCAGAAGGTGCTCGAGCCGTTGATCGCCAAGCTGGACGACGCCACCATGCAGAAGCTCAACGCCAAGGTGGACGTCGACGGCGAGGAGCCCGGCAAGGTCGCCTCCGACTGGCTCAGCGAGGCCGGCCTCCTCGGCGGCGGCGCCTGACGCCGAGGAGGGCCCGCCTCGTGCTAGCCGCGTAGGGCGGCCATGTTCCGGTAGCTCAGCCCGGCGTACTCGAGTGACTGCGCCGGGTCGGCTCCGGGCGCGTTGTCCTGCTCGTACATGGGGTTGTGGAAGCCCCTGGAGCGCAGCTCGGCGAAGAACCGCTGGTAGTCGATGTCACCTGTGCCGAACGGCACCATGTCGTAGCCGTTGCCGGTGGCCGGGTTGGACGTGCCGTCCTTGGCGTGGAACAGCGGGAACCGCTTGGCCCTGGCCTGCACGGTGGCCAGCGGGTCGAAGACGTCGGTCTGCACCGAGCCGTCCGGCGCGGTGTACGTCTTGTGCTTGAACTGGGCGACGTACGCCCAGAAGATGTCCATCTCGAAGTGGACCAGAGCCGGGTCGCTGATGCCGAAGAAGTACTCCAGCTTCCGGATGCCGGACGAGCGGGTCGGCCGGCCCTGCGCGTCCAGCGGGCCGCTGTCGAGCAGGAAGGCGTACGCGGCGTCGTGGTTGTGGGTGTACAGCTTGATCCCCGCCGCGCGGGCGATCTCGCCGAGCTGGTTCCACTTCTCCGCCGCCACGTCCCAGTCGGCCTTGTACGCGCTCCCGGTGGGGTCGTTGCCGGTGCCGACGTGGCCGAGGCCGAGGATGCCGGCGATCTCCACCACCCGCTTGAACCGGTCGAGGTCGGCCGTCGACAGCGGCCACGAGCCGGGGATGAAGCCGTGGTTGCCCTCGGCCTGCAGCCCGTTGTCGTCCAGCCAGCGGCGCAGCAGTCTGGCGCCCTCGACGGTCTCCAGGTCGGCCCCGCCCTCCGCGTTGGCGTGCTGGCCGTATCCGGCGAACTCCACCTGCTTGTATCCGATGTCCGCGAGCGCTTCGAGCACCCGGCGGAAACCCGACGGGACGTTCGTGGACAGCGGGTCGCGCGAGATCGCGTCGCGCACGGTGTAAAGGATGATGCCGCGTCTGCCGCGCGGGATGAGAGTCCCCCGCGAGGCGGCCCGCGCGGGCGAGGCGAACGCGGCCGCGGCGGCGATGCCGGTGGTGGCCGCGAGCAGTTGGCGGCGGTTGAGTCCGAGCCGGCGGCCGAGCGCCTCTTCGTGTGCATGCGGATGACTCACGCGCGGTTCCCTTCCTTGAGGGACGCGTGCGCCGACCACGTCACTGCGGAATCCCGGCCCCCACGCGCATGCCACTGCCGCGAAGCCCGAGACGATCACATTGTTACTACGCCGCCGTCACCGGGTCAATGGTGCTCACTTCGTGATGATCCGGTCGATGGTGTCCGGTGCGAGCACGTGCTCGACCACCATGACGGCGGCCCCCATGACACCGGCGCGGTCGCCCAGCTGACTGACCCGGATGCCGAGATGCTGGGTGGCCAGCGGCAGCGACCTGCTGTAGATGGTCTCCCGCACGCCCGCGAGCACCTGCTCGCCGGCCTCCGCGACGTCCCCGCCGATCACGATGACCGACGGGTTGAAGAAGTTCACGATCGACGCCATCACCGTGCCGACCTCGCGTCCCGCCTGCCTGACGAGCCGGGTGGCCCTGAGGTCGCCCGCGCGCATCAGCGCCACCACGTCCCTGCTGCCCTCGGCCTCGATCCCGGACGCGCGCAGGGCCGCCGCCATCGACCCGCCGCCGGCGACCGCCTCCAGGCAGCCGACGTTGCCGCACCTGCAGGGCGCCTCCGACGCCGGCACCCGTACGTGGCCGACGTCTCCCGCGGCTCCCTGCGCGCCCCGGTGCAGCCTGCGGCCGGAGATGATGCCGCAGCCGATGCCCGTGCCCATCTTGATGAAGATCAGGTGGTCGACCTCGGGCCGCGCGGCCCAGTGCTCGCCGAGCGCCATGACGTTCACGTCGTTGTCGACCAGGACCGGCGCCCCGAGGCGCGCGCCGAGCCAGTCGGGCACGGCGAAGCCGTCCCAGCCCGGCATGATCGGCGGGTTCGCGGGCCGTCCCGAGGCGTGCTCGACCGGTCCAGGCAGGCCGATGCCCACCCCGCATACCTGGGACAGGTCGCGGCCCGCCGCGCTCAGCAGGTCCTGGAAGGCCCCCGCGACCCAGCCGAGCGTCTGCTCGGGCCCCTGGTCGATGGACAGCTCGGCGGTGCGTTCCGCGAGCACGCTCATGCCGAGGTCGATGACGGCGAGGCGGGCTCGGGTGGCGCCGAGGTCGGCGGCGAGCACGAGCCGCGCGCCGCCGTTGAACGCGAACACCGTGGCCGGGCGGCCCCCCGAGGACACCGAGTCCTCGCCGGCCACCACCCATCGGTGCTCGATCAGCCCGTCGAGCCGCTGCGACACCGTGGACCTGGACAGCCCGGTCAGCTCGGCCAGCTCCCCGCGGGTCCGGGGCCGCCCGGACCTGAGGATGCCCAGCAGCGCTCCCGCCCCCGGGGCGTGGCCGTTCGATCCACTTGACATGGCACCACCCTACTGCCGACATACTTCGAAAGTGGCCACCACTTCCGTTGACAATCATCAAAAGCGAGAATTATTGTCCCGAAATATGCACGACATCTGATTACGCGCTTGATAACGCTCTCCAGAGGGTCCCCGGTCTGGTCCCCTGCCCGCCGTCGCGCCGAGGCGCGGGAATCAGGGAATGCCACCCCGGCCGGGTCCTTCCGGCGAGGGTGAAAGAGCTCAGCCGCGCAGCTGTACCCGGTGGATCCTGATCCTGTGGCGAAACAGCAGGTGACACCCGCCGGGAGCGGGCCGACGGCCTCGCCGTTGCCGGATCGCACGCTTCTGGCACCGGGTGCTGGAGCGCTGCCGCCGTGAACCCCCGCTGGAGCGGTCGGCTCAGGCGGCGGGGGCGGTCGAGCCGCGGACGATCAGTTCCGTGGCGAGTTCGACGTGGTGGGAGTCGATGGGCTCGCCGGCCGCCACGCGCAGCGCCGTGCGGAGTGCGACGCTGCCCATCTCCCGCAGCGGCTGCCGCACGGTGGTCAGCGGCGGCGAGGCCATCTGGGCGATCTGGGTGTCGTCGAACCCGACGATGCTCAGGTCCTCGGGAATGCGCAGGCCCCGCGCCCTGGCCGCCTCCATGACGCCGAACGCGGTCTCGTCGCTGCCCGCGAAGATCGCCGTCGGCGCGTGGGGCAGGTCCAGCACGGCCACCGCCCCGGTGAGGCCGTCCTGGTAGCGGAAGTGGCCCGTCTGCACGTAGCCCGGCAGCACGGGCGTTCCGTCTGCCTCCATGGCGGCCCGGTAACCGTGCAGCCGCGCCTGGTTGCAGGCCGCGCTCGCGGGGCCGCCGATGTAGGCGATGCGGCGGTGGCCGAGTGACAGCAGGTGCTGGGTGGCGGTGAAGCCGCCGGCGAAGTTCGTCGACCCGATGCTGGTCACGCGGGCGCGCGGCAGGTTCAGCGGGTCGATCACGACCAGCGGGAGCTGAGCGCGCGACAGTTCGGTGAGCTGCCCGGTGGACAGCTCACTGGTCACGGCGATCAGCGCCCGCCGACCGGCGGCGACGAGGTTGCGGGCCCAGGCGGCGGTGCGTTCGTCAGATCCCCTGATGCTGACGACCACACCGACGCCCAGCTCCGCCCCGGCCATCACCGTCCCCTGGATGATCTCCGTGGAGTAGGCGTTGATGTCGGTGTCGAACTGCAACTCCACCGTGCCGAGTGCGGCCGGCTCGCCCCGGCGCGGCGACGGCGCCACGTAGTCGTGCTGCCGCAGCAGCGACTGCACCAGCGAACGGGTCGCCGGTGCGACGTCACTGCGGCCGTTGAGCACCTTGGACACGGTCGCGACGGACACGCCGGCCGAGGCCGCGACCGTGGCCAGCGTGGCGCGCCTGGGACTCGGCGGCATCTCAGCCCTCCACGTCGACGGGTGTGACGAGCCGCCGTCCGCGGCCGACGACCCGCGACGGCCCGGTCAGCCGTACGCGGCCACTTCCCCGCAGGTCGGCGGCGGACGTGCCGACGAACACCTCGACGTCGCCAGGCTCGACGACCCTGCACAGGTCACGGCCGGTGAAGGCGGTCCGGTCCGCGTGTACGTGGAAGCGCACCTCCGCGTCCGCGCCCGGCTCGAGCCGCACCCTGGCGAACCCGGTGAGCTGCCGCACCGGCCGGGTGACCTGGGCCACCACGTCGTGCAGGTAGAGCTGGACGACCTCCTCACCCGCCCGGCCGCCGGTGTTGCGCACCCGGGCGGACACGGTGAACTCTCCGTCGGTCGGCACCTCGGCGTCGCTGATCCGCACGTCCCCGACCTCGAACGTGGTGTAGGAGGTGCCGTACCCGAAGGGGAACAGCGGGGTCGGGTCCAGGTTGCTGATGCCCGCGCTGTTGGCGCCCAGCGGCGGCTGGAGGTAGGTACCCGGCTGACCGCCGGTGCCGCGCGGGATCTGCACGGGCAGCTTGCCGCTCGGCTGGACCCGGCCGGAGAGCACGCCGGCGATCGCCGCGCCGCCCTCTTCACCGGGCATGAACGCCTGGACGAGCGCGGCGGCCGAGGCGTGCGCGTCGCCCAGCGCGTACGGACGTCCGGAGACGACCACCACGACGACGGGGGTGCCAGACGCGGCGAGCTCGGCCAGCAGATCGGCCTGCAGGCCGGGCAGCCGCAGGTCGTCGGCGTCACAGCCCTCGCCGGACGTCCCGTGCCCGAACAGGCCCGCGAGGTCGCCGACGACGGCCACGCACAGGTCCGCCTCGCGGGCGGCGGCGGCCGCGGCCGCGAAGCCCGAGCGGTCGCCGCCCTGCACCTCGCAGCCCCGTTCGTGGACGATCTCGGCGTCCGGCAGCTCCGCCCGCAGCGCGTCGAGCAGACTGGGCGCCTCGATGCCCAGGCCGAGCCCGGGGTGGCGGGGCAGGACGTGGTTGGGGAACGCGTAGCAGCCCATGAACGTACGCGGATCGTCGGCGCACGGTCCGACCACGGCCACGCGCCCAGGCGCCGTCCGGCCCTCGCCCAGCAGCGGCAGCGCCGTGCCGGCGTCGAGCAGGACGACGGACTTCTCGGCCAGCTCGCGGGCCAGGGCCCGGTTGGCCGGCGAGTCCAGGTCGACGGCGGGAGCCCCGGACACCGACTTCTCCGGCGTCCAGTCGTGGTCGAGCAGCCCGAGCTCCACCTTCTGGGTGAGCAGGCGGCGGGCGGCCCGGTCGATCAGCGACTCGGGCAGCTCGCCTGCGCGCACCCGCTCGACCAGGTGCTGCCCGAAGCCGAGCCGGTCGGGCAGCTCGACGTCGATCCCCGCCGTGAGCGCCTGGACACCGGCCTCCTCGGTGTCGGCGGCGGTCTGATGCATCGTGGCGAGGAACGGCACGGCCCAGTAGTCCGAGACGACGGTCCCGGTGAAGCCCCACTCCTCGCGCAGCACCTCGGTCAGCAACCAGGAGTCGGCGCCGGCGGGGACGCCGTCCACGTCGGCATAGGAGTTCATCACCGAACGGGCGCCGCCCAAGGCGATGGCCGTCTCGAACGGCGGGAAGATCATGTCCATCAGCTCACGGCGGCCCATCGGGACCGGGCCGTGGTTGCGAGCCGCGCGGGAGGCGGAGTAGCCGGCGAAGTGCTTGAGCGTGGCGATGACCCCCGCGCCCTCCAGCCCACGGACGTAGGCGGCGCCGAGCATGGAGACGAGGTACGGGTCCTCGCCCAGCGTCTCCTCGACCCGCCCCCACCGATAGTCGCGTACGACGTCGAGCACCGGCGACAGGCCCTGGTGGACGCCCACGGCACGCATGTCGTGCCCGATCGCCGAGGCCATCCGCTCCACGAGCCCGGGATCGAACGTGGCGCCCCAGGCGATGGCCGCGGGATAGACGGTCGCCCCGTACGCCGTGAACCCGGTGAGGCACTCCTCGTGCACGATCGCCGGGATGCCCAGCCTGGACCGCTCGATCACCGCGCGCTGCAACCTGATCACCTCGGCGGCGCCCTCGGCCGGGGTCAGCGGGGCGCTGCCGTGCACGCGGGTCAGGTGGCCGAGCCCGTGCCGGATCGACTCCTCGAAGGGGACGGTGCCGGACGCCGCGAACACGTCCTGCATCGGCGCGACGTTCAGCGTCTCGGCGTCGGGGTCGGCGTCGCCGTCGTGCTCCATGTCGTTGCCGAACCACCGGCTGCCGAGCTGCGCGACCTTCTCCTCCAGGGTCAGCTCCTCAAGGAGGGCGTCGACCCGTTCGGCCACGGGGAGCGCGGGGTCCTGCCACGGGTGGAAGACCCCGTCCACCGCCGGCGTCCGATCTAGAGCGGTCATCTGCTGCTCTCCTTAGCGGAAGTTTCGAAATATTTCGACGTCGTTGAGCGACCTGCGAGCGAGACCTCCTCGACACCAGATGACCTGCTGAACGCCGCGACAGAGTACTTTACACACACCCACGCCCAAAACCGGCAGGTCACGATTTAAGCAGTCTTGACATGGCATTAGCCGAAACCTAGATTGGCGTGCCACGCGGCATGTCGCAAATGTTTCGACAAACTCACTCTAAGGAGGAGTGGACGCGAACGGCCTCGGCCCACGGCCGCCCGCCACCGCATCCGACGATCGCGAGCCGCGGTCAGCCCCCCGGCAATTCGAGTACGGAGAACACCGTGGAGTCCAGGAACACCTCTCGCCGCAATTTCCTCGCCCTCTCGATGGGCCTGCCCATCGGAGCAGCGCTCGCCGCCTGCGGCACTTCGGGGCCGACCAGACCCGGCGCCACGAGTAGCGGTGGTGGCGGCGGCGCCACCTATTGGTACCTGTCGGGCCAGCCACAGGAGGGCGTGCGCAAGAGCACCATTGACCGGTTCAACGCGGCCAACCCCGACGGCAAGATCACGGGAACGACCTTCCAGAACGACGCCTTCAAGACGAAGATCAAGACGGCGATCGGGGCCGGCCAGGCGCCCACCCTCATCTGGGGCTGGGGCGGCGGCGGCCTGCGCAGCTACGTGCAGGCGGGCCAGGTCGACGACCTGACGTCGTGGTTCGACCAGAACGCCGCCGTCAAGGACAAGCTGTTCCCCTCCTCCTTCGGCGCGGCCACCATCGACGGCAAGATCTACGCGATGCCCTGCGAGACGATGCAGCCGATCGTCCTCTACTACGACAAGCGGGCCTTCGACAAGATCGGTGCCAAGCCGCCCGAGAGCTGGGGCGAGATCATGGCCCTGGTGCCCAAGTTCAACGCCCAGGGCATCGCGCCGTTCTCGCTCGGCGGTCAGTCGCGCTGGACCAACATGATGTGGCTGGAGTTCGTCTTCGACCGCATGGGCGGCCCCGAGGTGTTCCAGGCCGTGTTCGACGGGGAGAAGGACGCCTGGAACAACCCGATCGCCATCGACGCTCTCGGCAAGGTGCAGGAGCTGGTCAAGGCCGACGGGTTCATCAAGGGCTTCTCCTCGATCACCGCCGACTCCAACGCCGACCAGGCGCTGCTCTACACCGGCAAGGCCGCGATGATGCTGCACGGCGGCTGGACGTACGGCGGCATGTCCACCGACGGCGGCGACTTCGTCTCCGGTGGCAACCTCGGCTACATGAACTTCCCGCCGGTCGAGGGCGGCACGGGCGACCCCAGCAACACCGTCGGCAACCCTGGCCAGTACATGTCGATCTCCTCCAAGGCGACCCCCGAGGAGAAGGAGATCGCCAAGAAGTTCTTCGCCACCGAGTTGATCAGCGACGCGTCGGCGAAGGAGTGGGTCACGACCGGCGCGGTGCCGATCATCAAGGGCTCCGACAAGGAGTTCGCCTCCTCCAAGGACGCCGACTTCCTGAACTTCGCCTACGGCATCGCCGTCAACGCCAAGACGTTCGCCCAGTCGTGGGACCAGGCCCTCAGCCCGACCGCCGCCGAGACACTGCTGGACAACATCGCGAAGCTGTTCCAGCTGTCGATCTCGCCGCAGGAGTTCGCGACGAACATGAACGCGGTCATCGGCAAGTGAGCGCGTACGCAGCTCCCTCCAGGCGCGGCAACCGGCCGCCGGGCGCCCACGGCGCGCCCGGTGGCCGGAGTGGCGGCCTCGCCTGGCTGGCCGTACCCGCACTGCTGTTCTTCGCCGCCTTCGGCCTGGTCCCGCTCGTCGGGGTCTTCCTGCTCAGCTTCACCTCGTGGGACGGGCTCGGCGACATCAGCGTGACGGGCCTGGACAGTTGGTCGGCCGTGCTCAGCGACCCGCAGCTGCCGCACGCGCTCTGGGTCACATTCCTCGTGATGGCCCTGTCGTGGGCGGTGCAGACGCCGGCGAGCATCCTGCTCGGGGTGTTCCTGGCCAACTCGCAGCGTTACCGCGCCGTTCTGGCGGTGATGTACTTCGTCCCGCTGCTGCTCAGCTCGGCGGCCATCGCGATCACGTACAAGGCGTTGCTCGACCCGAACTTCGGGCTCGGCGCCGGGCTGGGGATCCCCCTGCTGGTGCAGGACTGGCTCGGCGATCCCGTCCTCGCCTTCAGCGTGGTGATCTTCGTGGTGTCGTGGCAGTTCATCCCGTTCCACTCGCTGATCTACCAGGGCGGCGTACGCCAGATCCCCCGGTCGATGTACGAGGCCGCGGAGCTGGACGGAGCCGGCCGGGTCCGCAAGTTCTTCAGCATCACCCTGCCGCAGCTCAAGTACACGATCATCACGTCCTCGACGCTCATGGTGGTCGGGTCGCTGACGTTCTTCGACCTGATCTGGGTGCTGACCGCGGGCGGTCCCGGGGACGCCACCCGGGCGCTCGCCGTCGACATGTACAAGAGGGGATTCCAGGCCAACCTGATGGGTCCGGCCAGTGCGATCGCCGTCATCCTCGTCCTCGTGGGCCTGGCCCTGGCGCTGTTGCTGCGCAGAATCGGCGGCGGCAGCTCGAGTACCAGCCAGCTGGAAGGGGCCTGACATGGCGACGACCCTGACGAAGGGGCCGGAGCAGATGAGCCTGGGAGACCACAGGCACCGCAAGAAGTCGGTCAACGGGAAGCGCCGCAACTGGGTGGCCGGCACCGCGGGCTGGATCTGGCTGCTGATCGTGATGGTGCCGATCTACTGGATCGTCATCACCAGCTTCAAGGCGCAGAGCAACTACTACCTGGAGAACCCGCTCGCGCCGCCGTCCGAGCCGACGCTGGCCAACTACCAGCTGGTCATCGAGTCGGACTTCGTGCGGTACTTCTTCAACAGCCTCATCGTCACCGTCGGCGCCGTGGTGCCCGCGGTGGCGATAGCGTTCATGGCGGCGTACGCGATCGTCCGGGGCGGTGACGGGCGGTTCCTGCGCTGGACGAACTCGATGTTCCTCATGGGGCTGGCCATCCCGCTGCAGGCCACGATCATCCCGGTCTACCTGATCATCATCAGGCTGAACCTGTACGACTCGCTGCTGGGCATGATCCTTCCGTCGATCGCGTTCGCGATCCCGCTGTCGGTGCTGATCCTGTCGAACTTCATCCGGGACGTGCCCAAGGAGCTGTTCGAGTCGATGCGGCTGGACGGCGCCACCGAGTGGGGAACGCTGTGGAAGCTGGCGCTTCCCCTGACCAGGCCGGCCGTGGTGACGGTGACCGTCTACAACGCGCTGCAGATCTGGAACGGGTTTCTGCTGCCACTGGTCCTCACCCAGAGCCCCGAGCGGCAGACGCTGCCGCTGGCCCTGGCGAACTTCCAGGGTCAGTACACCGTGAACGTGCCCGCGGTGCTCGCCTCCGTGGTGCTCACCACGGTGCCCATCCTGGTGCTGTACGTCGTGGGCCGCCGCCAGCTCCTGGCCGGTCTGACCGCCGGTTTCGGCAAGTGAGTCAGCGCCGGGTTCCTGTGACGAGCCGGGTGAGTAACCCGGCGGTGACGGCGGCGAAGACCACCGAACACACCAGGAACCCGGCGCAGACCGCCGCGAACGCCGTCCAGTACGGGCCGTCGATCCCCAGCGCCAGGGCCGTGCCCACGCCCGCCGCCAGGCCGCACCCGAGCGCGAGGACGTGCCGGGGCGGCTTGTGCGCCAGGGCGCCGATCAGCGGCAGCAGCAGCGGGATCAGCACCATCGCCACCCCAACCTGCGGCGGCTTCTCTGACAGGGCCAGCCTGACCGCCGACACCCCGGCGGAGACGGCGATCGCCACGAGCGTCCAGACCACCAGCCTGACCGGCGTGTAGCTGGAGCCGGGCGCACCGGACATATGCGGGTCCGGGCCGAATGTCCAGTAAGCAAGCTGCTCACCGATCATGTCGATGAAGTCCGGCCGGTCCTCGCCGGACTTCTCCTCTGCCTGCATACGGTCTCCTCCCGGATCTTCATCCAGCACACCGCGCGGACGAAGCCACAGGCAAGCGCCGAAGGTCTACGGACCCGACACTTTCGTCCATCTTCGTGATGCGGTCATCGGTAGGCGCTCGCCTGGAGGGTGTAGAGGTCGGCGTAGAGCCCGTTGAGTGACATCAGTGTGTCATGATCGCCCTGCTCGGCCACCTTGCCGTGGTCGAGCACGTAGATCCGGTCGGCGTAACGCACGCTCGCCAGCCGGTGGGTGATCAGCAGCACCGTCCGCCCCTCCGAGTGATCGCGGACGCGCTCGAAGAGGGCGTGCTCGGCGCGGGCGTCGAGCGCGGCGGTCGGCTCGTCGCAGATGAGCAGGTCGGCGGCGCGGTGGAAGCCCCGGGCCACGGCGATGCGCTGCCACTGGCCGCCGGACAGCTCCTGGCCGTCCTTGAAACGGCGGTCGAGCAGGGTGCGGTAGCCGTGCGGCAACTCGGCGACCACCTCGTCCGCGCCCGCCACCGCCGCCGCCGCGTGCAGGGCGGGCTCGCCCTTGTCGGTGCCCATGGTGATGTTGTAGCGGGCGGTCAGCGGCCAGCGGGTGTGGTCCTGGGCGATGACCGCCGTACGCAGCCGCAGGGCATCCGGGTCCATCTCCTTCACGTCCGTGTCGTCCCAGCGGACGGCGCCGCCGTCCGGTTCGTACAGGCCCGAGAGGATCTTGGCGAGGGTGGTCTTTCCCGAGCCGTTCTCGCCGACGAACGCGATCACCTCGCCGCGCTCGATCACCACGGACACGTCGCGCAGCGCCGGCTCCTCCGCGCCCGGGTAGGTGAAGGTCACCTCCTCGGCGACGATGCGCGTGAACCCCTCGGGCACGGCGGCCTGGCGCGGGCCGACCAGGCGGCGCTCGGCGTCGGCGCAGAACTCCAGGAAGTCGGTGAAGTAGAGGCCCTCCTCGTAGAGGCGGTTGGTGGCGTACATGAGATTGCTCAGGGAGGTCTGGCCCGATCTGATCACCAGCACGGCGGTGCCCGCCACGGCGAGCGGGATCGCGGCGAGGGCCAGCAGGAGACCGAGGGCCACGTAGACCATGGCCGTGCCGAGGCCGCCCATCGCCTCGCCGGCCACTCTGGTGAGCATCTGCCGCTTGGCCAGCCGGAGCATGACCTCCTGCTCGGCCGTGGCCACCGCGTCGTACATCCGCAGCAGGAAGCCGCGCATCGTGAACGAGCGGACCTCGGCCGCGGACTCGCGCTGGGCCAGCAGGTCGGCGATGATCCACTTGCGGCGGCGGGCGGGGACGAGGGAGTACATCGTGGAGTAGCGCATGCGGGCGCTGCGCACCGCGGCCCACGCGTCGGGCAGCACCGCCAGCAGGAGCAGCGGGAGCAGCACCGGGTGCAGGACGCCGAGCACGCCGGCCGCGGCGGCGAGGCCGACGGTGGCCGTGACGACGTTGATGGCCGAGGACACCACCGAGTCCGCCGTGGCCACGCCGCGCGCCCCGGCACGTTCCAAAGCGTCGTGGAACTCGGGGTCGTCGTAGGAGACGAGCTGCACCCGGCTGGTCAGGCCGTAGAGCCGCTCCTCGGTCAGCCGCGCGATCTGGGGGGTGAGCCGCGACTGGGCCCAGCCCGCGCCGGCCTGCGTCATCGTGCGCACCACCGCCGCCCCTGCGACCAGGGCGAGGCTGGGCAGCGCGGCCACCACCCGCTCGGGGGTCGGCCCCTCGCTGAAGAGCGCGGTGAGCACGCCGGTCGTGGCCAGCAGCCCGAACGCGGTGAACACCCCGCCGAGCAGGTTGAGCGCGATCGTGGCCAGGGTGTCGCGCGGGCTGGCCCCCCAGGCCATGCGCATCGCCTGGCCCACGAGCGACGGCAGGCGTCTGGCGATGGTCAGGAAGCCGACCTCGGCCATCTTGTCGGTGTGGGCGTACCAGTCGGAGAAGGAGAGCTCGCCGAGCTCCAGGGGTGCGTCGGGCATACCGCGAGTGTGCACGCGACCACCGACAGTTTCCGCGTCCTGCGCGGATTCTCTCGACAACCCCTGTCACATGTAAGTTTCACGCCTTGTTGACGGCCGATTTGAACGTTGCAATACTCCCCACGAATCAGCCACCCTTGGATCGGATTTGCTCGCGCATTCTCGCAGGCAGAGACGTTTGGCGATGAGTGAATCGATTCAGCGGCGGCGCCCATACCCCACCGCAGGAGCGCAGCATGCGAAGCAGCGGCAGTACGCCCGTCAGCAGGCGCCGGATCGGTCTCGCGGCCGGCGTGACGACGATCGCCCTCGTGGCCACGGCCATGTCCGCCCCGGCCGGAGCCGCGGCGCTGGATCGCGCGTCGAAGACCGATGCCGCCGGCGCGCTGGATCAGGCGTCGAAGACCAGCGCCACGAGCGCGCTGGATCGGGCGTCGGAGGCCCGTTCCGCGAACGCACTGGCCTGCGGGGACGGCTCGTTCAACGCGGAGGCGACGCTGAGCGGCAGCACCTGGACCGCGCGCAACGGCGGCAGGACCGTCTACACCGGCACCAGCATGCTGTCGGCCATGCAGGCCGCCGTGAACAGCCTCTCCGCCGGGCGCACCGCCAAGCAGCGCGTCGTCGTGCGCGGCTCGGGCTCGATGAGCGCCGGCTCACGGCTCTCCCTGCCGAGCTACACGGTGCTGGACGTCTGTGGCACCGTCAACGTGACCGGCTCCGGCTCGGGCGACCAGGCCGTCGTGTACGCCAGGGGCGTCACGGACGTCGAGGTCCAGCACCTGAACGTCACCGGCGCCCCGCTGTACGGCATCTTCGTCCGCAACGGCGTCAACGTCACCCTCGGCCAGATCGACCTGCGGGTTTCCCGCGGCCTGGGCGTCAGGATCGACAACCACGGCGACCGGAGCGTACGCACGCGCAACGTACGCATCGACAACGTCTACGTCTCCGGCACCAGCACCCACGGCGTGGAGACGTACGGCGTGGACGGCCTCACCGTCGGCACCGTCGTGGCCAGAAACGTCGGCCACTCGGGCCTGCTGCTGAACGACACCGTCAACGCCACCGTCGGCACGGTCGACGCCCAGAACGCCGGCGCCGGCACCGGGTACGCGGCCTTCCGCATGGCCAACAGGAACGGGCGGATCGGCAACTCGTACCCGGCCAACATCCGCGTCGGGCAGGTCATCGCGCGCGGCGGCGGGCGCGGCGTCTTCTGCGTGTCGGAGAGCGGCGGGGCCGTGATCGACCGGGTGGACATCGCGCAGACCGGCAACAACGCGATCCTGATCGAGAACTGCTACAACGTGAACATCGCCGCCCAGAGCGGCAGTGTCCAGGGGCCCGGCGACATCAGGCTGGCCGCCCGCTCGGAGTTCCCCAATTCTTCGGACATCATCGTCCAGAACCTCCGGGTGACCGACTCCGCCATCACGGAGAACCCGTGCGGGATCAACACCACCTTCCGCAACAACACCCTGGTCAACAGTCGCCAAACCATCTGCTGACCGGACCGCGTCCGGCGTGAGGCGCTGTTCCTCATCCGTCTCGGACGTGGCGGCGGCGATCAACGCCGACACCCCCGATCTCGCGGCCCTGGGCATGGCCGACCGGGCCAAGTCCGACTGGAACCGCACCGACTCGTGGATCCACCTCTTCTCGGAAGCCGCGTACGGCGGCTGCTCCGCGGTGACCGGCCCGCGCGGCAAGGGCAACTTCTACACCCCGTTCCGCGACTTCTTCGACTCCGTCCGCTTCGACGGCCCGAACGGCTGGTCCTGCCAGACCACTCTCAGGGGCTCGGTGACCGAATCGCACGGCTGATCAGAGCCGCAGAGCTGCCAGGAAGCGGCCGGCCTCCGCGGCGAACAGCGGCAGGTCGGCCGCCGGGTCGGCGGAGCGGGCCAGCAGCATGCCGCCCTCGCACAACGCGCCGAACATGAGCTGCGCGCGGGCGGGCAACGACCCTTCCCCCTCCCCCTCCGCGGCCACGCTCAGACCGGCCAGCAGGATCCGCAGCAGGTGGTCGTACTCCATCTCGCGGGCCTCCTCCCAGCCCAGCACCGACGGCGCGTCCAGCAGCACGATCTGCCGGAACCCGGGGTCGAGACAGTGCTCCAGGAACGTGCGGCTGCCGCGGCTCAGCGCCGCCAACGGATCGTCCTCCTCGGCGGCGACCCGCTCCAGCTTGGCGACGACGTCGGCCAGCTCGCCGGCGAACGCCGCGCGGAACAGCTCCACCTTGCCGCCGAACTGGTGGTACGCGGCCCCCTTGGTCATCCCGGCCGCGGCGGCGACGGCGTCGATCGACGTGGCCGCGTAGCCGTCGCCGCCGAACAGGTCCCGCGCGGCACGCACCAGCCGCGCCGTCGTCTCGTCCGACCGCTCTGCCTGGGTACGGCGAATCATCGTGCTCCCATTGACTTACATACTCGCGGTACGTAACTTCGATACCAGTTACGTACCCGCAGTATGAATCATGGAGGTGGGTCGTGTCATCACCGCACATCGCCGTCTACGGCGCCACCGGGCACACCGGGCGCCTGGTCGCGGCCGAGTTACGAGCCGGCGGCCGGGAGGTGATCGTGGCCGGGCGGGACGGCGGGGCGCTCAAGGCCCTGGCCGACGAGCTGGGCGGGAACACCAGGGCGCACCAGGCCCCGCTGGACGACCCCGCCGCGCTGCGCGACCTCGCCGGGCAGGCGGGCGTGCTGATCCACTGCGCCGGGCCGTTCGCGGACACCGGCGAGCCCGTCGCCAGGGCGGCGGCCGAGGGCGGCTGCCACTACGTCGACCACGCGCTGGAGCAACACCACACCAAGTGGATGTTCGACACCATGCCGGAGCCGGCCAGGCGGGCGGGCGTCACCATGGTCACCGCGATGAGCTTCTACGGCGGCATGGGCGACCTGCTCGCCGGGGCCGTGGCCGACGGCCTGACCGGGATCGAGCGGGTGACCAGCGCGTACGCGGTGTCGGGCTGGCGGCTGACCACGGCTGCCAAGAGGACGGCCGAGTTGCTGTTCGCCGACACGCGGCGGATCACGTACACCGACGGCGCCCAGCACGTCGGCTACGTCGAGCCGCGCAACGCGGTCTACCCGTTCCCGCCGCCGCTCGGGCCCCGCACCATGATCGCTCCCGTGCCGTTCTCCGAGGTCGTCACCGTGCCCAGGCACGTGCCGACGCGGCGGGTGGAGGCGCAGCTCACGGCGCACACGTTCGAGGAGGAGCAGGTGTTCAGCAGCGAGCACGCCGACGCCGGGACCAGGGCGGGCTCGGAGTTCACCGTCGCCGTGCAGGTCATCACCCAGGACGGCGGCGCGGCCGGGCAGATCAGCGGGCGGGACCTGTGGCTGCTCAGCGCGATGGCCTCCGTGGAGGCGGCCGTACGGCTGGCCGACGGCCGGGGTCCCGGCCGTCCTGGCGTCTTCGGCCCGGCCGAGGCGTTCCCCGCCGCGCCGTTCCTGCGTGAGCTGGAGCGGCTCGGCCTGTTCACTCTCACTCTCCCTGGAAGGGCGGAATCATGATCCTCGTCACGGGCGCGGCCGGTGGGCCGCAGGGAGGGACCGGACGGCAGGTCGTGGACCTGCTGCTGGAGCGCGGCGCGGCGGTGCGGGCGTTCGTCCGCTCCGACGACGAGCGGGCCGCGGAGCTGCGCAAGCGCGGCGCCGAGGTGGTGGTCGGCGACCTGCGGGAGATCTCCTCCGTACGGCCTGCCATGCGCGGCGTCCGGCGGGCGTACTTCACCTACCCGGTGACGGCCGGGCTGCTCGACGCCACGGGCGCGTTCGCGGCGGCGGCCAGGGAGGAGGGCGTTGAGCGCGTCGTCGAGGTGTCGCAGCTCGACGCCTCCCCCGAGGCCGGGACCCCGCGCATGCGCCGGCACTGGGTGTCGGAGCAGGTGTTCGACTGGGCCGGGGTGGGTGCGGTGCACCTGCGCGCCGCGGTCTTCTTCGAGAACCTGGCCGTCGCCGTCCAGGGGGCGGGCGGCCGGCTGGCGCTCCCGCTCGGCTCGCCGGACACGCTGATCCCGCTGGTGGCCTCCTCCGACGTGGCCAGGGTGGCGTCCGGCCTCCTGCTCGATCCGGGTCCCGCCGACCCGGTGTGCCTGCTGACCGGTCAGATGGCCGGTGCGGGCGAGGCGGCGGACGCGTTCGGGGTGGACTACGCCGACCTGCCTCCCGAGGAGTGGGAGGCGCGGGCGCTCGACCTCTACGGCGACCCGGTCGCGGTCGAGCACCTGTCGCACCTGTGGGCGATCTTCCGCTTCATCGGCTCCGGCCACCACCCGCTCTACGGGGTGACCGAGAGCATCGAGCGGATCGGCGGCCGCCCGCCGGTGACGCTGCGCGAATTCACGGCCGGCCGCCGTTGAGACTGAGCGACCGGCCGCCGTTGAGGCTGAGCGACCGGCCGTGGTTGAGGACTGACCGGCCGGCCGCCGTTGAGACTGAGCGACCGGCCGTGGTTGAGGACTGAGCGGCCGGCCGCCGTTGAGGGGCGGCCGGCCGCTGCGGGATCAGCGTTCGCGGTAGTCGGCCGCCACGCTGATCAGCGAGATCAGGCCTGCGGCGTACTCCATCGCCTCCCCGTGCCCCTCGGCGAACGGCGGCTGGAAGCCCACGCCTTCCCACCTGCGGGTCTCGGGATTCCACAGGTCGCCGCCGACCTCGAAGTCCCAGCCGTAGATGCCGAAGTCGTACCAGAGCTCGTCGGCGGAGTTGCCCGCCGCCGAGTAGAGCACGTCCGTCACAGGACCGGTCTGCTGCGGCCAGGTGACCGTGCCCCGCTCGGCGGCGATGGCCTCCTCGATGGTGCGGGCCGCGCGCAGGAAGTACGCCTCCTGGTCGGCCGTCGGCCTGGGCAGCGCCTCCCGGCCCTCGGCCTTGTAGGCGCCGGGAGGCCACATGAAGTAGCCGCCGTAGCTGTGCACGTTCATGGCGAACTTGATGTTGCGGAACGTCTGCGCCAGCCAGATGACGTTGCGGCTCTCGGGCTCGGAGTGCTCGGCGGGTCCTGAGTACGTGCCGCTCTGGCAGTTGCCGGAACCGCCGACGTAGCCGTCGGAGTACGAGCCCACGGCGTAGTTGCGGTTGACGTCCACGCCCCACTGGTTGCGCAGCGCCGGGTCGGACTGCTGCGCCGGGCAGTGGTTGGTCATGTTCTTACGCTGGGAGTTGAAGTCGTAGAAGCTGTAGTTCGCGCCGTCGGGGTTGACCGTCGGGACGATGAAGATGTCGGTGCGCTCCAGCAGCTTGCCTGTGGCGCTGTCGCGGTCCTGGTTGCGCAGCAGCCGCTCGGCCGCCTCGATGGTGACCAGCGGCGTCACCCACTCCCTGGCGTGTTCCTGGGCGTAGGCCAGCACGCCGGTGCGCGAGCCGTCGCGGTGCTTGCCGATGCGCAGGGCCAGCACCTGGGCGGGCGCGCGGGGGACGTCGGCGGGCGCGTTGAGGAAGTCGCTCAGCTGGATGAGCGGCGCGGGCGCCATGACGCCGGCGCCGGCGTCCGTCCGGTAGGTCGTGGCCTTGACGGCGATGCCCTGCGTCGCGTTGACGGCGGCGGCGACCTGGGCGGCGGTGCTGGTGACGGCGCCGGAGCCGTCGGTGGCCAGGCTGACGGTGACGAGCTTGCCGTCCACCGTCACCCGCAGCGCGCTGCCGGACGCGCCCGGGTCGACCAGCTCGACGGCCAGGTCGTTGCCGCCCTCGGAGCCGTAGGCGTTGGAGGTGACCACGACGGCGGCGGCCGGCGGGGTGCCGATCAGGGCCTGGGCGTTGCGGCGGTAGCCGTTGGTGAGGTTCGGCAACTCGATGATGTCGGTGAGCTTGGGGTAGCGCCGGTGCAGCGCCTTGATCCGCTCGTTGAGCTGCGCCGGAGGCATGTACTGGGTGATGAAGTCCTTCTGGTAGCCGCGTCCGGTGCGGTCCGGCCGCTCGCCGTCCGGCCATTCCTTGACCCGCGCCTCGGCCTTGCCACCGCCGGCCGAGGTGATGGTGACCCACTGCGGCTCGCTGTCGACCGGCACCGGCGTGCTGAGCTGGTGGCCCAGGTACGCGCCCGCGTCGACGTACGCGACCATCTCCGCCTGCCCGGTCGCGCCGCGCTTGCCCTTCCACGTCACGCTGAGCGTGGCGGCCTCCCCGGCGTTGCTGGACGCCTCGACCGACAGGAAGTATCCGTCGCGCGACTCGAACCAGACCGCGCGCTCGACCACGATCTGGTCCCGCGTGGCCGGCGGCTTCTTCCTGCTTTGGGCCGGGGCCGGCGTGCCGGTCGCCAGGGTCGCGCCGAGCGATCCCATCGAGGCGAGCTGGCTCGGGGTGACGACGGCGTCGACCTGGATGCTGCCGTCCGGCTGCGGGCGTACCCGCTCGGTGAGGTCGGCGCCGGAGGCCACCAGCCGGTCCATCGCGGCCCGGTCCGGCACGGTCAGGGTGACCAGCGAGGCCGGCTCGGGGTCGGTAGGTCCGGCGACCGCCGGGATGGACGGCTCCGCCGCCACGAAAGTCGTGAGAACAAGAGTCAGAACGACGGCGAACGCCCGTAAGCCACGCATCGGGTCCTCCTAGATCACGCGTAGGAGATCATTCAAAGCCGACCCGGGCGTACAGGCAAGCCTATTCGGGAAGGAAAACCCCCGGCCGGGGCTCGCCGGCCGGGGGTCGCTGGGGTTCGGAGATCAGGCGGTGAAGCCGATCGCCGTCCAGTCGTAGTACGCGTAACCACGGGCGCCGAAGTTGGCGACCGTCTTCTTGACCGCCCAGATGTCGGGGCGCTGGTACAGCGGAATGGTGTGCACCATGTCCCAGACCAGCTTGTCCGCGGCGTTGGCCAGCTCGATGGCCTTAGCCGGGTCGGTCTCGTCCACCGCCGCCTGGATGGCCGCGTCGACGGCCGGGTCGCTGGCGTTCGGGAAGTTGCTCTCCGAGCCGGTCTTGTAGATCTGCGGCATGCTGCCGAGCGGCAGCGGCGTGCCGATCCAGGAGAACGGCACCAGGTCGAAGTCACCCTTGATGATGAAGTCGTTGAAGAACTTGTCGAGGGGAACCGGGCGGATCGTGAGCTTGATCCCGGCCTCCTTGAGCATGGCCTGGGTGAGCTCGCCTTCCGTCTGCGCGACGGGCGTGCCCGTGGGGATGACGAACTCGAGCGCGAACTCCTTGCCGTCCTTCTTGCGGTACTCGCCGTCCTGCTTCCAGCCGGCCGCCTCGAGCAGTTGCTTGGACTTCTCCAGGTTGTACTTGCCGAGGTCACCGGAGTTGTCGACGTAGGCCTTGTGGTTGTTCATGAAGACGTGGTTGCCGAGCGTCTGCAGCGGCCACTCCATGTCCTTCAGGTCGGACTGGGTGATCACGTCACGGTTGATCGCGTACTGCACTGCCTGCCGGACCGACTTGTCCTTCAGGAACTCGCTCTGGTTGTTGACCGTGATGTGCCGCCAGTTCGGGCTGAGCGCCTTGCGGATCTCGGCGTTCGGAACCTCCTTGGCCCGCTTCAGGTCGGCCGGGCTGCCGGACTCGATGTAGGCGGCGTCGAGCTCGCCGTTGGCGAAGGCGTTCACCTCCGCGGTGGGCGAGTCGATCGCACGGAAGATGAGCTTGTCGAGCTTGGCCTTCTGGCCCCACCAGTTCTCGTCACGCACGAGGGTGAGCGTCTTGGTGCCCTCGTCGATCTTCTCGACCTTGAAGGGCCCCGCGGTGGCCGGGATCTTCTGCAGGTAGTCGTTCTCGTACGCCTCGGGCGTCGCCATGTGCTCGGCCGGGAAGAGGTGCGAGGTGCCCCGGTTGAACAGGCCCTGCCACTCGGAGTACGGCTTGTCGAAGGTGATGACGGCGACCTTGTCCGAGTCGCCCTTCTCGACCGACTCGATCTTGTCCCAGCCGTCAGTGGAGGAGGCCTTGAACTTGTCGTTCTCGCCGTTCTGGGCCTTCCACGTCGTCTCGAGGTCCTTCCACGTCATCGGCGTGCCGTCCGACCACTGGGCCTTGTCGTTGATCGTGTAGGTGACGACCTGCTTGCCCGACGACATGTCGCTCTTCACGTCGGTCAGGTAGTCCGCGTTCGGCGTGAACTCGGCGTTCTCGTCGGCCATCATGAGCTGCGGCATGATCGGGTCGAGCATCGTCGCCGTGTCGGCCTGGTTGCCGTCGACGTGATTGCCATTCCACTGGGTCGGCCACTGGCCGATCGCGAGGGTGAGCGTCCCGCCGTCCTTGACCTGCTCGTACGCGACGGGGTTGATGCTGATGGACGGAGTCTCCGCCATCTGCTGCTGCGCCTGCTGCGACTGCTGGGGGTCGGACTGCGTGGTCTCGCCGCCGCCACCGGCGCAAGCCGAGACGGCCATCGCCAGGCCCGCGAGCCCAGCGGCAGCACGGTAACGAACGTTCACTCTTCCTCCTGATTGTCCGAGGCCGTGATGACCTCGACTTCCTCCGCGTAGTGGCAGGCCGCGCCGTGGTCCACGGTGCTCGCGAGCCGGTCAACCGAGGGCTCCTCATCCACACACCGCCGCCGCTCCGCCTCACCGAGCCGGGCGAACTTGGGGCAGCGAGTGCGGAACCTGCATCCCGACGGGGGGTCCGCCGGGCTGGGCAGGTCGCCTTCGAGCAGGATGCGCTTCCTGGTGCGCTCCAGCTCCGGATCGGGCAGCGGGATCGCCGACAGCAGCGCCTGCGTGTAGGGGTGTGCCGGCCGCTCGTAGACGTTCTCCACCGTCCCGATCTCGGCGATCCTGCCGAGATACATGACGGCCACCCGGTCGGCCAGGTGTCTGACCACGGCCAGGTCGTGCGCCACGAACAGGTACGACAGCCCCAGCCTGTTCTTCAGCTCCTCCAGCAGGTTGATCACACCGGCCTGGATGGAGACGTCGAGCGCCGACACCGGCTCGTCCAGCACGAGTACCTTGGGCTCCAGCGCGAGCGCGCGAGCGATGCCGATGCGCTGGCGCTGGCCGCCGGAGAACTGCTGCGGGTAGCGCTCGGCGTGCTCGGGCGACAACCCGACCAGCCGGAGCAGCTCCTTCACCTTGCCGGCCACGTCCTTCTCGCCGTGGGCGCGCAGCGGCTCGGCGATGATGTCGGAAACCGGCATGCGCGGGTCGAGCGCGGCCATCGGGTCCTGGAAGACGATCTGCAGGTCGCCGCGGAGAGACCTGCGCGCCGCCTTGTCCAGCTTCGCGCTGTCCTTGCCGAGCACCACCACGCGGCCGCCCTGCGGCGGCTGGAGCTGCATGATCTGCTGCAGCGTGGTGGTCTTTCCGCAGCCCGACTCGCCGACCAGGGCCAGCGTCTCGCCCTCCGCGATGTCGAGGCTGATGCCGTCGACCGCGTACACGGTGCCGACGCGGCGCTTGAAGATCGCGCCCTTCATCAGCGGGTAGTGCCTGATCATGTCCTCGAGCTCCAGCACCGTGGCCCGCTCGGCGCGCGGCACGCGGACGACCTCGCTTGGCGGGATCACCGGCACGGGGAACACATCCGCACCGGTCAGGCCCTTGTGCTCGATCTCGTGCGAGCGGATGCAGGCCACGTGCCGGTTACCGCCGAACGGCGTCAGCGGCGGCTCCTCGTCGTCGCACATGTCCACCTTCATCGGGCAGCGCGGCGCGAACGGGCACCCGGGCGGCAGCGCCGACGGCGACGGCGGGTTGCCCTCGATGGGCACCAGCGGCCCCTCCTCGCCGTCGACCCTGGGGATCGAGGCGAGCAGCCCCATCGTGTACGGCATCCGCGGCCGGTAGTAGATGTCGTCCACCGAGCCCTGCTCGACCGGCCGGCCCGCGTACATGACGAGCACCCGGTCGGCCATGCCGGCGATGACGCCCAGGTCATGGGTGATCATCACGATGCCGGCGCCAGTCTCCCGCTGCGCGGTCTTGAGCACCTCCAGCACCTGCGCCTGGATGGTCACGTCGAGCGCGGTGGTCGGCTCGTCGCAGATCAGCAGGTCGGGATCGTTGGCGATGGCCATGGCGATCATCGCGCGCTGCCGCATGCCGCCGGAGAACTCGTGCGGGAACGCCTTGGCGCGCACGTCCGGGTGCGGGATGCCGACCAGATCGAGCAGCTCGACGGCCCGCTTCGCGGCCTTGTCCTTGCCGATCTTCTGGTGTATGCGGACGGCCTCGGCGATCTGGTCGCCGATGGTGTAGACGGGCGTGAACGCCGACAGCGGATCCTGGAAGATCATGCTGATCGTCTTGCCGCGCACCTTGACCTGCTCGTCCTCCTTCATGCCGAGCAACTCGCGGCCGTGCAGCAGGACCGAGCCGCTGACCACGGCGTTCGGCGGCAGCAGGCCCATGACCGCCAGCGAGGTGACGGACTTGCCCGAGCCGGACTCGCCCACGATGCCGAGCACCTCGCCGCGCTCGACCTCGTACGACACCCCGCGCACCGCCTGGATGTCGCCGGAGAAGGTGACGGTGAGGTCCTTGACCTCCAAGATGCTCACGAGTTGCTCCCCGGGTCGAGTGCATCGCGCAGGCCGTCGCCGATGAGGTTCACGCTGAGCACCAGCGCCACCAGCAGGCCGGCCGGGAAGGCGAACAGCCACGGATAGCCGGTGGCGTTGCCCGAGCCATCCGCGATCAGCGTGCCGAGCGAGACGTCGGGCGGCTGGATGCCGAAGCCGAAGAAGGACAGCGCCGCCTCGCCGATGACCGCGCCGCTGACGTTGAGCGTCGCGTCGATGATCAGCAGGGAGGACAGGTTGGGCACGATGTGCCGGAAGATGATCTTCCAGCGCGGGATGCCCATGTAGACGGCGGCCAGGACGTACTCCCGCTCGCGGAGTGAGAGCGTCATGCTGCGGACCACCCTGGAGGTGATCATCCAGGAGAACGCGGCGAGCAGCGCCACGAACCACAGCCAGGAACCGTCGCGCAGCCGCGGCGAGATGATGGCGATGATCAGGAAGCTGGGGAGGACCAGCAGCAGGTCCACGCCCCACATCAACGCCTTGTCCGCCCATCCACCGAAATATCCGGCGAAGGCGCCCACGATGGCGGCGAGGCCGGTGGAGATGAGGGCCACCAGCAGGCCGACGATGATCGACTTCTGCATGCCGTGCAGCGTGACCGCGTACATGTCCTGGCCGATCCTGCCGGTTCCCCACCAGTGGTCGCCGCCGGGCGGCGACAGGAAGGCCAGGAAGTCCTTGTCGGTCCACTCGTACGGGCCGAAGTAGGGGCCGATGTAGGCCAGGGCCACCAGCAGGATCAGGGCGACGCTGCCGTAGCGGGCCTGCTTGTTGCGCAGCAGGCGCCTGAGGACGACTTTCGATCGCATGTCAGCTCACCCGCACCCGGGGATCGAGGGCCGCCACCAGCACGTCGGACAGGAAGGCGGCGGTCAGGACACAGACGGCGGCGAAGAAGGTCACCGCGGCGACGGAGTTGACGTCGTTCTGGTTGATCGAGTCGATCAACCAGGCGCCCATGCCGTGCCAGGAGAAGATCTTCTCGGTGAAGGTGGCTCCGGTGAACATCGTCCCGAACGCGAAGGCGAAGTAGGTGGCGGCCGGGATCAGCGCGGTCCGCAGGGCGTGCTTGATCAGTGCCGTCCTGCGCCGCAGCCCCTTGGCCATCGCCGTGCGGACGAAGTCCTGGCCGAGCACGTCGAGCATCATGTTGCGCTGGATGCGGCTGTAGAAGGCGATCAATCCGAGGCTGAGCGAGATGGTCGGCAGGATCAGGTGGTTCAGCCGGTTGACGAACTGGTCCCAGCCCGACAGCCGTGGGTCGTACTCACCGGTGTACTCGATCAACGTGAAGCCCAGCCCGCGGTTCGCGTTGTAGGTCGCGATGGCGAGCAGGGTGGCCAGCACGAGCACGGGGATCGCCATGATCACGAACGAGCCGACGCCTATTAACCGGTCAGTGATCTTGTACTGCTTCACCGCGGAGAGCGCGCCCAGCGCCACCCCAAGGGCGAAGCCCAGGATCGTGCCGATCAGCATCAGCCGGAGGCTCACGAAGATGCGCCGACCCATCTCGCTGTTGACCGACCCGCCCTTCCAGGTCTTGCCGAAGTCCCCGGTGACGACTCCCTTGGCCCAGGTCGCGTAGCGCTGGAGCACGGGGGTCTTGTCGTTCATGTTGTACGAGTCGAGCGTGGCGTCGATGACGGACTCGGCGACCGGGGGCTGGCGTCCTTCGTACGCGCCTCGCGGGTTCATCGTGGTGGCAGCGAGCATGTACGCCAGGCTTGCGGCCAAGGCGACCAAGATCACATTTATTGCCAACCTGCGGAGCAGGTACTTGCCCATTACTCTCCGTTCGAACTGACCAGGGGCATGGCCTCGGGCTGGAGAGGCGCCCCCGCAACTCCATCCCACATGTTGAAATCACATTGGCGTAGAGATGGCGATCAAGGCGCAGAATATATGTAAAAATGTAACAGTCAGAAACGGTTCAGGATAACGGTAAGGTCACTCACAATTGGGACGCCAAGATAGACGGAAGCCTTCCAACCAAGCGTCTGACCTGCCGAAATATGCCCGTTCCGCGTGGGTTTGAGGTGATCGACCGAAGGGCTGTGTCACAGAATCCGGACAAAAATTGACGGCCGGGCAAAGTGATCCCCATCATTGATAAGATGCCCGCCACATGAGCGGAAAGTGGCCTTACCCGTGATCCACCGTCGCCGCCCACCCAGCGGGGGACGCTGCTCCGGCGCGTGCGTGGCAGGTCGGCCGCACCCGGCGTGGTCTTGGTCGCGGGGTGGTCACGGGGTTCCAGGCCGGGGTCGCGGGATTCAGGCCGGGTCGCGGGATTCAGGCCGTGGTCGCGGAGGCGGCGCGTAGGAAGTAGTCGGGGGCGCCGACCTGGCCGCCCTTCAACGCCACCTCGAGCCCGTCGCAGGCCGGGTCGTCGGACGACAGCACGCACACGGGGCCGCCGGCCGCCGGCAAGGCGATGACGTCCAGCGAACGCGCCCCGAGCGCGGCCACGACCTGTCCCGAGGTGTCGCCACCCGCGATCACCAGCCTCCGGACGAGCCCGGCCCGCACCGCCGCCGAGGCGACCCGGCCGAGCGACTCTCCGATGCCGTCCCGGTCGAGGGCGGGTCCCCGCGTCGACTGCACGATCGTGTGACAACCCGAACGCAGGCTCTCCTCGACCTCGGCGAAGACGCTCCCCGAGGCTCCCCCGCCAACGTCCAGAACCCGCCACCCCGCCCGCTCCGCCGTGTCGATCTGACGGCCGGTGACCGGCGACCGGCTCCCCGACACGACCAGCAGCGGCGCGACCGCCTCCAGCGGCCGCCCAAGACTCCCTCCCACCGCCTCCAGCGGCCGGCCAAGACTTCCTCCCACCGGATCCGGCGGCAGGGAAGCGGCGTCCGCGGAGGCCAGCGCGTAGCTGAGGCCGCCTGAGCCCACGCAGACGAGCGGAGGCCGGGTCGCGGCGTCGGCGAGGAGGAGGTGGCCGAGTGCCCGGACGTGCTCGTCCGTCAGCGCGTCCGCCACGAAGGCGGCGTCCTCACCCCTCGCCAGGTACGCCTCCCGCGACGGGACCGCCGGCAGCCATCCGGTCCGGCCCGCGCCCTGCTCGGTCAGCCGTACCCGGAGGTCGGCCTCGGTGGCCGGGGTGACGGGGTGGTCTCGCGTCGGTGGGTGGCGGTCGAGCCGGCGCACCTCGTCGCCTGCCCGTACGAAGTGGTTCGCGAACCAGGTGTAGCGTCCGAGCTCCGGCTGTGCGGCGAGCACCGGCACCGGGCCGTGAGCGAGACCCGCACGGTGGAGGTCCGCGATGACCGCCCCGATGCTGCCCGACTCCGGCGACGAGTCGAACGTCGAGCAGATCTTGTACTGGATGACCAGCGGCTCCAGCGCCGCCAGCGCCTCGAACACCGGCAGCACCACGTCAGCCGGGTCACTCGACGCACGCGCGGTGGTGGCGACGCCGATGACGTCGTCCCGATCATGCAGGTACGCCACGTCCGTAACCAGTGACCCGCTCAGCCCGAACCGCCTGAACTGCCACAACGCGTCCGTCGCCCCGGTGAAGTCGTCAGCCACGAAAGCGAACCGCGTCACGGAACCCCCACCACACCACCGAGCCTCACAAGCACCCCACCCCGCCGAACCGCGTCACGAGCACCCGCCCCGCTCGCCCAGTCACCGGCACCGCCGAGCCGGGTCACCGTGTCACGATCCCGCCGAAGTGTTCCAGTGCCCTGGTCAGCTCCGGTGAGTTCACCTCGTGGAGCGGCACGCCGGCCACCGCCGCCGCCCATGCCTGCCGAATGCTCGCGACCCCCGCCGCCACCCCGTCCGGGTGGCCGAGGATGCCGCCGCCCGCCAGCACCAGCAGGTCGGTGGTGCCCGTACGTTCCAGGGTGGCGGGTGCGGTGCCGGCCCACTGGGCGGAGGACAGGACGGGCAGGCACGGGAACCCCCCGAGCAGCGGCTCCCGCACGGCGGCCACCGTACGCGCCACTTCGTCGTCCGTGACGTAGAACTTGCTGTGGAACCCACCGCAGTGCAGGTGGTCGATCCCGGTCAGCCGGGCCAGCTTCTGGTACGCCACGTGCCCGATCCCCAGCCCCGGATGCCGGGCCAGCGCGCCGAGACCGGTGACGTGCGCGTGGATCGGCACCCTGGCGCGCCTGCGCAGCATGGCGACGGCCGGGAAGCCGACGACGTTCAGGTTGACCATCACGCACGTGCCGCCGGCGGCCACCACCAGGTCGTGGTTGCGCAGCATCCGGTCGGGTTCGTCGCTGATGTTGAACGCGTACATGGGCCGCCGTCCCGTACGCCGCTCCACCTCGTCGAGGGCGGCGGTCACCGCGCGCACCCGCTGGGGCAGCGGCGCGGGCGGGCAGTCGGCGTTGACCTCGTCGTCCTTGATGAAGTCGACGCCGGCCAGCCCCAGCTCCAGCACCAGGTCCACGTAGTCGGCGGGGCGCAGCCCGATGTTGGGCTTGACGATGGTGCCGATCAGCACACCCTCGGGCCGTCCCACCAGCCGCCGGGTGCCCTCGACGGCGAACCGCGCCGGCAGGTACGCCTCCCCGAACGCGGCCGGCAACTCCAGGTCGACCAGCTTCAGCCCGGCCAGCTCACGCAACTCGTAGAGGTTGCCCGCGACCACGGGGAACAGGTTCGTGAGCGACGGCCCGGTGTTCTCCAGCGGGAACCCGATCTTGACCAGGCCGGCGGTGAGCGGCCCGTCGCCGCGCGCTCCGGGCAACGCCTCGCCGTCCTGGCCGGGCAGCTCCGTCAGCTCCAGCACCACGGCGCCGTGCCGGGCGCGCAACTCGTCCGTCTCCCCCGCGACGCTGACGAACGTGCCGGTGCTCTGCTCACCCGCGATCGCGCTCACCGCCCGCTCCAGCGGCAGCCGGGTGAGGATCCGGTACGTCGCCACGGTCAGCTCACGGCCGGCCGCCGCCATGCTCACCGACCCGCCCGCCCACGATCGACCGCGCCAGGGTCCACCGGGTTCTCGCGATCGTTCGGGCCAGGGTCCGACGGACTCTCGCGCTCGATGGCCTTCGCCAGGTGTTCCATGGCGAGCGGCGGGCTGGCCAGGATCGGCACCGGGGCCTCGACCGTGCCGGCCACGCGGGCCATCGACGCCTGGGCCAGCACGATCACGTCCACCTGCCCGGCCAGCTCACCGAGCGCCGCCGTCACCCGGACGTCGTGTGTGGCCGCGTCGCCGCCCATCAGGGCCTCGAACGCGCCCTCGCAGACCCTGGCCGTCAGTTCGATCTCCTGGCCGGCCGCCGCGGCGCGCCGGCGTACCAGGTCGGCGGTGGGGTCGAGGGTGGTGGACAGGGTGGCCAGCACGCCGATCCGGCGGCCCAGGGCGACGGCCCGGTCTGCCATCGGCCGGTCCACCCGGGTCACCGGCACGCCGGTCAGCGGCTCGGCCGCCTCGACGGCCGCGCCGATCGAGGAGCAGGTCACCAGGATGTGGTCGGCCCCGGCGGCCTCGGCGGCCTCGATGTGGCCGGCGACCCGGCGCGCGGTGCGTGGCGTGAGGCGGCCGGCGGCGACGGTGTCCTTGATCAGGCTGTCGTCGACGATGTTGAACGTCTCGACGCCGGGCAGGTGCTCCGCGCACAGCTCGGCGAACACGTCGACCAGCGTCGCGGACGTGTGGATCAGTCCCAGTCTCTTCGTCACGGCATCTCCAAGCGTGGGTGAAGAATGTTAAGAGCGTGTCACTTCATCGGATGAAATTCCAGCTTCATCTGATGAAAGCTCTAGGAAATCGGTTGCCCCGGGGGTAGCGTGCGGGTTCGTGGCAACCGAACCTCAGAGGGACGCGGCCAGGAACGTACGCGTCGTGCGCGCCCTCGGCGCCCGCATCGTCGGCGGCTCGCTGGCCCCCGGCACGTCCATCCCCATCGAGGAGCAACTGGTCAACGACCTGGGTGTGGGCCGCTCCGCCGTACGGGAAGGCGTGAAGGTGCTGGCCGGCAAGGGCCTGCTGGAGACCAGGCGGAGCGCGGGCACCCGGGTGCGCCCCCGCGAGTCCTGGAACCTGCTCGACGCCGACGTCCTGAGCTGGCGGTTCGAGCCGGAGCCGCGGCCCGGGGACATCCGGGTGCTGGCCGACCTGCGCGTCGCGCTGGAGCCCGGCGCGGCCAGGGTCGCGGCCGAGCGGGCGGACGCGGCGGCGGTGCGGCGCGTCGACGAGGCCATGGCCGCGCTGTACGCCACTGCCGACGACCCCGAGCCGTTCATCGAGGCCGACCTGGCCTTCCACAAGGCCGTCTTCGCCGCGGCGGACAACGACCTGCTCCTCTACATCTACGACATGATCAGCATCGCCCTGCGGTCCGTGCGCCAGGTGCACACCCGCTCGGTCGAGCACAACAAGGAGACGCTGCCCGGCCACGAGCGCGTGGCCCAGGCGATCAGGCGCCGCCACCACCGCAAGGCCGAAGAGGCCATGCGCGGCGTGGTCGAGGTCGCCCGCGCCGACGCCGAGCACCACGTACGCCTCTGCTGCTGAGCCCGGGCCCAGAGCAGCACGCACGCACCTGCCGCTGAGCCCACCCCCAGACGAGACCACCCCAGGAGCGAACACTTGGACGTCCTCATCGACGTCGACGGCCCCGTGGCCGTCGTCACCCTGAACAGACCCGCCAAGCTCAACGCCATCACCCCG
The DNA here is from genome assembly GCF_015645445.1 of Nonomuraea cypriaca. GTDB lineage: Bacteria > Actinomycetota > Actinomycetes > Streptosporangiales > Streptosporangiaceae > Nonomuraea > Nonomuraea cypriaca. Next base: position 85,677 of record NZ_JADOGI010000004.1, on the reverse strand, counting down.
GACATGGCCGCCGCGCTGCGCGCCTGCCTCGACAAGGTGGACGCCGACCCAGGGATCCGGGTGGCGGTGCTGACCGGCGCCGGCGAGCGCTCGTTCTGCGTCGGCAGCGACATCAGCGAACTGGACGAGTACGCCACCCCGTGGGAGTTCCGCAACCGCGGCGACTACGGCGACGCGGTACGCGCCCTGCGCAAGCCGATCATCGCGGCCGTCAACGGCTACGCCTACGGCGGCGGTCTGGAGCTGGCCCTGGCCTGCGACATCCGGCTGGCGGCCGAGACGGCGACGTTCGCCGCACCGGAGATCAAGCTGGGCTGGATCGGCGGCAGCGGCCAGTCGGCGCTGCTGGCCCACGCGGCGGGCCCGAGCAACGCGGCGACGATGCTGCTCACCGGCGACCCCGTCGACGCGGCCCGCGCCGCGGCCTGGGGGCTCGTCACCGACGTGCTGCCGCCGGAGGAGCTGATGAAGGCCGCACGGGAGCTGGCCGGGAAGATCGCCGCCCGCCCGCCGATCGCCGCCCAGACGGCCAAGGCCAATCTCAGGGCCGCCTACTCGATGCCGCTTGAGCAGGCCATCCAGTACGAGCGCGACCTCCAGACCGTCTGCTTCGCCACCGCCGACGCGGCCGAGGGCCGGGCCGCGTTCGCCGAGCGCCGCGAACCTGTGTTCGAGGGCCGCTGATGGGCGTTCTCGACGGCTACCGCGTGGTCGACCTGTCCATCGCCATGGCCGGCCCGCTGGCCGCCATGCGGCTCGGCGACCTGGGCGCGGACGTGGTCAAGGTGGAGCCGGTGACCGGCGAGTGGCAGCGGCACGCCCCGGCGGGCGGCGCGACGGGCAACCGGGTCAACGCCTCGTTCCTGTCGCTCAACCGCAACAAGCGCAGCCTGGCCGTCAACCTCAAGTCGGACGAGGGCCGCGAGGTCGTCCACCGGCTGGCCGCGACGGCCGACGTGTTCCTGCAGAATTACCGGCCGGGCGTCGCCGAGCGGCTCGGCATGGACTACGACACGATCAGCGCGGTCAACCCGGGCATCGTGTACGTCTCCATGTCCGGCTACGGCGAGTCCGGCCCGTACACGTCGAGACCGGGCCAGGACCTGCTGCTGCAGGCCATGAGCGGCGCCATGCTGAGCACCGGCCGCGACGGCGACCCACCGGCGCCGGCGGGCACGTACGCCGTCGACGCCATCACCGCCTACAGCGCGTTCGAGGGCGCGCTGGCCGCGCTGCTGCACCGGGAGCGCACCGGCGAGGGCCAGCGGGTGAGCGTCAACATGCTGGACGCGGCCATCGCCGTGCAGATGCAGGAGCTGTCGGTGTTCACGGTCGGCGGGGTGCCGCAGCGGCGCGGGCGCGAGCCGCACGGCCACACCTACATCAGGGCGCCGTACGGCGTCTTCGCCACCAAGGACGGCTACCTCGCGCTCGGCATGCCCAGGCTGGACACGCTGGCCGTCGCGCTCGACCTGCCGGAGCTGGCCGCCATGGACGGCGACGACGACGGCCACACCAGGCGCGACGAGATCACCGCCCTGGTCGCCGCCCGGCTGCCCGGCCGCACCACCGCCGAGTGGCTGGAGATCTGCGCCCGCCACGACCTGTGGGCGGGCCCGGTGTACGGGTACGCCGACCTGGTCGCCGACCCGCAGGTCAAGCACAACGGCTCGTTCGTCACCTACGACCACCCCACCGAGGGCACGGTCACCACCCCCGGCTTCCCTTACGGGCTCAGCGCCGCCCCACCCTCGGTACGCAGGGGCGCGCCGCTGGTGGGCGAGCACACGAGGGAGCTGATGGACGAGCTGGGCTATCCGGCGGGACGCACGGCCGAGTTGGTGGCGAAGGGCGTGCTGACATGCGAGGACTGACCCCGCACAAGGACTGGCATGCGAGGACTGACCCGCACAAGGAATGGAGGCAACCGTGACCACGGCGCTCGTCACAGGGGCCGCCGGGGCGCTCGGCCGGGCGATCGTGCGCCGCCTGACGGCCGACGGCCACCAGGTGGCGGCACTCGACCGCGACGCCGGCGCGCTCGAAGGCGCGCTCAACCTGAAGACCGACCTGCGGGATCCGGCGGCCATCGAGGCCGCGTTCGCGGAGACGGCCGCGCGGCTGGGTCCGGTCGGCGTCCTCGTGAACAACGCGGCCGTCTACCCCGCCAGGCCGTTCCTGGAGGTGCCGCTGGCCGAGTACGACGACGTGCACGCCGTCAACCAGCGCGCCTACTGGCTGGCGGCCCAGCACGCGGCCAGGCAGATGAGCGAGCCAGGCAACGGCGCGATCGGCGGCGCGATCGTGAACATCGCCTCGATCACCATGCACGGCGGCTGGTCCGACCTGGCCGCGTACGTGGCGACCAAGGGCGCGGCGGCGGCGCTCACCAGGGCGCTGGCGCGCGAGCTCGGGCCGAGGGAGATCCGGGTCAACTGCGTCTCGCCCGGCGCGTTCCCCACGGCGGCCGAGGAGATCCATCCGGATCCCGAGGCGTACGAGCGGCTGGTCCTGGACCGGCAGGCGCTCCAGCGGCGGGGCCGGCCGGAGGAACTGGCGGCCGTGGTGTCGTTCCTGGCCGGCCAGGACGCGTCGTTCGTCACGGGCCAGACCATCGAAGTCAACGGAGGGTGGGTGATGGCATGACGCCGGACCGCGGGCGGCTGGCCGAGCTGACCGGCGACCTGAGCGCGGCCGGCGGGGTCCGGCTGGTGACGCTCGGCGATGGGGTGGAGCGGGGCATCAGGACCCTGGAGTTCAGGACCGGCTCGGGGCTGGCGTTCGACGTGCTGGTCGACCGGTGCATGGACATCGGGCACGCCGAGCACGCCGGGCGCTCGTTCGGCTGGCGCTCCCCCACCGGCTTCCGTCACCCCGGGCTGCACGAGTACGCCGACGAGGACGGCCTGTCCTGGTTGCGCTCGTGCTCCGGGCTCATCGTCACGGCCGGGCTCGACCACACGCTGTTCGGGGACGAGGTGCCGGCCGGCACCTACCGCTATCCGCCGCGCCAGTCGGTGCGGCACGGGCTGCACGGCCGCGTGGGCAACCTGCCCGCCCGGCTGACCGGCTACGGCGAGCGCTGGGACGGCGAGCGCTGCGTGCTGTGGGCGGAGGGCGAGGTGCGCCAGGCCGCGATCTTCGCCGAGAACCTGCGCCTGGTCCGCCGCATCGAGGCCGACCTCGGCGGGAACGAGATCAGGCTCGTCGACACCGTGACCAACGCCGGCTTCGAGCCCACCCCGCACATGTTCCTCTATCACATCAACCTCGGCTGGCCGCTGCTCGACGAGGGCGCCAGGTTCGAGGCGGACATCCGCGAGACGCTGTGGCAGAGCGACAGCGTGGCGGAGCAGAAGGCCGATCACCTCACCTTCCCGGGGCCGGCGCCGGGGTTCGTGGAGCAGGTGTACGAGCACGCGCTCGTCCCCGGCGCGGACGGGCTGCACCGGGTGGCGGTGGTCAACGACCGGCTCGGCATGAAGGTCGGCGTGGAGTGGCGGGCGGCGGAGTTCCCGTACTTCTTCGAGTGGCTGAACCTGCGCTCGGGCAACTACGCGGTCGGGCTGGAGCCGTCCACCCACCACGTGCCGGGCGACGCGGCGGCCAGGGAGGACGGCAGCATGATCTGGCTCGGGCCGCAGGAGTCCCGGGTGTACCACACCACGTTCCGCGTCACCTGATGCGGCGCTCAGCCGGGCAGGCGGTAGGCCCGGCGGGCCGTGCCGGCGAAGACGTCGGCGCGCTCGCTCTCCGACAGGCCCGCGCACAGCTCGTCCGCGGCCCCGGCGACCCGCTCGTAGCTCGCCGCGAGCAGGCACACGGGCCAGTCGGAGCCGAACATCACCCGCTCGGGCCCGAACGCCTCCAGGACGATCTCGGCGTACGGCCGCAGGTCGGCCACCTGCCAGGACGCCCAGTCGGCCTCGGTGACCATTCCGGACAGCTTGCAGTAGACGTTCGGGAGCGCGGCGAGCCGCCTGATCCGGCCGCGCCACGGCTCCAGCTCGCCCGCGGCGATCGGCGGCTTGGACAGGTGGTCGAGCACGAAGGTCAGCTCGGGCAGCGCGGCCGCCGTGTCGATGGCCGCGGGCAGTTGGTGCGGCAACGTGAGCAGGTCGTAGCTCAGGCCGGCGGCGGCCACCGCGGCGAGCCCGCGGCGTACGTCCGGGCGGGTGAGCCAGCCGGGGTCGGGCTCGGACTGCACGCCGTGCCGTACGGCGACCAGCCCGCCGGGCATGGCGGCCAGCACGTCGGCGGCGTCGGGCGCGGTGAGGTCGATCCAGCCCACGACGCCGGCCACGAGCTCGGACCCGGCGGCCAGCTCCAGGAACTCCGCCGTCTCCGCCGGGTCGGACAGCACCTGCACGAGCACCGTGCGGCTCACCCCGGCCGCCGCGGCGGGCCCGGCGAGGTCGTCGAGGGTGAACGTGCGGCGGACGGGCGCCATCTTGTCCGGGTCGAGCCAGTCGTGGTGCCGGATGCCGAGGTCCCAGACGTGGTGATGGGCATCGATTCTGGTGGTCATGCGAGCTCCGGGGATCGGGACGGCGGCCAGGGCCAGGAGATCGTTCGCAGACCGAAAACCTAGCAGACCTCACATGTCTTGCATTCATGTGGACGAACAGGAGTAAAGGTGACGAAAGACGGCTACACCCGACGAGGCGTGCTCGCGACCGGTTTAGGGGCCGCGGCCGGATCCCTGCTCGTGGGCGGCGTCACCGCCGGGGCCGCGCACGCGGCCACGCGGGACCTCACCCTCTGGTACACCCGGCCGGCCGCGGAATGGCTGGAGGCGCTGCCGGTCGGCTGCGGGCGGCTCGGGGCCATGGTCTTCGGCGGCGTGGAGACCGAGCGGCTCCAGCTCAACGAGGACAGCGTCTGGGCCGGCGGGCCGCACACCTACGACAGCCCCGAGGCCCTGGCCGCGCTCCCCGAGATCAGGCGGCTGGTCTGGGAGGACAAGTGGCAGGCCGCCCAGAACCTGGCGGACCAGAAGTTCCTCGGCCGACCGAGTGAGCAGGCGCCGTACCAGGTGCTCGGTGACCTCACGCTGACCTTCCCCGGTCCGGCCGAGTACACCGGCTACCGTCGCGAGCTCGATCTGAGCAGGGCCGTCACCACCGTGACGTACGTCCGCGACGGCGTCCGCCACACGCGCGAGGTCTTCGCCAGCAACCCCGACCAGGTCATCGTCGTCCGGCACACGGCCGACAAGCCGGGCGCGGTGACGTTCCGCGCGGCGTTCAGCAGCCCGCAGACCTCCACCTCGGCGGCGACCGGCCGGGCCGAGATCGCGCTCGACGGGGTCAGCGGCGACACGCAGGGCCTCAAGGGCGAGGTCCGCTTCCGCGCGGTGGCCAGGGCCGAGGCCAAGGGCGGCACGGTGGGCACCGACGGCGGCACGCTGGTCGTCGAGGGCGCGGACGAGGTCACCCTGCTGATCTCCATGGGCTCCAGCTACCGCAGCTACCAGGACGTCGGCGGCGATCAGGAAGAGGTGGCGGGGCGGCATCTCGTACGGGCGGGCGGGCAGCCGTACCAGGTGCTGCTGCGCAGGCACGTACAGGACTACACGCGGCTCTTCGGGCGGGTGGAGATCGACCTCGGCACGTCGGAGGCGGCCGCGCTGCCCACCGACGAGCGGATCGCGCGCCAGCAGCTCGACACCGACCCGCACCTGGCCGCGCTCTATTTCCAGTACGGCCGTTACCTGCTGATCTCCTGCTCCCGTGCCCCCGGCCACGCCGCCAACCTGCAGGGCATCTGGAACGACTCGCTCACGCCCTCGTGGGAGTCGAAGTACACCATCAACATCAACTGCGAGATGAACTACTGGCCGGCCGCGCCGGGCAACCTCATCGAGTGCATGGACCCGCTGTTCGACCTCATCGAGGACCTGGCGGAGACCGGCGCCAAGACGGCCAGGACCCAGTACGGCGCGGACGGCTGGGTGGCCCACCACAACACCGACGGCTGGCGCGGGACGGCGCCCGTCGACTTCGCCTTCTACGGCGTGTGGCCGACCGGCGGGGCCTGGCTGTGCCTGACGTTGTGGGAGCACTACCTGTACACGGGCGACGAGCGGCGGCTACGCGAGCACTTCCCGCTGATCGAGGGCTCGGTGCGGTTCTTCATGGACACGATGCAGACCGACCCCAGGACCGGCTACCTGGTGACGAACCCCTCGCACTCCCCCGAGGTCGGGCACCACGAGGACGGCGGCGAGAACGTCAGCATCTGCGCGGGACCCACCATGGACATGCAGATCCTGCGCGACCTGTTCGGCGCCTTCGCCGAGGCGTCCGAGGTGGTCGGCGGGGACGCCGGGATGCGGGAGCGGGTCAGGCAGGCGCGGTCGCGGCTGGTGCCCAACCAGGTGGGCCACCTGGGGCAGATCCAGGAGTGGCAGGAGGACTACCGGGGTGACGCCGCGCTGTCGCGCAGCCGGCACATCTCGCACCTGTGGGGCCTGTTCCCCGGTCACCAGATCGATCCCAGGCTCTCCCCCGACCTGGCCCAGGCCGCCCGGCGGACGCTGGAGCTGCGTGGGGAGGCGGGGGCCGGGTGGTCGCTGGCCTGGAAGATCAACTTCTGGGCTCGGCTGCTGGACGCGGCGGAGGCGTACAAGCGGCTGAGCAACCTGCTGGTGCCCGCGCGGACCGCGCCCAACATGTTCGACCTGCATCCGCCGTTCCAGATCGACGGGAACTTCGGCGGGGTCTCCGGGATCACCGAGATGCTGCTGCAGAGCCACGGCGACCAGCTCCACCTGCTGCCCGCCCTGCCCGCCGCGTGGCCCGCCGGGTCGTTCCGCGGGCTGCGGGCGCGCGGCGGGTTCGAGGTGGACCTGGAGTGGGGCGGCGGCGCGCTGCGGCGCGGCCGGGTCCAGTCCGGCCTGGGGCGCCGGCTCACCCTGCGCACCGCCGGGCCGGTGTCGGTCACGGAGCGCGGGCGTCCGGTCGAGGCCGAGCGGCCGGAGGCGGGCGTGGTCGTCCTGGAGACCCGCCGAGGCGCGGTGTACGACCTCACACCCCAGGGCTGACCTCGGCGCCCTCCTCCGCGCCCTCCTCCGCGCCCTCCTCCGCGCCCTCCTCCGCGCCCTCCTCCGGGGCCACGGCCTCCGGGACCGCGGCCCCGGGGCGGGGGCTGGAGTCCTCCCCGTGGGTGTGGGCCGGATCGGTGCAGGAGTCCTCGCCGCGGGTGTGGGCCGGGCGGGTGCGGGAGGCCTCGCCGCGGGCGTGGGCCGCGAACAGGCGGGCCGCCTCGTCCGGGTCTCCCGAGGCCAGCGCGGCCACCAGGTCGTCGTGGTGACCGGCCATCGCCGTCCAGTCGCCGTCGTACAGCGGGTTGCCCACCACGTGCAGGCTCCACAGGTTGGACTCGATGGTCCGCCACAACCGCAGGAGGAAGGAGTTGCCGCAGGCGGCGCACACCCGCCGGTGGAATGCCAGGTCGGCGTCCCTGAACGCCCCGATGTCACCGTCGCGGGCGGCCTGCCGCATGGCCAGGACGTCGGCCGAGAGCTGCCGCAGCGTCTCCGCCTGGATGCGGACGGCGGCGCCGCGTGCGGCATACTCCTCCAGCAACACCCTGATGTCGCGAACCTCCCGGGCCTGCTCGTCCGAGATCTCCGCGACGTAACTACCTCGGTTCGGATAGGAGATGACCAGGCCCTCGTGCGCCAACCGCTTGATCGCCTCCCTGGCCGGGGCCTGACTGGTGCCGACCCTTCTGGCGATCTCGGCTTCCACGAGCCGCTGCCCCGCCACCAGCTCACCGGAGACGACCCAGCCGCGCAGCAGCGCGTAGACCCGGTCCGACAGCAGCTCCCTGGGCAACAGCCGGGAGGCGGACGGCGCGATCTGCTGCTCCTGCCAGATCCGCGCCACCGTGGACTGCGACAGTCCGAGCTGCGCGGCCACCGTGCGGGTGGACGGCACCGCCGCTCCTCCGACGGCGGCCGCGATCACCCGCTCGGCCTCCTGCCGCTCCGCGCTGCGCGGGCGGCCGGGACGCGGCGCGTCCGCCAGCCCGTCCAGCCCCCGCTCCACGAACCTGGCCCGCCACTTGGCCACGGTCGCCGCGCTCACCGCCAGCCCCGCCGCGATCTCCTTGCGGGACGGCTCATCGGCGCAGGCCAGCACGATGCGGCTGCGCAGGGCCAGCGCGCCGCCCGGCGCCTCCGCCCACGCCCGCAGCGCGGAGCGCTCCTCCGCACTCAACACCAGCCGCTTGTCATCATCTCGTCCAGACACGCGGCTACTCTAATGCATTTATGACTCAGCCACCCGCTGGAAACGGATTTGTAGCACCACATAACCCCTTGACCGACCCCTGTTACCAACGTATTAAATAATCGCTAATCGAGTAACGACCCATTAAAAGGCGTCGCAGATCTCGCCCCCTTGGAGGTGCGATGCGTTCCCCCCACACCCCCCACACATCCCTCGCCCTGTCAGCCCTCGGTTGCCTGCTCGTGCTCACCGGCTGCGGCGGGGGCGGCTTCGCCGGTGAGTCCTCAGCGCAGCAGAGCGAGGGCGGCCAGATCACGGTCAGGATGCTGGTCAACATCAGCCCGAACCTCACCCAGGTCTACTGGGACGGGCTGGTCAAGCCGTTCGAGCAGGCCAACCCCGGCATCGACGTCAAGATCGAGGCCCCGACCGGCAAGGGCGTGGCGGACACGCTGCCCCAGCAGCTCGCCGCCGGCAACGCGCCCGACGTGGTCGAGACGCTGATGGCCGACGAGACGCTGGCCGAGCAGCTGCTCGACCTGAGCGACCAGGCCTGGGCCAGGGACACGCCGCTGGCCGAGCAGGCCAAGCTGGGCGGCAAGATCTACACGGCCGGCGTCGGCGTGCAGGCGCAGTCGCTGGTCTTCTACAACAAGTCCGCGTTCGGCAAGGCCGGGATCGAGCAGCCGCCGAAGACGTTCGACGAGCTCGAGACGGCCATGGGCAAGCTCAAGTCGGCCGGCTACCTGCCGTTGCAGACGGGCGGCGACTTCCTCACCGGCCTGCAGCTCCTCCAGCTGTCCAACCCGTCCCGCGCCCAGACGCATCCCACCTGGCAGCAGGACGTCAAGGCGGGCACGATCAAGGCCGGCGAGTCGCTGCTGCCCTACCTGGAGCGCTACCACTCCTGGATCGGCAAGGGGTACATCGACAAGAACGCCCTGGGCATGAAGAACGCCGACGCCGAGACCGCCTTCCTGACCGGCAAGTCGGCCATGTACGTCATGGGGAGCTGGTTCACCGCCTCAGAGGCCAAGGCCGACAAGGACTTCGAGGTGGGCGTCTTCCCCGCCCCGGTCGAGGAGGGCCAGCAGTATCCGGGCCCGCAGGGTGAGACGCTCGCGGCGCCGTACATGATCCTCAAGTCCACCCCCAACAAGGACGCGGCGCTCAAGCTGGTCCAGTGGCTCGTCACCGACCCGGCGGCGGTCGAGAGCCAGCTCAAGCAGGACGGCAACTTCCGCACCGGCGTGGAGCGCGAGTTCACGCCGCTGGAGAAGCAGGTGCAGGAGATCCTCGACGGCGCGCCGTCCGGGGTCCCGCAGGGCGAGGGGTACGGCGACGCGACCCTGCCCAAGGGCTTCAACGCCGCGTGGAACACCGAGGTCCAGGGCCTGTACGTGGGCAAGTCGCCCAAGGAAGTGGCCGAGGGCGTGGACCGCTGGCTGGCCGGACGATCATGACCCTCACCCGGGAAGCACCCCTCGTCACCACCCAGGCCGGGGGGAGATTCGACGGCCCGGCCAGGAGGAGACTCGACGGCCTGGCCACCACGATCATGGTCGCCCCCGCCACCATCCTCTACGTCGTGATGCTGATCGTCCCGGTCGGCCTGGCGCTCTACCTGAGCCTGACCGACTGGGACGGCTTCAGCGCCGACCCGGCCTTCGTCGGCGCCGCCAACTACGCCGACCTCCTTGACGACCCCGAGCTGCGCCGCGCCTCCCTCGTCACGCTGCTGGTGGCGGCGGCCGGCACCGCCGGGCTGAACCTGCTCGGCCTCGGCTTCGCCCTCCTGGTGAACGGCGCCTCGAAGGCCAACGCGTTCTTCCGGATCGTGCTGTTCTATCCGCACGTGCTCAGCGCCCTTGTTGTCGGTTTCCTGTGGTCGGCCATCCTCGGCACCACCGGCGCGGTCAACAACCTGGTGACCACGTGGGGCGGGGAGGTGCTGCCGTTCCTGTCCGATCCGACCTGGGCCACGGTCACCATGATCGCGGTGCTCGTGTGGGCCGGGTTCGGCGTCAACGTGGTGCTCTACCTGGCCGGGCTGCAGGCGGTGCCGCACTCGCTGATCGAGGCGGCGCGGATCGACGGGGCGACCCGGTGGCAGGTGTTCAGGAACGTGACGCTGCCCGCGCTGGGCCCGTCAGTGACGGTGAACATCGTGTTGTCGCTGGTGACGTTGCTCAAGACGTACGACCTGGTGGTGTCGCTGACGGCGGGCGGACCGGCCGGGCAGACGCAGACCGTCGCCTACCTCATCCTGTGGAACTCCTTCCACGACGCCCGCCTCGGCTTCGGCTCGGCCCAGTCGGTGATCCTCATGCTGGTGACGGCGGCGCTGGCGTTCGTGGTGACGAAACTGCGCAGGCGCGGGGAGCTGGCGGTGCACCAGTGAGAAAGACGTTCCTCTGGGCGACCGTCGCCTTCATGCTCGTCCCGCTCTACGTGCTGGCCGTCAACGCGTTCAAGGGTCAGCAGGACATCCTGGCCAACCCGTTCGGGCTGGGCGGGCTGACGCTGAAGCCGCTGGCCAGGGCGCTGACGAACGCGCAGTTCAACGTGTTCAAGGGATACGCGATCACGCTGCTGTTCGTGGTGGCGGTCAACGTGCTGTCGGTGGTGCTGGCCGCCCCGGCCGCGTACGTGATCGCGCGCAGCCCCAAGCGCAGGTTCCGTGTCCTCATGCTGTTCTTCCTGGCCGGCACGTTCATCCCGGGCCAGGTGCTGGTCATCCCCGTCGTGTACGTGCTCAAGACCCTCGGCCTGATGGGCACCATCCGCGGGTTCGTCCTGTTCGAGACCACACTCACCCTCCCGTTCTCGATCTTCCTGTACGCCGCGTACATCGCCACCATCCCGGCCGTCCTCGACCAGGCGGCGGCGGTGGACGGGGCGGGGCGGCTGCGTACGTTCTGGCGGATCGTCTTCCCGCTGATGCGGCCCGCGGTCGCCACGATGGTCATCCTGAACACCTTCTCGGTGTGGAACGACTTCGTGAACCCGCAGATCATCCTGGGCCCGGGCAGCGGACTCTACACGGTGACCACCGGCGTCTACGCGGCGGTCAGCCAGTACTCCACCGACTACACGGTGGTCTTCCCGACGCTGCTGCTGGCCATCGCCCCGCTGCTGGTCTTCTTCGTCTTCATGCAACGGCACATCATCAGCGGCCTCACGGCCGGAGCCACCAAGGGATAGCCCAACCGAGGGATAGCCCACCGAGGGATAGCCCACCGAGGGATAGCAGGGAGAGGCAGAAGATGCGGGAAATCACTGCGACCGTCCCGCTCGGCGTGCCGCCGGCCTGGGCGGTGCTCGAGCGCAGGCTGTTCGACGCCCTGGACGAGGCCTGGCGGGCGTTCGCCGCCCGCTACTGCGGGCCCGACGGGCGGCTCATCTACCACGGCCCCGCCGCCGACCGGGACGGCGCCGACGACTTCTACGAGGCGTTCTTCAACTGGCCGGCGCTCTACCAGCTCGGCGGCGCCGACGACCTGCTGGACGCGGCCAAGCACCACTGGGAGGGCGTGACCGCGCAGCTCACCGAGCTGGGCTATCTGGTGGAGGAGTTCGAGCGCGGCTACGACTGGTTCCACCAGGGCGAGTCGATGCTGCTGTTCTACGGCATCTGCGCCGCCGACCCCCGCGACGAGCGCTTCCGCGAGCGCGCCCGCCGCTTCGCCGATCTCTACCTGCCCGGCTCGGCCAACTACGACGCGGAGCACGACATCATCCGCGCCCCGCACAACGGCGCCGGCGGCCCCCGCTACGGCCTGCAGTGGGAGTGGGCCTCCTACCACACGGACCTGGTCAGCATGCGGCCGTTCGGCCTGCCGCTGCGTGACCTGCCGGGCATCGCCGAGTGGGCGGACCTGGCCGACCCGTGCAACGCGGCCCGCATGGGCGCGGCGATGAGCGAGCGCATCGGCCGCGGGGACGTGGCCGTCAACCTGGCCGCGACCAGCCTCGCCGTCAACGCCTGGCTGTACGACGGCGACGACCGCTACCGCGACTGGGCGCTGCGTTACATCGGCGCCTGGCAGCGCAGGGCCGAGGCCAACGACGGGATCCTGCCCGACAACGTGGGCCCGTCAGGCGAGGTCGGCGAGCTGCACGGCGGCCGCTGGTATGGCGGCAACTACGGCTGGCAGTGGCCGCACGGCCTTTACAGCGTCGGCGCCGCCGCCGCGATCGCCGCGGTGAACGCCCACCTGCTGACCGGCGACGAGGCCGCGCTCGCCATCGGCCGCGACCCACTGGAGACCGTGTACGACCGTGCGATCCAGGCCGGCGTCACCGAGACGGACATGAGCATCAGCGACCGCTGGCTGGCCGAGCTGGGCGACGAGGCGGGCAAGCCGACCATGCTGGTGCCCAACCGGCACGACGACCAGGGCTGGTTCGACTTCCAGCCGCCGCAGCTCGGCCTGCCGGTCTGGCTCTGGCACGCGAGCCTCGCCCATGGGGACGCCGAGCGGCTCGACCGGCTGCGCGCCGCCTCCGGCTACGACTGGACGTCGGTGCGGCCGTTCCGCAACAAGGAGGAGGCCGGGCACGAGGCGCCCTGGCTGGAGTTCCTGCGCGGCGCCAACCCCGGCTTCCCCGAGGCGATGCTGGCCACCGCGCTCAGCCAGGTGCAGCGGCGGATGGCGCTCATCGACGCCGACACCGCGGACCTGGCCACCATCCACGTGCACCACTGGCAGCGGCTCAACCCGGTGCTCACCGAGGCGCTGCTCCAGCTCGCCACCGGCACCCCGCAGGTGCTCTACAACGGCGGCCTGCTGCCGGCCAGGCTGGCGTACTTCGACGCCGACCGTCACCGCCCAGGACTGCCCCCGGACGTGGCCGCGCTGGTCGACTCGGTACGCCCCGACGGCACCCGCGTCGAGCTGGTGAACCTCGGCCTCACCCGCCCCCGCAGGGTCGTCGTGCAGGCCGGCGCGTTCGGCGAGCACCGCATCGACCGCGCGGTGGTCACCAGGGCCGACGCCGGCTATCCCGGCGACCCCCGTGCCTACACCTCTCCCCCGGCCACCGAGACCGAGCAGGAGGTGACGGTGGACGGGCCGCGGCTGCTCGTCGAGTTGCCGCCCGGCCACCGCATCCGGCTCGACCTGCACACGACCGCGCGCGTCCGCACGCCGTCACACCAGCACTACTGAGGAGTTTCATGGACGACGCCATCTGGGATCTTCCCGTTCGCGGGCCGCTGCCCGCCGAACCCGATCCCGTCCTCGTGGCGGGGCTGTCGCGGGTCAGCTCGGCCACCGCCTGCGCCAAGCTGCACGGGCAGGGCATCAGGCGGACCTTCGTCGAGGGACCTCGTCCCATCGCGCCTGGACAGAAGATCGCCGGCCGGGTCCGCACGCTGCAGTTCATGCCGCAGCGCGAGGACATCGCGTCCGGACTCGGCCAGGAGTACGTCGAGCGGCACACCGCGCTGTGGGCCGTCCTGGAGGCGATCGAGCCGGGCGACGTGCTGGTCGTGCAGGCGTACGGCAGCGCCTACACCGGCTGCTTCGGCGACATGCTGGTCCGCTACTTCAAGCGCAGGGGCGGCGCGGGCATCGTCGTGGACGGCCGGATCAGGGACCTGCCCAGGGTGAGCGGCGTCGGGTTGCCGATCTGGTGCACGGGCGCGACCCCGCACTACGCCTCGCAGGCCGAGCTGTTCCCGTGGGCGTACGACGTGCCGGTGGCCGTCGGCGGGACGCTCGCGCTGCCCGGCGACCTGGCCGTGGCGGACGACGACGGCGCCGTGATCGTGCCGCGCAGGCGCGCCCAGTCCGTGCTGGACGCCGCCGCCGACCACGAGCAGTGGGAGCGCTACAGCCGCGCCCGCATCGAGGAGGGCGGGGCGCTTTCCGACTATTACCCACTCACCCCCGAGACCCGCGCCGAGTACGAGCGGTGGCGGGATGTAAAGGAGAGCCAGTGATCCTCAGGTCTGTCGGCGCGATCGTCTTACTCATCGGCGGATTAACGAACCCGGCCCCGGCGGTGGCCGGACGCGGCTGCGACTACTACGTCTCCCCCTCAGGCAGCGACAGCGGCGACGGCAGCTCCCGTAGCCCGTGGAAGTCCATCGAGCAGGCCCGCGACCAGCTCCGGGCCAAGAAGCGGCACCAGAACTGCGACATCGTGGTCAACGTCAAGGCCGGCGACTACGTGGTCGACAAGACCATCGAGTTCACCGACGCCGACTCCGGCCAGAACGGCCACAAGATCACCTACCGCAGTGCGGACGGGCCGGGCAAGGCCCGCCTGCTCGGCGCCAAGCCGCTCACCGGCTGGCAGAAGTACAAGGACGACATCTACAAGACCAAGGTCGACCGGAGCTTCTACACGCTGTTCGAGGACGGAAAGCGCGCCACCACCGCCCGCTACCCGAACCGGACCAGCGACGACCTGTGGTCGCCCTACCTGTTCTCGGTGCTCGGCGAGCCGGAGAAGGAGGCGGTGCACCAGTGGCTCTACTTCAAGCCTGAGGACGTGCCCGTCGAATGGGACGCCGACTTCGACGAGAACGCCCAGGTCGTGGTCTGGTCGGGCGGCTCGTGGAGCTGGTTCACCGACACCGTGCCGCTGGGCGGCGCCGACTTCCGCAAGAACTTCTTCACCCTCGACCACTGGGCCCGCTACTCGTTCGTCAACAGCCGCAGCGGCTCGCGTTACTTCCTGCAGAACACGCTGCGCTTCCTCGACCAGCCCGGTGAGTACTACTTCGACTTCGCCAACAGCGAGGTCTACTACTGGCCGAAGGGCTCGATCGACAAGGTCGTGGCCCCGACCGTGAAGACGATCCTCTCGCTCAAGGGCACGAGCCCCGAGAAGCGCGTCCAGAACCTCGCCTTCGACGGGCTGGCGCTGCAGTACAGCGACTTCGTCGATTGGTACCGCGCCGGGTGGATCAGCGAGGGCGACTCGGGCTACGAGCACGAGTATCCCGTGTACGACCGGCAGATCGAGATGCCGCGCAACCGGTTCGGCATGGTCACGGTGACGAACTCGCGGGACATCGACCTGACCGGGCTGCGCCTGTCGGACAGCGGGTACATGGGCATCTACCTGCTGTTCGCGAACGAGCGGGTCAAGGTGGCCGACAGCCTGCTGGAGAACATCGGCGCCGACGGCATCAAGGTCGAGGGCGGATACCCGGGCGAGGGGGATATTTCCGGACATCACACGATCACGAATAACTACATCTACCACGTCGGCGAGCTCGTACCCGGCGACGCGTCCGGCATCGAGCTGATGAGCACGGGCAACAACGAGATCAGCCACATCGCGGTGAAGCACAGCGCCCGCTACGGCATCAGCCTCGAAGTGCGTCCCGAGATCGCGGACGAGGACAACTACGCCCGCAACAACCGGTTCTCCTACATCCGCATCGACGAGGCCGGCCTGGACAGCGGCGACATGGGCGCCTTCTACACCTACGGGGTCAACAACACCGAGCCGCACGACGTGGACAACCACGTCTCCCAGATGGTGATCGGGGACGTCATCAACGACCCCGCCGGGGCGATGCCGGACAGCGGCACGCGGGGCGTCCACATGGACGCCGGCGGCTGCGGCTTCACCTTCGACAACATCGAGGTCGGCGAGGTCAGCGACGACAAGTACCAGAGCTACCAGTGCAACGAGGTCACGAACGCCAACTGGGCTGACGGCTTCGACGCCTCGAAGATGGAGTACGACAAGATCGGCGTGACGGGCGCGTTCCCGTACCCGCTGCCGGAAGCGCAGGTGACGCGGTGAAGGTCCTCGGCACGGCGTTGATCACGCTCGCGGCGCTCCTCGTCGCCCCCACCGCCGGCGCGGCCGCGCCGTGCGAGCCCGTCGAGTTCTACGTCGCCACGGACGGCGCGGACAGCGGCCCCGGCAACGCGCGGCGGCCGTGGAAGACCATCGAGCACGCCCGCGACCAGCTCCGGGCCAAGAAGCGGCACCAGAACTGCGACATCGTGGTCAACGTCAAGGCCGGCGACTACGTGGTCGACAAGACCATCGAGTTCACCGACGCCGACTCCGGCCAGAACGGCCACAAGATCACCTACCGCAGCGCGGACGGACCCGGCAAGGCGCGCCTGCTCGGCGCCAAGCCGGTGACCGGCTGGGAGAAGTACAAGGGCGACATCTACAAGACCAAGGTCGACCGGAACTTCTACACGCTGTTCGAGGACGGAAAGCGCGCCACCACCGCCCGCTTCCCCAATCGCAGGGCCGACGACGTGTGGGCGCCGTACCTCACCTCCGTGCTCAAGGAGCCGGAGAAGGAGGCGGTGTACCAGTGGCTCTACTCCAACCCCGGCGACTGGGACAAGAGCTGGAACCTCGACAACGCCCAGGTGGTCGTCTGGTCGGGCGGCTCGTGGAGCTGGTTCACCGACACCGTCCCGATCCAGAACCCGTCGTGGGACGACAACCAGATCACCCTCGAACACTGGACGCGGTACGCCATGGTCAACAGCCGCGGCGGCTCGCGCTACTTCCTGCAGAACTCGCTGGACTTCCTCGACCAGCCCGGTGAGTACTTCTTCGACTTCGACAAGAGCGAGGTCTACTACTGGCCGAAGGGCTCGATCGACAAGGTCATGGCCCCGACGGTCAAGACGATCCTGTCGCTCGCGGGCAGCAGCCCCGGGCAGCGGGTGCGTAATCTCTCCTTCGACGGACTGGCGCTGCAGTACAGCGACTTCGTGAGCTGGTACCGCAACGGCTGGATCAGCGCCGGCGACGCCGGCGACCCGCACAAGTACCCCGAGTACGACCGGCAGATCGAGATGCCGCGCAACCGGTTCGGCGCGGTGACGCTGACCAACACCCGCGACATCGACCTGACCAGGCTGCGCATCTCGGACACCGGCTTCACCGCCGTCTACCTGCTGTTCGCCAACGAGCGGGTCAGGGTGTCCGACAGCCTGCTGGAGAACGTCGGCGCCGACGGCATCAAGGTCGAGGGCGGCTACCCCGGCGAGGGCGACCTCACCGGGCATCACACCTTCACGAACAACTACATCGACCACATCGGTGAGCTCGTCCCCGGCGACGCGGCCGGGGTCGAGCTGATGAACACCGGCAACAACGAGATCAGCCACACCGTCGTCAGGCACAGCGCCCGCTACGGCATCAGCCTGGAGGTCCGTCCCGAGGTCAAGGACGGCGAGGGGTACGCGCATGGCAACGTGTTCAAGTATCTCCGGATCGAGGAGGCGGGCCTGGACAGCGGCGACATGGGCGCCTTCTACACCTACGGCGTCGACAACGCCGAGCCGCATCCGATCAGCAACACCGTCTCCCAGGTCGTCGTCGGAGACGTCATCCCCGACGCGTCGATGCCCGACAGCGGCACCCGAGGGGTCCACATGGACGCCGGCGGCTGCGGCTTCGCCTTCGACAACATCGAGGTCGGCGAGGTCACCGACGACAAGTACCAGAGCTACCAGTGCAACGAGGTCACGAACGCCAACTGGGCTGACGGCTTCGACGCCTCGAAGATGGAGTACGACAAGATCGGCGTGACGGGCGCCTTCCCGTACCCGATCCCGAGTTAGCCCGCGCCCGCGGGCGAGGGTCCAACCCCTCTCCCGCGGGCGCGTCCCATCCGTATCCGCCTTCCTTCCCGGGCGGGGCCCTCCGCTCGGGAGCGCGTCCCATCCGCATCCGCCTTTCTCCCCGGGCGGGGCCCTCCGCTCGGGAGCGCGTCCCATCCGCATCCGCCTTTCTCCCCGGGCGGGGCCCTCCGCTCAGGAGCGCGTCCCATCCGCATCGCGCCCGGGCGGCCCGCGTCCGGGGCACGGCCTCTGGAGCACCCCCGTGAACGATCCGACCCGCCGAGGCTTCCTCTACCTGGGCACCGCGACGACCGCGCTCGCCCTCACCGGCCTGCCCGCCTTCGCCGCCGGCCCGTCCGCTTCCTGGTTCGCGCGGCCGGCCCGATCGGCCGGGCCGATGGTGCGCTGGTGGTGGCCGGACGGCCACGTCGATCCCGCCGAGATCAGGCGCGAGGTCGACCAGCTCGCCGCCGCCGGGTTCGGCGGCGCGGAGATCGCCGCCGTGCACCACAGCATCCGCGACAAGTCCGTGCTGGACCCGGCCGGGCACGGCTGGGGCACGCCCGCCTGGAACGCCGGCGTCGAGGCGGCCCTCGACCAGGCCGCCAGGCGCGGGCTCTCGATCGACCTCACCATCGGCCCCTCCTGGCCGGCGGCGCTCCCCACGATCAACCCCGACAACCCGGCGGCGGCCAAGGAGCTGGCCCACGGCTCGGCCACGGTCACCCCCGGCGCCACCTTCTCCGGCCCGGTGCCGCCGCCCGCCATCTCCTCGGCGTCCACGCCCACGTTGCTGCTGGTCCAGGCGGCCAGGATCGAGCCCGCCCACTCCACCGGCGACGAGACCGGCCTCGACCCCGCCTCCGTACGCGACCTGACCAGCCTGGTGACCGGCGGGACCATCACGTGGACCGCGCCCGCCAGCGGCGAGTGGGTGCTGATCGCCTACTGGGAACGCGGCTCCGGCCAGCGCCCGGAGTCCGGCCCGCACACCGCGCCCGAGGCGTACGTCGTCGACCACTTCAGCCGCGCGGGCACCCAGGCGGTGATCGACTACTGGGAGTCCGGGCTGCTCACCCCCGCCGTCCGCAAGCTGCTGCGGCGCTCGGGCGGCGCGTTGTTCGAGGACTCCATCGAGATCGAGACCGACGCGCTGCAGTGGACGCCCGGGATGGTGGAGGAGTTCGGGCGGCGGCGAGGGTACGACCTCGCGCCCTTCCTGCCGGTGATCCTGCTGTCGGAGGAGGACCCGGTCTTCACCTACGAGGCCGTCCTGACCAGGCACGCCCGCAAGGACTATTGGGACACGGTCTCGGAGCTGTTCAACGAGCACCACTTCACCACGCTGCGTGACTGGGCGCACTCGCTCGGCCTGCGGTTACGCGCGCAGCCGTACGGCCTGCAGACCGACGCGATCGCCGCCGCGGCCATCCTCGACGTGCCCGAGGGCGAGTCGCTCGGGTTCAAGAACCTCGACGACTACCGCTGCCTGGCCGGGGGCCGGGACCTGGCGGGGCACGCGTTGCTGTCCAGCGAGGCGGGGGCGTACCAGGGCGGGGCGTACACCACGACCTGGAAGAAGCTGCTGACCACCATGGGCGGCGCGTACGCGGCTGGGCTCAACCAGACGGTCCTGCACGGCTTCTCGTACGCCACCGCCCCCGGCGCCGCCTGGCCCGGCTTCGCCGCCTTCACCCCGTACAACGGCACGGCGGGCTATTCGGAGTCGTGGGGGCCACGCCAGCCCACCTGGGACCACATCACCGATATTTCCGGATATTTCGCGAGAATTCATGCGGTTGTGCGGCAAGGTCGGCCACGGGTGGACGTGGCCGTGTTGCGGCAGACCGGGTACACCAAGACCGGCATCGGCGCCTCCTGGTTCACCGCGAGCGGCGTCCCCACCGGCTGGACCCACCAGTTCGTCAGCGGCCCCCTGCTCGACCTGCCGTCCGCCACGGTCGCGGACGGCCGCCTGGCGGGGCCGGCGTACAAGGCGCTGTTCGTGGAGGGCGACCGCTTCTACTCCTCCGAATGCACGATGACCGTGGCGGTGGCCGAGCGGCTGCTGTCGTACGCGCGGGCCGGCCTGCCCATCGTGCTGCTCGGCGCGTGGCGGACGGCCTCGGTGCCCGGCGTCGGCGAGAGCGACCGGCTCCGGGCGATCGTGGCCGACCTGCTGGCCGAGCCCACGGTACGGATGGTCGCCGCCCAGGCAGACGTCCCCACCGCACTGGCCGCCCTCGGCGTGCGCCCCGACGTCCGGTACGCCACCGCCTCCACCCTGCTCACCATGCGGCGCGTGGACGGTGACGTCGACTACTACTACCTGTGCAACGGCCGCCACGGCGAGAACGTCAAGCCGCCCGTGGCCCCCATCGACCACGAGGTCACGCTGGCGCGCACGTCAGGGGACGGCGTCCCGTACCTGCTGGACCCGTGGACCGGCCGGGCCGAGCGGATCGCGGTGTACACGGAGGAGTCCGACGGGATCCGGCTGCGGGTGGCGTTGCGGCCGGGTCAGGCCCGGATCGTCGCCATCGGCCGCCCCGGCCTCTTCGGCGACCGTACGGGCAGGCCGCCGCACGCCACAGCCACCTCCGCCGACCTCGTACGGTTCGCCGACGGCGCCCTGCTGATCCGCGCCACCGGTGCGGGCACCTACACCACCGCCCTCTCCGACGGCCGGACCGTCACCACGGCCATCGACTCGGTGCCCGCCCCCGTCCCGCTGTCCTCATGGCGGCTACGGGTGGAGGATCGGCGGCCCGGCACACCGGTCACGCACGACCTGAGGCTGGACCGGCTCGCCCCCTGGCCGGACATCCCCGAACTGGCCGACGTGTCGGGCGTCGGCACGTACACGACGACGGTGCACCTGACGGGTTCGGGCGCGTACCTGGAGCTGGGCGAGGTGACGGACACCTGCCGAGTACGCGTCAACGGCCGCGACCTCGACCCGGTGGACCAGCTCCACCCGGTCCTGGACCTCGGCCCGCACCTCCGGCGCGGGACCAACACCATCGAGGTCGAGGTCGCCACCCCCCTCGGCAACCGCCTCAGGGTCGCGGACCCGGCGGTCTACGGCGGCCTGACCCGGCAGCCGTACGGACTCGTCGGCCCGGTCAGGCTGGTGCCGTACAAGGAGAAGCGAGTCACCCGGCCTGGCCTCTGAACGGAGGACACCAGAGCATAGTGCCCCGAGGTCTGGCGTTGGAAGGAGTCTCACGGACCACGCTCGGCCAGGCCTCGCTAGACGGCGGAGTTGGGTGAGCACACTTTGACTACTCCATGAATTCAACCGACTTCACCCTGTGGTCCCCGCCGGGGAAGTAGCATGGCCCGAAACTTAAGGCTATCCTTGAATCTGGGAGAATCGCTTGGCGTGGATGGTGAAGGTCACGGACGAATACGCCTCCTGGTTCCGTGTGTTGATCAAAGAGGATCTCGAGTCCGCGATCCAGGTCGCACAGGCCGTTGCGGCCCTGCGTGCGGAGGGACCGACGTTGGGCAGGCCGCTCGTCGACCGCCTCGCGGGGAGCAAACTGCACCACCTGAAGGAGTTGCGTCCGGGATCGAGAGGCCGCTCGGAGATCAGGGTGATTTTCGCGTTCGACCCCACCAGAGCCGCGTTGCTGCTACTCGGGGGTGACAAGGCGGGCAACTGGGAGCGGTGGTACAAGGAGAACATCCCGCTGGCTGAACAGCTTTACACCTTCTACACCAGCGATAGCGAGGAGTGAACATGCCGCAGAGGACGCCAGGAGACTGGGAAGACCTAGAGCAGGAGTTGCACTCTGCTGGAGTTGCCCCGGCAGAGATCGAGGCGGGAGCACGACGCCTGCTCGCCGAGGCGAGGGGCCATCAACTGGCCGAAGCTCGAAAGGAGCGCGGCTTGGGACAAAAAGACATTGCGGCGATCATGGATGTGAGTGTCGCCCGAGTTTCGCAGATCGAACACGGCGAGGTGGCCTCTATCGAGGTCATCGCTCGTTATGTCGAGGCACTGGGCGCACACCTCGACTTGGTCGTCGACTTCGGCGACCGGACCTTGCGACTGCCTGTCACCGAGAGGCCGATGAACAGCGCAGCCTGACACCTCATCGGCGCTCACCGTCAGCGGATCAAACCCGGGTTCATCGATCGCCGTAGCCCATGGTCCGGCCCTGGTCGCTCAGGCGAGAGCCGTTCGCCGACGAGATGAGACCGCTCGGCGTATGGATCCGAGATACTGCATACCGTATGTGGTACCCGTGACACGTGGCAGACAGTACGAGATTCGTGAGTCCCGCAGGATTCCTCAGCCGCTCCCGTACCGTGGCGGCGCCCACCTGGAGCCGGTGGCTGGTGCCCCCGGCCGCGTTGTCCGTGCACCTGGCCATCGGGCAGGCGTACGCGTGGAGCGTCTTCAAACCCGCACTCGAGTCCTCGCTCCATCTGTCGGGCACCCAGAGCGCCCTGCCGTTCCAGCTCGGCATCGTCATGCTCGGCCTGTCGGCGGCCTTCGGCGGCACCCTCGTGGAGCGCAACGGGCCTCGGTGGGCGATGTTCTGGTCGATGACCTGCTTCTCCTCCGGCTTCCTGCTGTCCGCACTCGGCGTGGCCACCGGACAGTACTGGCTGGTCGTCCTGGGCTACGGGTTCGTGGGCGGGATCGGGCTGGGCATCGGCTACATCTCACCGGTGTCCACGCTGATCAAGTGGTTCCCTGACCGGCCGGGCATGGCCACCGGCATCGCGATCATGGGGTTCGGCGGCGGGGCGCTCATCGCCTCGCCGTGGTCGACGCAGATGCTGGACTCCTTCGGCACGGACACGACGGGCATCGCGACGACCTTCCTCGTGCACGGCGTGGTCTACGCGGTCTTCATGTTCATGGGGGTGCTGCTCATACGGGTGCCGCCGGAAGGCTGGACGCCACCCGGCTGGAAACCGGCGGAGGTGGCGGCCCGGCCACTGATCACCATGGCGGACGTCTCGGCGCGCAACGCCATCCGCACGCCGCAGTTCTACTTCCTGTGGGTCGTGCTGTGCTGCAACGTCACCGCCGGCATCGGCATCCTGGAGAAGGCCTCGCCGATGATCCAGGACTTCTTCTCCGGCACGGCGACGCCGGTCGCGCTGGGGGCGGCGGGGGGCTTCGTCGCGCTGCTGTCGCTGGCGAACATGGCCGGCCGCTTCGTCTGGTCGTCCACCTCGGACGTGATAGGTCGCAAGAACATGTACCGCGTCTACCTGGGCGCCGGAGCGCTGCTGTACCTCGCGATCGCGCTGCTGGGCGACAACTCCAAGCCGCTGTTCATCCTGTGCGCGCTGGGCATCCTGTCCTTCTACGGCGGCGGGTTCGCGACGGTGCCCGCGTACCTGAAGGACCTGTTCGGCACGTACGAGGTCGGCGCGATCCACGGCCGCCTGCTCACCGCCTGGTCCACCGCCGGCGTGCTGGGCCCGCTGATCGTCAACGCGATCGCCGACGCGCAGAAGGCCGCGGGCCAGTCTGGGCCCGCGCTTTATACGACGTCGCTGTTCATCATGATCGGGCTGCTCGCGGTGGGCTTCCTCGCCAACGAGCTGATCCGGCCGGTGCACGAGAGATATCACGAACGGCGCCCGTCGCCGGTGGCGGAGGAGGTCCGATGAACCGGCGTACCGGTCTGTTGGTGCTGACGTGGGCCTGGGTGGGATTGCCCTTCGCGTACGGCGTGTACGAGCTGCTGTTGAGGCTCGCCCAGCTGTTCTGAGCCCGACCAGGTGGTCCGGCCCGCGACGTGGCACTCCCCGAATGCCACGGTTCGCGGACCGGACGATCACCTGAGGTGCGGCTCAGGGCATCTTGTACTCGGCCGCCTTTCCGCAATAACTGATCCCGATCGGCGTGTTGCTGAATCTGCACACCCGCACGACCACACGATCCATGGCGGTGACCCCGTTCGCGTCGGAGAGTCCGAAGGAGAGCGGGACCGTGCCGTTGTCCGCCTTGACGGTCTCCGTGTCGACGAGGAGATCGCTCTTGTACGCGCTGAACGTCGCCCGCGAGTGCAGTTCGTCCTTGGCGCAGGGCGAGAACCCGGCGTCGTCGACCAGCGTGCCCTCGACCTGGACGATCGGCCTGATGACGGGTCCTTCTCTCCAGTCCAGCGTCCCTTCGGTGACCCCGCGGCCGCACGGGTCTCCGGAGTCGGCGTAGAACTTCACCGCCGCCTGAGCCGCCGCCACCGCGGGTTGAGCCGCCAGGAGACCCGCGGCGAGCACGACGCCCAGCGCCGGCCAAGCACGTAAACGCATGGCATCGACCTTCCGTGTGTGAGGGTGGATCCGGCCCTCATCGTGGACCACCACCGCGCGGGGTGCCAGCCCTGCCATCACAACCGGCCGAGCGGCTCTGTTGTGGCCGGCGCCTCGGCAGAGCCTTCGAGGTGCGTGCGCCGTCCGTGAACCGAACTGACACACGATCCCCTTCCGCATGAAAGTTTCACGCCTGTACGGGGTGGGACCGCGCCCGTGGAGGCCTAGAGACCGGCCCGCCGGCTGAACGTGTCCCGCACCACGCCGTCGACCTGTTCGAGCCCGGCCGCTCCGTACCGGGGGCGACCGGCCGGCCGGTAGACGCCCACCATGGTGCCGCTCGCGGTGCTCCTGCGGTCGACGAGCGTGAGCGCGGTCGGCATGACGCCCTCCGGGAACAGGCGCCGGCCGCTGCCGAGGATGACCGGAGAGATGTACAGGCGGTACTCGTCGACCAGGGCGTGGGCCATGAGCGTGCGGACGAGCTCTCCGCTGCCGTGAACCTGCAGCTCATCGCCGGGGAGACGCTTGAGCTCCGCCACCGCGTCGGCGACGTCGCCGTTGACCAGCGTGGAGCCGTCCCAGTCGAGGTGGCCGAGGGTCGTGGACACGACGTACTTGGGCCGGCCGTTCAGTCTCGCCGCGACCACGTCACGCTCGTCGGTGACCTTCGGCCAATGCTCCGCGAAGATCTCGTACGTCCGGCGCCCGAGCAGAAAGGCGTCGGCCGCCCCGAACCACTCGCCGACCAACCTGCCGAGATCCTCATCGATGTACGGCGCCTGCCAGCCTCCCTGCTCGAAGCCACCACGCCGATCCTCGTCGGGCAGCCCCGGGGCCTGCATGACGCCGTCAAGGGTCAGGTAAGCGGTCACGGTCAGTCGCATGACGTGTCTTCTCTCTCCGGTGGCCGGTATCGTCACCCGGTCAGACCGCGAGACGCCGCAAAACTCATCGCCGCATCATCAGAGGGACGGCGAGACGCGCGCTGCGAGCGAACAACAGGCAGTCCTCTCCTACCCTGACGAACGGTTAGCGGGTCGCCCGTCGAGGGCTACGGCCGCGACTCTTTTCATCGTCGGGCAACGCGTCAAGATGGCGTTCAAGCGCGTCAAGCCGGTCACTCCACAGTCTCCGGTATGGCGTGAGCCAGGTGTCGATGTCCAGCAGCGGTTCCGGCCGCAACCGGTACCACCGGCGTTGGGCCTCTTTGCGTACCTCGACCAGGCCAGCCTCGCGGAGCACCTTGAGGTGCTTGGAGACCGTCGGCTGGGTGAGCGCCAGCCGGTCGACCAGGTCTCCGGCCATGCGTTCACCGTCGCGCAGCAGGTCGAGGATGTCGCGTCGCCTGGGCTCGGCAAGCACCTCGAAGGCGGTCTTCATGCCGCGTCGAAAGCGCGCTCGTACGTGGCCTGCAGGTCCTGTCCCGCCGAAGGGCCGGTTCGGCGGCCGTTCAGCAGTTCCTCCAGCGCGTCCATCCCGGCGTGCCAGCCGGCGCCCAGCGGGGCCGCGGCCTCGCGGTCGTCGAAGATGTCGGTGAAGACCAGCCGGCAGGCGGCGTCGCCGTCGGGCTCCAGCTCCCAGCGCAGGATCTCAGAGTCCCAGGTGTATTCCAGCAGGTGCGGTGGATCGACCCGCGTGATCTCGCCGTGGCCGGTGAGCGTCCCGCCGTGTTCGGCCTTGGAGTAGAAGACGAGCTTGGCACCGGGCGTGAGGCCGAATTGGGTCCGGTCGTAGTCGAGAATCTGGACGAACCACACACGCAGCTGATCGGTCTCGGTGATCGCGCGCCAGACCTTGGCTTGGGGGTGGCTCAGGCGGCGTTCGAACCGCAGGGCGAAGCGTCCGTCTTCGGTCTTGTGCAACGTTCCGAGCATCGTGACCCTCCTGCGTGGCGATGCCGGCACGAGGAGACCCGACAACGCGAATCCGACTCGCACGGCCAACCCTTTATTCCTACACATCTATATAGATGGATTGGAATATTGTCAAGGACACGTCGGCTCGTGACGGCCGGGCGCCGCATGCCAAATGGAGGCCTGCACAGGAGCATGCAGATCCGTGATGGACGACATCGCCGACGAAGTCACAGGACGGCTGCGACGACTTCTAGTTGGTGACGAGCCGACGTTCCATCCGGAGCATGGGCTTGGAGCCCTTCGCGCTGTCGTAATTGCCGAGGATCACCGACACGCAGTCCAGATCGGGATAGACGTTGTAGCTGTTGCCCGTGCCCGGACCACCACCGGTGTGGCCGAAAATGCGCTGGGAGTTGAAGATGCTGGTCGCGAACCCGTAGCCGTAGTGCGTGCATTGCAGCAGCGGGTCCGGCTCCTCATCGGAGGGCACGTCCGGTGCCTTGCCACTGGTGGCCAGCTCGGCGAACGCCTTCTTGAGCAGCGTGCCGTCCTCCCGCAACGCCATCACGAACTTCAGCAGCTCTCCAGCGGTGGAGAAGGCGCCGCCGGCGGGCAGGCCGACGAACTGGAACCTCTCGCTCGTCGTGAAGTCGTAGCGCTCGCCCTCACCGGTCTGGTTCCTGGTCGCGTAGCTGTGGGCGATGTCGTCCGCGGCCAGCACCTGCGGCCTGGTGTAGAAGTCCGTACGCTTCATGCCGGCCGGAGCGAACACGTTCTCACGCACGTAGTCGTAGTAGCTCTGCCCGGACACCTCGGCCACGATGGCGCCGAGCACGGTGAACCCGTCATTGCTGTACTGCCACTTCGTGCCCGGAGTGAACTGCAACGGCCGCGCACGGATGATCTTCAAGGTGCCCTCCCACACCTCCTCGACCGTGTCCCACGCCAGCTCCTCCGGATCAGGCGGCCCGATCTGGATCGGTGACCGGCCCACGCCCGACGTGTGGGTCAGCAACTGATGGACGGTCACCGTATCGGCGATCTCAGCCGGGAACCCGTCCAGGTAGGTGCCCAGCTTCGCCCTCAAGTCCACCTTGCCCTGCTGAACCAGCTGCAACAGCGCCGTGGCGGTGAAGGACTTGTTGATGGACCCGAGGATGAAGAGTGTGTCCGTCCGATTGCGAAGGGACTTTTCCTTGTCGGCCATGCCATAGGCCCGTTCCAGCACGGGCTTGCCGCCGTACGCCACCAGAATGGTGCCGGAGAACTCATCAGCTCTGGCTCGCTCGGCGACGTACCGGTCATACTCCCCACCGGGCCGCATGGCCTTCGGAACCCTGCCGTGCCGGGACGACTCAGCCGACGCGAGACCGGAACCCGCCACGACGGCACCGGCCGCCGCGACCGGCACAGCTCCCATCAAGCCCAGCACGGACCGCCGGGACGCCCCTGATCGTTGCCACTCCATGACCTGCCTCCTCTTACGCAACCGAGCGATGTCCCCCAGCGCCGACGGCGCGACTCGTTGGAGTGCAGCGGCTCTGGCCGTTCGGAGGAGATACAACAGAACATCGTGTTTCCTCAGCGTTACCGCCCTGTCCGTGGCGGCACTCAAGGAGGGAATGTTGAAGCGGACTTATAGCAACCGTACTTCTCTATCGTGCCGCCCTGCTGACGCACGCCGTGGTGGGCGGCACCCCAGCGGCGCTGCCGGCCAAGTCTCCCGACATGTTGCGCGCCGCCCGCCCCCTCTACCGGCTCAGGAAGCGCAGCCGTGACCGCTTCCTGAGCCAAGTGATGGGTCCGGCTCAAGCGGGCCATGGGCAACTTCGTCGTCGCCGACCTGCTGCCTAAAGCGAATCGAAAGCGCTCTTCTCTACGCTGCGGCCCCATGTTCGAACGAGCCAAACCCCTTTGGGCGGCAGCGGCCGTGGTGCTGGCCATGCCGCTTCTGTCCCTGCCCGCCGCCGCTGCGGCGTCGGAGCTCCGCGTCATCTCATGGAACATCTGCGGCGAGGCGGGCGGGCAACGTGGCGACGCCGGCTACTGCCCGTACCGCAATGAACCGGACAAGAAGGTGGAGCAGATCGCCGGCCTCGTGTCCCGGCACCAGGCCAACGTGGTGCTGCTCCAAGAGGTTTGCGGCATTGCCTCCGACAGCCACCTGGAGCTGTTGAAGGCGGCCCTCGGCCCCGACTGGTCCTTCGCCCGAGCCGACGGCGCACGCCCCGACGGCCGCGTCGACTGCCGTGGCTCGCTGTCGGGCAACCTCGGCCTCGGCATCGCGGTCAAGTCGCGGATCACCGGGACCACGGTCACGCAGACGCTGCCTTCCGACACCACGGGAAAGAGCAAGCAGACCCTGCCGACGCTGTGCGTACGCACGGCGAACTGGGCCGGCACCCGCATCTGCACCACCCACGTGCTCGCCGACCCCGCGGACCCACGCCGCCCTCAGCAGATCAGGAACATCAAGACCGCGGTGTCCGCAGGCGGCCTCGACGTGGTGCTCGGCGGCGACTTCAACCTGTTCCCCGGCTCGACGGACCTGCGGCCGCTGTCCGGCGCGTACGAGGAGTGCGACTCCAGCGGCGCGAAGCCCAACGAGGCCACCCACCACGCCTGGAGCAACGGGAAGCACGTCTACCGCAAGCGCGACCACATCTTCGCCACCAAGGCCGGCACGGGCAGGCGTTTCACCGCCTGTGACGCCGACCAGTCGCTCATGGACCGCACCGCGAACGAGCCGGACAGCGGCCCGCCGAACGGGTACTCCGACCATGCGCCGCTGATCGGCTACCTGCCAGGCGCGTGACACGGGAGCACGACGCAAGCGGCGCTGGCCCTCATTTCAGCAGAGTGAGCGCCTTGGCCAGGGCGGGATCACGGCCTGCGGCCAGATCGGCGGGGGTCATCGGGGCCTGGTGGCCGGCGGGGACGCCGATGGTGTTGATCAATTCCCGATTGGGGCCGAAGTGGTGGAGTGACGGCAGCTGCAGCGCGCTGCCGTCGTTCAGCGGGTACATGATTCCCGCGCCGGCCACCCAGCCCGCAGTCCGGGTGCCAACCAGCGGGGCGATGTCATGCCACTTGGCGGCGGCGCTGAAGTCGTCGCAGGCAGAGACACAGGCGCGGTCGACCAGCACGACGAGGGGGAGACCGAGCAGGGGAACGCTGTCGTCGGTGCGCGTGGGGACGCACTCGTCGTGGACGTCGCAGTGGTAGTTGATGATCCTGTCGTGGGCGAATGCGCCGAGCAGCCGGGCGACCTCCTCGGGCGATCCGCCGGTGTTCCCTCGCAGGTCCAGGACCAGTCCGCGGAGTTCTTCGTCCTCACGCAGCTGTTGCACCGCCGCCAGCGTGTCGTCGGCCGAGCCCTGGTAGAACCCGGGGAGTTCGACGTAGCCGATGTCGCCGTCCAACCGCTTGGCCGACGCCTCCAGCGAAGGCGGATCGAAAGGCCCAGGCTCGATCGACACCGTACGCTCGCGTCCGCTCGTCGGCTCCTTCAGCTTGAGCCGTACCGGCTCGCCGTCGGTAGCGTTCAGCCGGTTGATGACGCCCGTGGAAAGCAGCCCGCCGAGGAAGGGCGGCGCGCCGTCGACAGAGACGATCACGTCGCCGGGACGCACGCCCTCCTTGGCAGCCGGGCTGTTCTCGACCACGTCGGTCACGAACAGCGGCTCGGTGGCGGCCGGGTCGAGGTTCTCCCTGCGCGCTCCCGACACCGTGATGCCGAGTCCGCCTGCCTTCTCGCCCGGCTCAGGGCGCACCCACTTCGTGTGGTTGCTGTCGAGGCTCGTGACCATGCCGTTCATCACCGCCGCGGCGAGCCCCTGCTGTGTGTCAGCGTCCGCCTCTATCTGCTCGTAGACGTCGATGAACGCCTGCCAGTCGCGGTCGCGGTCGCCGCTCATGGGTGGCGTGGTGGCGTCCGATTGGTCCATGCCGCGCCGGTGGAGCTCCTGGGTGAAAGCGGCGAAGGCGGCGGCCACCAGGTCCCGGTGGTCCATTGCCGGGCCCGCGTAGAAGCGGGTGAGGATGCAGTCGTAGGCCTGCTTCAGCGTCTCAGGCGTAGTGGGCTTGAGCTCCTGCGACGGGCGCCCGGGGGTACAGGCCTCCGCCCGGACGGCGGCTGCCTGGGCCGGTTGGCTCGCGGGAGGCCCGACGCCGGCACGGCCCAGCCCGAGAGCAGCAGAGCGCTCGCCACCCCGGCCGACGCCACGGCGCCGCGCCGCGTCCCGGATATCCCCCGGATGCGTTGTGTGATCTTCATGGCCGGTATCATCACGGCAGGCGTGTTTCCGGGACGTTTCCGTTTCTGGCGCACACCTGACTGGGGCACCGCTATCGTGCGCGCCCCGCAAGGAGGCTCTCCCATGGTCGTTTGGCTTCGGCGACCCGGACCCACGGGCTTTCGGTGACGCGATCGCCCATCGCCGACTTCACCGTCCGGCGAATGTGAGCCAGGCCGCCCGCCGCGCACAGTTCGTACACCGTTGGTACGCACTCGCAGATGTGGCGCGGGCTCGTGCCAAGGGGCGGTCCGCACAGGCCTACGTGCTGGGCCTGCTGGTGGCGAACGCGCGCCGTTCCCGCAACGTCGACCTCATCGCGCAGTTCGAGGGGCGTGACGACGGCATGCGCAGCGATGCGGGGCAGACCGCGGAGTTCGTACGCCAGGCACGAAGCGAGCGGTAAGGGCAGAGCGGCATGGCCGGACCCGCGGCAGGTCAATGACGGGAGCCAGAGCGCGTCATAGCGGGGTGGTCCACCACTCGGACGCGATCGAGAGGCCGGCCAGGCGAAGCGCGTCGCGTTTCGCCTCGTCCGCGTGGCCGCACACCACCACGACCTGGGCCGCGCCTTGCCGGCGGGCCTCCTCCGTGACGGCGCGTAGCAGATCGACGCCGATCGTGGTCCAGTCACGGTCGTCCACGACCGCGTAGTCGTCGAGTGTGCACGTCGGCCCGCCGGGGTCGTACACCGGGGGCGAGGGCACGAGGGAACCGATCGCGAACCCGGCGAAACGGTCTTCTCGTTCGGCCACCCGGCAGATGGCGCTCGGCTCGCTCACCAGTGTGGCGAGGAAGGCGGCGTGGCGGGCCTCGGCGTCGGCCGTCCGGCGCCAGAAGACCGGCTGGTGAACTTCGTACCTTTCACGGCGCCGGGACATCAGCGCGGCTATCGCCGCCACGTCCCCGGACGAGGCGGCCCGGATGGCGGGCATGATCCGTACACTAGGCCGACCGCCCGACGTCGTCTATGGGGGGTGCGGACACGCGCCCCCTGCCGCGAAAGCAGGGCGGCATCAGAGCCTCCCGACCGCGAAGGCGAGGCGGCCTCGGAGCCCCGGCTGTCGCCACCGACTGCGAGAGCGGCCTTGGCCCGGCGCTGCGCGCCGCGCGGAATCCGGAGCGCCAGGTCACCGGCGGGCCGATCCCCATACGGCTGACGTTCTCCCGCGCAGGGGCCGCCGTTCAGCTCTCTCGGAAAAGATCGTTCCGCTGGCCACGACGGCCGCGCCGAACGACTCATGGAGAACATACTTGATGTTGAGTTCCCCCCGAGCACGCGCAAAAGTCCGCCTCGCCCTCGCCTTGACCGCCCTGGCCGCCGGCTCCGCCGCGGCGATCGTCCCCGCCACCGCCGCCGTGGCGAGCCCCTCGTCGGACGCCTGGAACGAGACCGCCTACCGCGGCCAGGTCGAGGTCGTCCGCACCACGGACGGCCCGGCCGACCCCTCAGTCCTGACCGGTACCGTCTTCGTCGACCGCGACCGTGACAGCGTCAACGACAGGAACGAGCGCGGCCTGCGCGGCGTCGTCGTGTCCAACGGGCGTGACGTGGTGACCACCGACTCCCGCGGGCGCTACCGGCTTCCCGTCTACGACAACATGACGGTGTTCATCACCCAGCCGTCCGGCTACCAGGTGCCGGTGGACGCGTCCAACATCGCGCAGTTCCACTACAACCACCTCCCCGAGGGCTCACCCGAGCTGCGCTACGGCGGCATCGAGCCCACCGGGCCCCTCCCGGACGCGGTGAACTTCCCCCTGGTGCAGAGCAACCCCGCCAAGTCTCAGGAGCAGCACTGCGTGATCGCGGGCGACCTGCAGCCCTACAACAAGACGGAGGTCGGGTACGCCCGCGAAGGCGCGATCAACGACCTCGCGCAACGCCACGACTACCAGGGCTGCGGCACCCTCTTCATCGGTGACGTCGTCGGTGACGACCTGTCGCTCTACCCCGACGTGAAGGAGCTCACGGGCCTGACCAACGGGCCGGCCCGGTTCCTGCCCGGCAACCACGATCTCGACTACGACGCCGAGACCGCCGAGCACTCGTTCGACACCTTCCGCGCCCAGCTCGCACCCGCGTACTACTCCTACGACGTCGGCGACGTGCACGTCCTGGCGCTGAACACGGTGCGCTACCCGTGCACCCCCGACGTCGACAACGCGGACGGCCGCCGGCCGCAGTGCGACGACCCGGCGGAGAAGCCGGCGTACAACGGCAGGCTCGGCGACGACCAGCTCGCGTGGCTGGAGCGGGACCTGGCCAAGGTCGGCCGCGACAAGCTCATCGTGGTCGCCAGCCACATCTCCCTGCTGAACTGGGCCGACGAGGGCAGCCCGATCCACAACGTCGACCAGGTCCGCGAGGTGCACGACCTGCTGAACGGCCGCAAGGCCGTCGCCGTCTCCGGGCACAGCCACTCGATCGAGAACATGAAGACCGGCGACCTCGCCCAGGGCTGGCGCGACCTCTTCGGCGTCGAAGGGCTGCCGTTCCCGCACATCACGGCGGGCGCGATCTCCGGCGACTGGTACTCGGGCGAGCTGACCGAGGACGGCTACCCCGTCGCGGTCGGACGCGACGGCGGCATGCCCGGCCTGCTCACCCTCGACGTCAAGGGCAACTCGTTCAAAGAGCGGTACACGGTGACCGGCAAGGATGACGAGGTGCAGACGCAGCTCGGCATCAACAGCCCGGCCTACCGCGAGTGGTACGCCGCTCGGCAGGCCTGGAACGAGGACCAGCAGGGCGAGGCGCCGGAACCGGGCGACCCGAACGTCGTGGACCGCGAAGATCTGACCGGGCGCACCTGGCTCACCACCAACTTCTGGATGGGCTCCACCGGCTCCACGGTCAAGGTCAAGATCGACGGCGACCCGGAGCGCGAGGCCACCCGCACCCAGGAGCTCCGGGGTGAGGACCAGCTGGTCGGGCCCGAGTGGTCCGACCCGCACGCCGCCGCACAGCAGTTGCTCAGCGACGCCAGCCTCGCGGACCGGTCGATGCACCTCTGGCGGTTCGAGCTGCCCGCCGACCTCGCCGCGGGCGAGCACAGCGCCGAGGTCACCGCGACCGACTCCTACGGCCGCAGGTTCACCGACGAGCTGCGCTTCCAGGTCGTCGAACAGCGGTAACGAATTTCCCACCGTTTTGGCCGTTGAGGCCTTTGGGGCCGCCACCGCATCGGGTGGCGGCCCCAGCGCGTCCTGACGCCCCGATCGATCATGGTTCGGTCCTTCTCAGGTACGACTGACTGATATCGAAGTACTTCGAATCTTCGATGACGACCTATGCTCTGGTCCATGGCGGAACCTGCACGCATGACCGATTCCGACCTCACTGAGGCGTTGCGTGCGCTGGCGAACCCGACGCGGTTGCGGCTGCTGTCGTGGTTACGCGAGCCCGAGCGCCACTTCTCGCTGGAGGGGGCGATGGCCGACCCGGTGGAGGTCGGGGTGTGCGTGAGCCACATCCAGGCCAAGGTGGGGCTCGCGCAGTCGACGGTGTCGGCGTACATGGCCGAGCTGCAGCGGGCGGGTTTGGTACGCGCCACACGTGTGGGCAAGTGGACCCACTACAGACGCGATGAGCAGCGCATCGCCCAGCTCGTCGCCACGCTCGGGCAGACGTTGTAGAGCGCCGAGGCGATGTCCTCCCTGCGCGAGATGGCCGATGTGCGTGCCATATCGTAAATCTGCGAGATGGACGCGGTGGAGACGGTCAATCCCGCGCCGAAGGGCGCGTTGCGCCGCATCCCGGCCGCGTACGGGCCCAAGATGCTCGAACTGGCTCGCGACCGGGCCGCCGGCGCGCAGACCTACCACGTCAACGTGGCGCACACCGCGCAGGCGCGGGACATCCTCGGTCTCGACGCGTTCCTGGCCGTCGAACATCCGGTGCTGTTCGAGTCCGATCCCGGCAAGGCCCGGGCCATCGCGCGGGCCGGGAGGCGTTCGAGAGACGCTTCCCCCTGGCCGGGAGGCGCTGCCGTGTCATCGCGCCTTTCACACCCATGGCGGCGAACGCCGGTCTTGACCGACCTTGTTGTGGCGTACATATTTATTCAAAGCCAACTATCCATTCGCTGCTGAGAGGTGGATGTGAAGGCAACCATCACGGTGCTCGTCGCGGCGGCTGCGCTCGCCTTATGCCCGGCGACGGCCCACGCGACGGCAGGTGCGGGAGCGCGGTTCGCGGTGCCCGGGACCGGTAGCGGGACCTGCGTCGACGCGCCCCTGACGATCACTTTCCCTGACCCGCCGACCCTGGGCGAGACCGGCGCGATCGAGGTGCGCCGCGCGGACGGCGGCCTCGCCGACCGCGTCGAGGCCGCCACCGCCAGGACCGACAGGAAGAACATCGGCGCGGCCGTCTCCGACACGGGACTGCCGCACGACTTCTCGTACGAATCGATCATGATCGACGGCGACACCGCCACCGTCTACCCGCATCACCGGCTCGAGTACGGCCAGGACTACTACGTCACCGTCGACCCCGGCGTCTTCACCGGGTTCGACGGCGTCCAGGACCCGAAGACCTGGCGGTTCACGACGAAGAAGGCCGCCAAGAGACAGCCGCGCCACCTGACGGTGTCCGCCGCGGGCACCGGCGACTTCTGCACCGTGCAGGGTGCCGTCGACGCCGTCCCGACCGGCAACGAGACGCCGGTGACGATCGACGTGCGGCCCGGCGTCTACACCGAGATGGTGTACGTACGCGAGGACCGCCCGCACATCACCGTCCGAGGCGCCGGCGCGCGGCGGACCGTGATCCAGTACCCCAACAACGACCTGCGCAACGGCGACAAGGCGCTGAGCGACGGCGGCCCGGCGGACGTGTGCCCGCGACGCGTGCTGGCGGAATCCGACCTGCACAACTGCTGGCGGGCGATGTTCGGCGTCGACGCGGCCGACTTCCGGATGAGCGACATCACGCTGCACAACACGACGGCGGACGGCGGCTCGCAGGCCGAGGCGTTCCGGGGCAACAACGAGCGCATCGCGCTGGAGCGGGTGCGCCTGCGCAGCTTCCAGGACACCCTGCGTCTGCAGGGCAAGGGATTCGTGACCGACAGCCACATCAGCGGCGACACCGACTTCGTCTGGGGCACGGGCACGGTGTTCATCCAGGACTCGGTGCTGGAGTCCACGGACGCCGGCTACATCGCGCAGAGCCGCAACGACGCGACCCGGCCCGGGACGGTGTTCGTGCGGACGAAGCTGACGCGGGCGCCCGGGGTGCCCGACGGCTCGGTCGCGCTGAGCAGGAGCGCGGTGTGGCGGTTCACGCACAGTCAGGCGGTGTTCATCGACACGGCGATGGACTCCCACATCGATCCGGCCGGCTTCCAGATCGACCCGGACGACTGCGCGCAGGCCCAGTCGACGTCCTTCTGGGAGTACCGCAGCACCGACCTGACCGGCGAGCCGATCGACGTCTCGCAGCGGCTGGCCTGCTCGCGCCGGCTCACCGCCGCCGAGGCGGCGCAGTGGAGCGAACCCTCGTTCGTCCTGGGCGGCTGGGATCCCGAACCCGGTCGCGACTGAGATCACGGAGGTCGAAGGCATGAACGAGACGGACGGCAGGAACGATGGCGTGGGCGGCGGAATGGGCAGGCGCCGGGTTCTGGGCGGCGTCCTGGCCGGGCTCGGCGTGACCGTCGCCGGAGTCGGTGGAGGTTCGGCGGCTTGGGCCGCGACCGGGGCGGCTTCGGGCAAGGGGGCGGCGCGGCCGGTGGCGCCGGTGAATCAGGAGGCCGCCGCCAGGTTCGGTCCCGAGTACAAGACGTTGCCCGCCGCCGTGGCGGGTGTCGACATCGAACCGCTGATCGGCATCGCCTCGGAAGCGGACATCGCGGCCAGGCGCACGGCCATGGCGGACTACATCTGGAAGGGCGCGGGCCCGCCGAAGTCGCTGCCCACGGTGGAAACGGGCGTCACCGCGCCCGACTTCGCCTCGCTGACCGGCGTGCGCAGGGTCGACCTGCTGACGGTCCCGCTGCGCTACCGGGTCACGGCCAAGGTGTACGACCTCCAGCCCGCCAAACGCTGGAACCGGCGGCTGGCGCTCTACCACAACGGCCACGGCGAGCCGTTCGACACCATGCTCCGCACCGTCCAGGCCCTGCTCGACCAGGGGTACCGGGTGATGGCGTACGCGATGCCGTTCCACCACTGGAACGGACAGGGCATTGAGGACCCGGCGAACCCGGGGACGATGCTGCCCGGTCCCTCGCACCGGGAGCTGCCGCCGTGGGAGAGCGCGGAGTTCTCGACGCTGACGTTCTTCCTCGAACCTCTCACGGTCACCCTGAACTACGCGCAGGCGACGTACCGGCCGATCTCGGTGGAGATGATCGGGCTGTCGGGCGGCGGCTGGACGACCACCGTGTACGCGGCGCTCGATCCGCGCGTCACCCGCAGCTATCCGGTGGCCGGGTCGCTGCCGTTCTTCCTGCGCCCGGCCTCGCCGAAGCCGAGCCCGACGATCGGCGACTTCGAGCAGACGAAGGCGTCGTTCCCCGGCTTCTACGCGGCGGAGTCGGACGACTTCCTCGACATGTACGTGCTGGCCTCCATCGGCCGGGGGCGCGGGCAGCTGCAGATACTCAACCGGTTCGACGACTGCTGCTTCAACGGGGTCGGGCACCGCGTGTACCAGGCCCCGGTGCGCGACCGCGTCATGCTGCTGGCCGGCGGGCGGCCCGAGCGGGGCCGGTGGGACCTCCTGGAGGACGCCACGCACGACGACCACACCATCTCGCCGCACGCGCTGACCGTGATCCTCTGGGATCTTGACACGACAAATGTCACAACATAATATCGGAATATAGATGCCTCTTTGAATAAATATTCACCGGAGTGGCGCATGGCGAGCAGAACGTTTTCCAACCGGCGCAGGGTGATCGTCGACACCGACGCCAAAAACGAGGCCGACGACCAATTCGCCATCGTGCACGCGTTGCTCTCCCCCAGTCTCGACATTCGGGGTCTGGTCGCCGCGCATTTCGGCGACCGGCGCACCCGTACGAGCATGGAGGAGAGCCGGGCGGAAATCGACCTGCTGCTGCGGCTGATGAAACTGGAGGGCGAGGTCCGGGTCGAGGACGGGGCGCCGTACGCGCTGCCCGACGTGGCCACGCCCGTCGCGGCCCCCGGCGTGGAGCTGATCGTCTCCGAGGCGATGCGCGACGTGCCCGAGCCGCTCTACGTGGCCTTCCTCGGCCCGCTGACCGACATGGCCTCGGCGCTGCTCATCGAACCCCGCATCGCCGAGCGTGACGTGACCGTCGTCTGGATCGGCGGCGGCGGGTACGACGGCCGCGGCGGGCCTGCCGGGCGGCCGGAGTTCAACCTGTCCAACGACATCGTGGCGGCCAACATCGTGTTCTCCTCGGCGCTGCCGGTCTGGCAGATCCCGGCGCCGACGTACCGGATGACGGCCGTCGGTTACGCCGAGCTGGACGAGAAGGTCGCGCCGTGCGGCGAGATCGGCGACTACCTCGTGCGCCAGCTCGTCGAGTGGAACGAGCGTCAGCACGGCGCCTCGATCGAGTTCCGCGTGCTGGGCGACTCCCCCGCGATCGGGCTGCTGCTGCACTCGGCCTGCGGGACGTGGGTGGAGCGGCCGGCGCCGAACTTCCGCTACGACGGCTCCTACGACTTCTCCACCCAGAACCGGCCGATCCGCACGTACGACTCGATCGATGCCCGGTTCATCCACGAGGACTTTTTCGCGAAACTGCGGGCCTTCGCCGGACGTTAGGCGAGGCCACGGAACGAGAGCCTTCAATGGCGGGAAGGGACGACGCGACATGAGCGCACTCACGTTCGGCGCCGGGATCTGGGCGTTCGGGCAGATCGTCGACAGGTACGCGAGCGACGGCTACGGCCCGGCGCGCACGATGCGGGAGATGCTCGACCTGGCCGCGGCCGTGGACGGGCTGGAGTGCCTCGACATCAACGTGCCGTTCGCCGAGGGCGTCTCCAAGGCGTCCGAGCTGGCCGACGAGCTGGCCGGGCGCGGCCTGCGGGCCAGGGCGATCACGCCGCACCTGTACACGCGGGAGTTCGGCAAGGGGGCGTTCACCAACCCCGACCCGGCCGTGCGCGAGCGCGCGGCGGAGCGGGTGCACGAGGCGGTCGCGGTCGCGCGGGAGCTCGGGGCCGGATACGTGAAGTTCTGGCCCGGCCAGGACGGCTTCGACATGCCGGGCCAGGCCGACTACGCGCAGCTGTGGGACCTGACCGTGACCGCGATCCGCGACCTGGCCGGGGCGCATCCCGACGTGCGGTTCGCGATCGAGTACAAGGCCAAGGAGCCGCGCGTCCGCATCACGCTCTCCGACGCGGCCCGCACGCTGCTGGCCATCGAGGAGGCCGGGCGGCCGAACGTCGGCATCGTCATGGACTTCGGTCACTCCCTGCTCGCCGGGGAGACGCCCGCCGAGGCGGTGCAGCTCGTGCACCGGCGCGGGCGGCTGGTGTCGGTCGAGCTGAACGACAACTGGCGCGGCTGGGACGACGACCTGCCGGTGGCGTCGGTGCACCTGTTCGAGACGATCGAGTACCTGCTGGCCGTACGGCGGATCGGCTGGAACGCCCCGATCCTGCTCGACCAGTTCCCGTTCAGGGAGGACCCGGTGCGCGCGCTGTCCCAGAGCATCGCGACCATCCGGATGCTGGAGGAGGTGTGCGACCGGATCGACCTGGGCGAGCTGCGGGCCGTACAGGAGCGGCAGGACGCCCTTGGTGCACAGCGGCTGCTGTGGTCGGCGATCGGGACGGCACGTGCGACGTAGCAATGGGACGGTCACGCGAGACCTCCTCCTGCCCGACCACGACGCCATCGGGGAATGGCGCCGGCTGCGGGCCCGGCTGGCCTACGCCGACCGGCCCGCGTCCGCCGCCGCGCTCGCGACCCTCGCCCGCACGATCAGGCGCACCGTGATCAGCACGATCAGCGGGGCGGGCCTCGGCCACACCGGCGGCGACCTGTCGGTCACCGACATCCTCAGCACCCTGTACGGCGCCGTGCTCCGCATCGACCCGGCCCAGCCGGACTGGCCCGACCGCGACCGGTTCATCCTGAGCAAGGGCCACTGCTCGGTCGCCCTCTACACCGCGCTCACCACCTGCGGCTTCTTCCCCGCGGAGGCGCTCCGCACGTTCGCGGCCCCGATGTCGCCGCTCAACGGCCATCCGAGCCGCAGGGCGGTGCCCGGCGTCGAGACCAGCACGGGGCCGCTC
This sequence comes from Nonomuraea cypriaca, assembly GCF_015645445.1. Classification (GTDB taxonomy): domain Bacteria; phylum Actinomycetota; class Actinomycetes; order Streptosporangiales; family Streptosporangiaceae; genus Nonomuraea; species Nonomuraea cypriaca. The sequence goes on along the minus strand of NZ_JADOGI010000004.1, from coordinate 46,183 downwards.
GGCCACGGGCTGCCGGTCGGCGTGGGCGTCGCGGTCGGCCTGCTCCTGCGGGGCTCGCCGGCCAAGACGGTGGTGGTGCTCGGCGACGGCGAACTCCAGGAGGGCAGCAACTGGGAGGCGGCGATGACGGCCGCGCACCGCCGGCTCACGTCGCTGACGGCGATCGTCGACTGCAACGGGCTGCAGCAGGGGGCGCGGACCTGCGAGACCGCCAACCTGGAGCCGCTGGCCGACAAGTGGCGGGCGTTCGGGTGGGAGGCCGTCGAGGTCGACGGGCACGACCACCTGGCGCTGCTGGACGCGGTCACCGCGCCGCGCGGCGCGCTCCGGCCGCGGTGCGTGATCGCCAGGACCGTGAAGGGGCGAGGGGTGTCGTTCATGGAGGATCGGGTGGAATGGCATCACAAGGTGCCCGACGCCGAGCAGGCCCGTACGGCGCTCGAGGAACTGCGTTGATCCTCGACGAGACGCAGACGCACGACTGCCGGGACGCCTTCGCCGCGGAGCTGGTCGCCCTGGCCCGCGCCGACAGCAGGATCGTGGCCGTGTGCAACGACTCGGTGGGGTCGAGCAAGCTGGTCGCCTTCGCCAGGGAGTTCCCCGAACGGCTGGTCAACGTGGGGATCGCCGAGCAGGACATGGTCGGGATCGGCGCGGGGCTGGCGAACGCGGGGCTGGTGCCGTTCGTGTGCGGGGCGGCGACGTTCCTGACCGCGCGGGCGCTGGAGCAGATCAAGGCCGACGTGGCGTACAGTCTGGCGAACGTCAAGCTGTGCGGGATGAGCCCCGGCCTGTCGTACGGCGCGCTCGGGCCCACCCACCACTCGACCGAGGACCTGTCGTGGCTGCGGGCCATCGCGGACCTGCCCGTCGTCGTGCCCGCCGACCCCGCGCAGACGCGCGCGGCCATCCGGTGGGCGGCCGGGACGACCGGACCGGTGTTCCTGCGGATCGGGCGCTTCCCCGTGCCCGACGTGTCGCCGCCCGGCGGCCCCGCCTTCGTCTACGGGCGCGCGACCCGGCTGCGCGAGGGCAAGGACGCCACGGTCGTGGCGACGGGAACGCTGGTCAGCCGCGCGCTGCGGGCGGCCGAGCTGCTGGCGGAGCGCGGCGTGGACGTACGCGTGCTGAACGTCTCCACCATCGCCCCCCTGGACCGTGAGGAGATCATGGCGGCGGCCCGGCAGACCAGGGCGGTCGTCACGGCCGAGGAGGCGGTGCCCACCGGCGGGCTGGGGGCGGCGGTGGCCGAGGTCGTGCTGGAGACCAGGCCGGTGCCGATGCGGCTGCTCGGGCCGCGCTCGTTCGCGCCGACCGGGGGGACGGAGTTCCTGCTGGAGCACTTCGGCCTCACGGCCGAGGGGATCGTCAGGGCGACCTTGGAGGTGCTGGGCCTTGACCACAACTGAGCCGCTGGTGCTCGGCGTCGACCAGGGCACCAGCGCGACCAAGGCCGTCGTCGTGAACGCCGCGGGCGAGCTGGTGGCGCGCGCCTCCGCGCCGCTCTCCCAGCGCCATCCCGGGCCCGGCCTGGTGGAGCAGGACGGCGAGGAGCTGTGGCGCGGCGTGCGCCAGGCGGTCGCCGAGTGCCTGGCCGGGGTGCCAGGCGGACGGGTGGCCGCCGTGGGGCTGAGCGTGCAGCGCGAGTCCGTGCTGCTGTGGGAGCGCTCGACGGGCGAGCCGCTGGGGCCGCTGGTGAGCTGGCAGGACCGGCGGGGCGCGGACGTGTGCGCGCGGCTGGCCGCCGACGGCGCCGGTCCCCTGGTACGCCGGATCAGCGGGCTGCCCCTGGACCCGATGTTCTCGGCCTCGAAGGCTGCCCTGCTGCTCCGGGAGCACGGGACCCGCGGCTCGCGGTTGTGTCTGGGCACGGTGGACTCGTGGCTGCTCCACCGGCTGGGCGCGGGCCACGTCATCGAGGTCGGGAGCGCGTCCCGTACGCAACTGCTCGACGTGCGGCGCCGCCGCTGGAGTCCCGAGCTGCTCGAGCTGTTCGGGATACCGGCGGAGACGCTGCCCGAGGTGGTGCGCTCCAGCGGCGCGCACGCCGACGCCGCCGCCCTGCACCCGTCCCTGGCCGGGGTCCCGGTGGGTGCGGTGCTCGGCGACTCCCACGCCGCGCTGTTCGCACACGCCGCCTGGCAGCCGGGCCGGGTCAAGGTCACGTACGGCACAGGCTCGTCGGTCATGGGCCTGGCCGATCCGGAGGTGCCGCTCGACGAGGGCCTGTGCCTGACCATCGCCTGGCACGACGACGCGCCCGCGTACGCGCTGGAGGGCAACATCCTGTCCACTGGCGCGACGATCACCTGGCTGGCCCGGGTGCTCGGGACGAACCCGGAGGAAGTGGCCAGGCTCGCGGCCGGTGGCCGCCGGGGTAGGCTGCACATCGTGCCAGCGTTCGGTGGCCTCGGCGCGCCGTGGTGGGACGACCGGGCAGCAGCGATCATGACGGGCTTCGGCCTCGACAGCAGCAGGGAGGACCTCGCCCGTGCGGCGGTGGACTCCATCGGGCTGCAGGTCGGCGACGTCGTGTCGGCCATGGAGCGGGCGTCGGGCCCCGTCGGGGAGTTGCTCGCCGACGGCGGGCCCACCGGCAACACCGACCTCATGCAGTGGCAGGCCGACGTGACCGGCCGGGCGGTGCGGGTGGCGCGGCGGCCGGAGCTGTCCGCGCTGGGGGCCGCTCATCTCGCGGGCACGGCATCCGGTGTATGGTCCCGCCGGGAGCTGTCCGGGCTGCCACGCCACGGCCGGCGCTACACACCCGGCCTATCGTCGTGCGAGCGTCGCCGTGCGCTAGCAGAATGGCACTCGGCAGTGGCCCGGGCTCGCCACCGGACCAGCAGGAGCGGCGGAGCCGAAGCGGAGGCCAGCGATCGTGGGAGCTGACAGTCAGTTCGAGAAGGGCCGTTCTGGCGGCGAGGCCGTGCGGTTCAGCGGTCGCCGGCTCAGCCAGGAGTCCGAGCGCATGCGCCTCCTGGTGCGGGTCGCCCGCCTCTACCACGAGCACGGCGTACGCCAGCCGCAGATCGCCGCCCAGTTGCGCATCTCGCAGCCCCGGGTGTCGCGGCTGCTCAAGGAGGCGGCGGAGATCGGCATCGTGCGCACCGTGGTCGTGGTGCCCAGCGGCGTGCACGCGTTGCTGGAGGAGGACCTGGAGCGCAAATACGGCGTGGAGCAGATCATCGTGGTCGACGCCGCCGGCGACAACCACGACGTCGTGGCCGCGCTTGGGTCGGCGGGGGCGACGTACCTCGACGCGACGCTGATCGGCGGCGAGCACCTCGGCATCTCGTCGTGGAGCGCCAGCCTGCTGGCGACCGTCGAGGCCATGCAGCGCCGTCCTGTGCGGGTGGCTGACGAGGTGGTGCAGCTCATCGGCGGCGTGGGCAAGGGGTCCGCGCAGGTGCAGGCCACCCGGTTGGCCGCCCACCTGGCCGACCTCACCGGCGCCGAGCCCGTCTTCCTGCCCGCGCCCGGTCTCGTCGGCACGCTCCAGGCGCGCCAGGCGCTGTCGGACGATCACGTGGTACGCCAGGTCGTGGACGCGTGGTCCCGGCTGACGACCGTGCTGGTGGGGATCGGCAGCCTCGACCCGTCCCCGCTGCTGCGTGACAGCGGCAACGCGATCTCGGAGGAGGACCTGGAGACCCTGCGCGGGCTGGGCGCGGTGGGCGACGTGTGCCTGCGCTTCTTCGACGCCGAGGGCCGCCTCGTGGACTCGCCGCTGGAGGAGCGCATCCTCGGCATCCCCGCCGCCGACCTGCTACGAGTCCCCCGCCGCATCGCCATCGCCGGCGGCCGCCGCAAGACCGCCGCCATCCGCGCCGCCCTGCGCGGCGGCTGGGTCAACACCCTCATCACGGACGTCGGCGTGGCGGAGCAACTCCTGCGCGACTGACGTCCGCGACCTCGGACGACAGGGGCACGTCCCCGGCCTGCTCACGGTGATCGGCGAGCGGGCCGGGCGGCGTGCCCCTTTGTGCTGCGCGCATTGACGGGTGTGTCCATCCCCGTGAGAAAGCGCTCTTGACAGTCACAAGCGTGTCGTTCACGATGTGATGAATCCGCTCCATTCATGCGTGAATAAAAATTCTCAACCACCCCCCAGCGTGGTCCGGAGTCGTGCCGAGCTATGGCACAGCCCTGTCTATTCAGGGCGGAAAGAGAGCGTTTCATGACCGAGGCCCCGGGCTTCGATCGCCACCAATCAGAATTCAGCCGCCGCACTTTCGTGCGTTCCGCGGCATTAGCCACTCCCGCCGTGGCATGGGGCGGGATCTCCGTCGATTCGGCGCACGCGGCGCAGCGGCGGCAGGCCGCCGGCCTGGACAAGCTCGTCCCCGCCTTCCCCGGTGCCGAGGGCGCGGGTATGTACACCACCGGCGGCCGGGGCGGCGAGGTGTACGAGGTCACGACCCTCGACGACTCCGGACCCGGCTCGCTGCGCGAGGCCGTCGCCAAGTCGGACGGCACGATCGTCTTCAGGGTCTCCGGCAACATCAAGATCAAGGGCGGGCTCGACATCACCGGGTCCAACCTCACGATCGCCGGCCAGACCGCACCTGGGCACGGCATCACCGTCACCGGCAACGAGACGCAGATCAAGGGCGACAACATCATCCTTCGTCACCTGCGCTTCCGCGGCGGCGACGAGCTCGGCACCGCGATCGACACGTTCGGCGCCAGGGACGTGCGCGACCTCGTCATCGACCACTGCTCGTTCAGCTGGGGCGTGGACGAGTGCTTCTCCGTCTACGGCAACACCAACGTGACCGTCCAGTGGTGCATCATCTCCGAGGGCCTGGTGAACTCGGTGCACCCCAAGGGCCGGCACGGCATGGGCGGCCTGTGGGGCGGTGACACCATCACCTACCACCACAACCTGCTCATCCACGAGAACGGCCGCAACCCTCGCTTCAGCTTCACCGAGGGCATGGACATGCTGGTCGACCACCGCAACAACGTGATCTACAACCCCGGGATCACGTCCTGCTACGGCGGCGAGTGGTCCAACGGCGTCAACATCGTCGGCAACTACTACAAGCCCGGCGTCAACACGCAGCCCGAGATCGCCAGGCAGATCATGGCCCCGGGCCGCTTCGGCCAGTGGTACCTCAGCGGCAACGTGATCGAGGGCCACGACGACATCACGGCCGACAACACGCTCGGCATCACCTACCCGGTCGGTGGCATCACGCTGATGGCCAAGCCGACGGAGTTCGAGAACGGCATCACCGAGCAGACCGCGGCCGAGGCGTTCACGTCGGTCCTCGAACAGGCCGGAGCCATCCTGCCGCGGCGGGACGCCATCGACGCCCGGCTGGTCACCGAGGCCCGCAACGGCACCGGGCGGCACATCAACTCGCAGAAGGACGTGGGCGGCTGGCTGCCCGTGCCGACCGAGGTGCCCGCGCCCGCCGACAGCGACCACGACGGCATGCCCGACGAGTGGGAGACCGCGCAGGGGCTGAACCCTGAGAGCGCCGACGACGCCAAGACGGTCGGCACCGACGGGTACACCAACCTGGAGCGCTACCTGAACGGCATCCAGCGGGCCGGGGCCCGCAACCCCCAGGTGGCGATCCTCTCCCCCACGATCGACCAGCTCTTCGCGGCGAACAAGGACAAGCAGTCCATCACCATCCAGGCCGACGCCAAGCCCCTCGACGGCGCGTCCATCGCCAAGGTCGAGTTCTTCCACGGTGACGAGAAGATCGGGGAGGCCACCGCGGCGCCGTACCAGGCGACCTGGGCGGACGCGACCGACGGCACCTACTACCTGACGGTCCGCGCGACCGACAGCACGGGGTCGGCGACCACCTCGTCGCTGGTGCCGATCCACGTCACCCGCACCAGAACCCACAAGCCGTGGACGGCCGCGGACATCGGCGAGGTGCCCATCCCGGGCAGCACGGGGCTGAAGGACGGCGTGCTCACGCTGAAGGGGTCGGGCAAGATCGCCGGCTGGAAGGACTCCTTCCACTTCGCCTACCAGGCCGTCGGGTTCAGCAAGAAGGGCGAGGTCCTGGAGATCACCGGCCGGCTGGACAGCATCAGCAAGGCGCACGTCGAAGCCGTGGCCGGCCTCATGGTGCGCCAGGACCTCACGCCGAACTCGCCGTTCATGCTGGCCGGCATCGGTTACTCCGCCAGCGGTGACGACGGCGCCGGCATGCGGGCCAAGGCCGTCCGGGTCGCCTCGAACGGCAAGCAGCCCAGCGTCGGCATCTGGCCGGCCGCCGGTGACGATCCGCTGGACCCGGAGAAGCCGTACTGGCTGCGCCTGGTCGTCAGGAGCCTGGCCGGCGGGGACACCGAGTTCGAGGCGTTCCTCTCCAGCAACTCCCTTAACTGGGACCGCATCGGCTACGAGCGCATCGTCATGCGGAACAGCCGGTTCTACGTCGGCCTGGCCGTCGACGGCAACCAGGAGCAGACCGGCGTGCACATCTACACCACGGCGACCTTCAGCCTGGTCAAGGTCAATCGTTAGACCCGAACGGAGTCCCCATGACACAGCACCCCCTGACGAGGAGGAACCTGCTCCGCGGCGGCGGGGGACTGCTCCTGCTGGCCACGGCCGGCGGCTGCAGCTTCTTCGACACCAGCCCCGACACGGGCGCCGGCGCCGCGCAGGCCGCCGGCTCGTCGGCCAAGGAAGCGCCGGCGCTGGCCGAGCTGGTCAAGGCCGGCAAGCTGCCGCCGCTGGAGCAGCGCCTGCCGAAGAACCCCCTCGTCGTCACCCCGCTGCGGGAGCCGGGCAGGTACGGCGGCACGTGGAACTCGGCCATGGTGGGCGAGGACGACATCGACTGGCTGATCTACACGCTCGGGTACGAGCCCCTCGTCCGCCTCAAGCCCGGCACCAACGGGCAGAAAGGCCCCGACGACATCACTCCCAACGTGGCCGAGTTCGAGGTCAAGGACGACGGCCGGGAATATGTCTTCCGGCTGCGCGAGGGCCTGAAGTGGTCCGACGGGCAGCCCTGCACGGCCGACGACCTGATGTTCGCCTTCGAGGACGTGACCACCTACCGCGACCTGCACTCCACCGGCATCTACGACCTCTTCCTGGAGAACGGCACCACGGAGCTGGTCAAGGTGGAGAAGGTGGACGAGCGGACCGTGCGCTACGTCTACAAGGAGCCGAAGGCGGGCCTGCTGTTCCAGATCGCGACCGCCACGTTCGAGCGTCCGGGGGCGAGCGGGTTGCTGCTGCCCAAGCACTACCTCAAGCAGTTCCACAAGAAGTACAACCCGGACGTCGACAAGCTCGCCAAGGACCAGCAGCTCGAGGACTGGACCCAGCTGTTCATGCTCAAGAACGACGTCCCGCACAACGCCGACATGCCCACGCTGCACCCGTGGAAGATCACCACCGCGATCGGCAGCGGCACGGCGGTGGTGGCCGAGCGGAACCCGTACTACTGGAAGGTCGACCAGCAGGGGCGCCAGCTTCCCTACATCGACCGGTTCAGGTCGGAGCTCGTCAGCGACGTCGAGGTGGAGCTGCTGAAGATCATGAACGGCGAGATCGACATGCAGCTCCGCAAATTCAACTCGCCGGAGAACAAGCCGCTGGTCGCGCAGAACGCCGCCAAGGGCAAGTACCGGCTGTACGACGTGCCGAGCCGGCTGAGCAACACGATGATCATCCAGTTCAACCAGACGATCGCCGACGACGGGCTGCGCGAGCTGTTCAGGAACAAGGACCTCCGGATCGGGCTGTCGTACGCGATCAACCGCAAGGAGATCATCGACGGCGTGTACGCGGGCCAGGGCGAGCCCTGGCAGGCCGCGCCCTCCAAGGCCAACGCCCTCTATGACGCGGAGTTCGCCAAGCAGTACGCCGAGTACGACGTCGCCAAGGCCAATGAGCACCTGGACAAGGCCGGGCTCACCGAGAAGGACGGCGACGGCCAGCGCCTGGGCCCCGACGGCAAGCCGCTGAGCATCACGATCATGGCCAGCACGGAATTCCCGCACCACGTCGAGGCGCTGGAGTTCGTCAAGAAGGGCTGGGAGGCGGTCGGGGTCGGGCTGCGGGTCGATCCGATCGCACCCACGCTGTTCACCGAGCGCTCGATGGGCAACAACCCGCAGGCGTCCACGTTCACGTGCAGCGACTTCGACGTGATCACCGGCACCGGCGGCTCCCACTACTACGTGCCGAGCAACTCCGGCAGCGCCCGCTACGCCATCCGCTGGGCCCAGTGGTACGGCAGCAAGGGCAAGAGCGGCGACGAGCCGCCGGAGCAGGTGCGCGAGCAGTTGGAGGCGTTCACCAGGATGCGCAACGAGCCCGACTTCGCCAAGGCACTGGAGCACGCCGAGGAGGTCGTGCGCATCGCCAAGGAGCAGTTCTACGCGATCGGGATCAGCTCGTTCCCGAACGAGTACGGCATCGTCTCCAACAGTTTCAAGAACGTGCCGGACTCCATGGCCGCCGCCATAGTGAACCCCGGGCCGACCATGCCCGAGCAGTACTCCCTCTGAGGGCCTGACGTGCTGGGTTACTTCGGCCGCCGCCTCCTCTACGTGGTGGTGACGCTCTGGGCGATCTCGATCGTCACGTTCGTCATCATCAACCTGCCGCCGGGCGACTACGTCTCGACGCTGGTGGCGAACGCGCAGTCAGGCGGCGAGGGCATCACTCCGGCGGAGATCGCCAACCTCAGGCAGCGGTACGGCCTCGACGACCCGGTCCTCGTCCAGTACTGGCGGTGGATCTCGGCGATCCTCCTGCACGGCGACTTCGGGCAGTCGTTCGCCTGGAACCAGGCGGTCTCCACGCTCATCGGCGAGCGGGTCGCGCTGTCCGCGGTGCTGTCGATCAGCTCGCTGCTCATGGTCTGGGCGATCGCCTTCCCGATCGGCATCTACAGCGCGGTCAAGCAGTACTCGTGGGGCGACTACACGGCCTCGTTCTTCGGGTTCATCGGCATGGCGGTCCCGGAGTTCATGCTGGCGCTGGTCCTCATGTACGTCGGCTTCCGCTACTTCGGCGCGAGCGTGGGCGGCCTGTTCTCCCCGGAGTTCCAGGACGCCGCCTGGAACCTCGGCAAGGTCCTGGACCTGCTCGGCCACCTGTGGGTGCCGATCGTGGTGATCGGGGTCGCCGGCACGGCGGGCATGATCCGGATCACCCGGGCCAACCTGCTCGACGAGCTCTACCGGCCGTACGTGCACACGGCCAGGGCCAAAGGCCTGCCGGAGTGGAAGCTGCTGCTGAAGTATCCCGTGCGGATGTCGCTGAGCCCCTTCTTCAGCACCATCGGATGGCTGCTGCCTGGGCTGATCGGCGGGGAGACCATCGTGTCGGTCGTCATGAGCCTGCCGACCGGCGGCCCGCTGCTGCTGAGCGGGGTCATGAACCAGGACATGTACCTGGTGGGCAGCTTCGTCATGATCCTCAGCACGCTGACCGTGATCGGGACCGTGCTGAGCGATCTGGCGCTGGCGTGGTGGGACCCGCGAATTCGCAAACAGTACAAGAGGGAGTAGCGCCGCATGTTCCTCAGGCGTACGACCACCCACGAAGTGGGGACGCTGCCGCAGTGGCGGCTCATGTGGCGGCAGTTCCGCCGGCACCGGCTCGCGCTGGCCGGCGCGGCCATCCTGGTGCCGGTGTACCTGGTGGCGATCTTCGCCGAGTTCTTCGCGCCGATGTCGAGCACGACCGCGAACACGTCGCTCACGTACGCGCCGCCCCAGGTGCCGCGCTACTCCACCGACCTCGGCCTGTACGTGTACGGCTACACCACCGAGCGGGACCCCGAGACGTACGAGCAGCGCTACACCGTGGACACGAGCACGCGGATCGACGTCGGCCTGTTCACGCACGGCGACGAGCACAAGGTGCTGGGCGTGATCCCGTCGGACCTCCACCTGATCGGCCCGGTGACCAAGGGTGAGCCGTTCTTCCTGCTCGGTTCCGACCAGAACGGGCGGGACCTGCTGTCCAGGCTCATCCACGGGGCACGGGTGTCGTTGTCGATCGGGCTGATCGGCGTCGCGGCCAGCTTCTTACTCGGCATGCTTATAGGCGGCATATCCGGATATTTCGCGGGTGGCGTCGACAACGTCGTCCAGCGGGTCATCGAGTTCCTCATGGCGATACCGACGCTGCCGCTGTGGATGGCGCTCTCGGCCACGCTCCCGACCGACTGGGGGCCGCTGACCCGGTACTTCGCCATCACCGTGCTCCTTTCCCTGATCGGGTGGACCGGGCTCGCGAGAGACGTGCGCGGGCGGTTCCTGTCGCTGCGCGAGGAGGACTTCGTCACGGCCGCGCGGCTGGACGGCGTGGGCCGGCTGTCGATCATCTTCCGGCACATGATCCCGTCCTTCGCCAGCCACATCATCGCCTCGCTCTCGCTGGCCATCCCGGGCATGATCCTCGGCGAGACCAGCCTGAGCTTCCTCGGCCTGGGGCTGCAGGCGCCCGCCGTGAGCTGGGGCGTGCTGCTGGAGGGCGCCCAGAACGTCCGCGTGATCGCGAACGCGCCGTGGATGCTCGCGCCCGGCGTCGCCGTGGTCATCGTCGTGGTCGCCATGAACTTCTTCGGTGACGGGCTGCGCGACGCGGCGGATCCGTACCGGACAGGGAGCCGGGCCCGGCGCAAGCGGCTGTTCAGACGTCATCAGACACAGGTGGGAAGGTGAGCCGCCGTGGCCGCGGACGTGCTGCTTGAGATCGAGGACCTGCGTACCCACTTCCTGCTCGACGACGGCGTGGTGCCCGCGGTCGACGGCGTGGACCTGCGGGTGCACCGGGGCGAGACGCTCGCCATCGTCGGCGAGTCCGGCTGCGGCAAGAGCGTCATGGCCCGCTCGATCCTGCGCCTGGTCGACCCGCCCGGCCAGATCATGGGCGGGCGGATCACGCTGCACCGCGACGACGGCCCGGTCGAGCTGGTCGGCGCCGATCCCAGGCTGCTGCGCCGGATCAGGTGGCAGGACATCGCGATGGTGTTCCAGGAGCCGATGGCCTCGCTGAGCCTCGTGCACACCATCGGCAGCCAGATCGTCGAAGCGGTCCGGCTGCACGAGAACGTCGGCAAGGCCGTCGCCCGCCGGCGCGCCATAGACATGCTGGACCGGGTCGGCATCCCCATGCCGCAGCGTCGGGTGGACTCCTACCCGTTCGAACTGAGCGGCGGGATGCGGCAGCGGGCGATGATCGCGATGGCCCTGTCGTGCCGGCCCGCGCTGCTGATCGCCGACGAGCCGACGACCGCGCTCGACGTGACCACCCAGGCGCAGATCCTCGAACTGCTGGCCGACCTGCAGGACGAGTTCGGCATGGCGATCATGATGATCACGCACGACCTCGGGGTGGCCGCGCAGGTGGCCGACCGCATGGCGGTCATGTACCTGGGCCGGGTGGTCGAGTACGGGCCGGCCGAGCAGGTGCTCGGCGCCCCCCGGCATCCGTACACGCGGGCTCTGCTGCGCTCGATGCCCCGGCTGGGGCGGGCCTCGCGGACCCGGCTGACGGCGATCAGCGGCATGGTGCCGCCGCCGTACGCGCGGCCGGACGGGTGCACGTTCCATCCGCGCTGCGACAGCGTGCTGGCCGGCAGGTGCGAGACGGTGACGCCGCACCGGCTCCCCCTGGGCGATCGCGAGGTCGCCTGCCTCCTCTACGAGCAGGAAGAGAACTCATGAGCACGGACCCACTGCTCAAGATCGAGGGGTTGACGAAGCACTTCGCGGTGCGCAGCGGCCTGCTGGGCCGACAGGTGGGCGCGGTGAAGGCCGTGGACGACGTCGACCTGACCATCGAGGCGGGCACCACGCTGGGCCTGGTCGGCGAGTCCGGCTGCGGCAAGACCACGCTCGGGCGGTGCATCGTGCGGGCGCACGACCCGACCGGCGGCCGGATGCTCTACCGGCAGCCGGACGGCTCGGTGGTCGACGTGGCGACGCTGAAGGAGAAGGAGCTCAAGCCGTACCGGGCGCAGGTCCGGATGATCTTCCAGGACCCTCACTCGTCGCTCAACCCGCGCAAGACGCTGCGCGAGATCATCGGGGAGCCGATGCGGGCGCACGGGTACGGCACCAAGGACGAGATCGCCGACCGCGTGGGGGAGCTGCTCGACCGCGTGGGCCTGCGCCCCGAGTACGCCGACCGCTACCCCCACGCCTTCAGCGGCGGCGAGCGGCAGCGGGTCGGCATCGCACGGGCGCTGGCCCTGTCGCCCCGGCTGGTCGTGGCGGACGAGGCGGTGAGCGCTCTTGACGTCTCGGTCCGCGCCCAGATCCTCAACCTGCTGATGGACCTGCGCGAGGAGTCCGGCCTCGGCTACCTGTTCGTCAGCCACGACCTGAGCATCGTCGAGCACGTCGCCGACGTGGTGGCGGTCATGTATCTCGGCCGGGTCGTCGAGCAGGGACCGACCGAGCGGCTCTACGGCCGTCCCCTGCACCCCTACACCGAGGCGCTGCTGTCTGCTGTGCCCGACCCGGACCCGGCGGCCAGGCGGCACCGGGAGCGGATCAAGCTGCTCGGCGACATCGCGGACCCGGCGCATCCGCCGCCCGGGTGCCCGTTCCATCCCCGCTGCGTGTACGCCGAGGACGTCTGCAGGACGGAGCCGCCACCGCTGCGCGAGGTGGGGGGCAGGAGCGTGGCCTGCCACTTCGCGCCGGAGCTCGAGCTGCGCGGCGTGCCCGACCAGGACCTCGACCCCGTAGGAGGGAACACGGCATGACCGACCCGCGATTCGACGGCGTCGTACGGCGGTCCGAGGTGGTGGAGGGTGCGCGGGAGGCGTGGCTGCCCGCGCCGCACGGCCCGGACAGCCACGCGGCCAACCTGCTGCGCACGCGCGACGGCGACCTGCTGTGCACGTGGTTCACCGGCCCGCGGGAAGGGCATCCGGGCACGAACGTGGCGCTGGCCCGGCTGGCGGCGGGCGCGGATCGGTGGGCGCCGTCCCAGCTCATCGCGACCGACCCCGAGCGCAGCGAGCAGAACCCGGTGCTGTTCGACGACGGCACACGCATCTGGTTGCTGCACACCTCCAGCGAGCCGTACGACCAGACGACCGCGCACGTCGTGGCCCGCACCTCCGGCGACCAGGGCCGTACGTGGAGCGAACCGTACGTGCTCTTCGGCGAGCCCGGGATCTTCGTCAGGCACCCGCCGCTCATCCTCGGCGACGGAACCTGGCTGCTGCCCGCCTACCACTGCGGCGCCGCCGGCGACCGGAGCGTCGTCGAGGTCACCACCGACGGCGGGCGCACGTGGGACGAGCACCAGGTTCCCGGCAGCGGTGACCTGGTGCAGATGACCGTCGCCGGACGGCCGGACGGGAAGCTGCTGGCGATGTTCCGTGACCGCCGGGCGGGCCGGATCCACACCTCCGTCTCGGCCGACGGCCGTACCTGGTCCGCGCCCGAGCGGACCGACCTGCCGAACAACGACTCCTCCGTCCAGCTCACGAGGCTCGGCGACGGCCGGCTCGCGCTCGTCTACAACGACGCGAGCCTGGAGCGCGACCAGTTCAGGTGGGTGACCAAGAAGGGGCAACGGCGCAGGAAGGCGCTGCGCACCCCGCTCGTCCTCGCGGAGTCGGAGGACGGCGGCCTGAGCTGGCCGCATCGGCGGGTGCTCCAGGAGGCCGACTCCGAGTACTGGCAGAACGAGATCGGCTACTCGTATCCGTGCGTCATCGACGGCGGCGATGGGCGGTTGCGCATCGCCTTCTCCTACCTGCGAAAAACCATCAAATATCTGGAGATCAGCACGCGATGAGATTCCGGCAGAGCCTTTTATACGGCGCCCTGGCAGTGGCGGTGGGCGTCCCGTCCTACCTTTCCGTGGACCAAGACCTTTCCGTTGACAAAGGCCCCTCTGTCAGCAAGGGCGAGGTGACGGTCGAGCCGACCGGCTCGTACGCCTGCCGCCAGGACGTCGCCGCCCCGAACCCGGACGTCCCCAAGGTGCACGCGGCCGCGCTGGCCCAGGCGCCGCAGGGCGACATGCTGACCGTGTACTACGGCGGGACCTCGGAGGGGTCGGCGGACCAGGCGCTCTACCTGTCTCGCCTGGCCGCGGGCAAGCGGACCTGGTCCACACCCGAGGTGGTGTTCGACGAGCCGGGCAAGGCCGACGGCAACCCGGTCCTGTGGTCGGACGGCAGGCGCCTCTACCTGTTCTTCGTGACGATCGAGGGGCACGGCTGGGAGCAGGCCCCGATCCGCCTGATCATCTCGGACGACGGCGGCCACACCTGGAGCGACCCCGCGTACATCCGCGAGGAGTGGGGCTGGATGGTGGGCACCAACCCGATCCGGATGTCCAACGGCGAGGTGCTGCTGCCCATCTACGACGAGGGCGGCTCCAGCTCCGGCTTCTACGTCTTCAGCCAGGACATGTCGTCGTGGAAGGCGTACCCGGAGGAGCACGGGAGCTGGATCAGGACGCCGGAGGGCTCGATCCAGCCGACCGTGGTGGAGGTGGAGCCCGGGCGGCTGCGCGCGTACCTGCGCACCGGGGACGGCGCGATCTACACGAGCGACTCCACCGACTTCGCGCGCACCTGGAGCACCCCGGTGGCCGAGCCCATCGGCAACCCGAACTCGCGGGTCGCGGCGCTCAAGCTGGCCGACGACAAGCTCGTGCTGGCCTACAACCCGTGGGTCGAGCACCGCTCCCCCATGCGGCTGTCGCTGTCCCCCGACAAGGGCCGCACCTGGGAGAACAGCGTCGACGTCGAGGCCCAGTCGGGGCCGCAGTTCACCTACCCGGTGCTGACGCAGAGCGGCGACGGCTTCATCCACATGGTCTATTCGTACAACCGCAACAACATCCGGCATGTCGTGTTCAACGAGGACTATCTCCGCGACGCCGTGGGCCTGCTGTCGAACTGGCCCCAGCACACGATCACCGAGTTCAGGAACGGCGTGCGGCGAAACGTCGTCCGCCAGTGCGGCTACACGCCCGGGAAATAGGGAGACCAGATGATGCAGAAGGCCCGTGGGTTCGCGCTGCTCGCGCTCGCTCTGACCGTCACCACCGGCGTCCCCGCCGCCGCCAACGCCTCCCCCCAGCCGTCGGCGGCCTGCAAGGACGTGCCGAACCAGTACGACGTGCCGTTCAGCGTCTGCGACGACGAAGTGTTCATCTTCGCTGTCAACTACAAGCCGTTCGAGTCGACCATCGAGGGTGAGGCGGATAACAATCAGGGGCCTGCGACCAGGGTCTTCGACGAGATCATCGGCAACAAGCTGCGCGCGGCGTTCCCCGACGTCAAGATCAAGTACGCGACGTGGGACTACCCCGTGCGCTACGAGGAGCTCAAGGCCGCCGGGGTCACTCCGGACGTCATCATCGAGGACCCGAAGAACCGCATCGACCGTGACCTCGAGCCGATGGGCTGGGTCGGCGACCTCACCCCGGACCTGCAGAAGGCCGGCATCGACCTGAGCAAGCTGAACCCGGCCACGGTCGAGCTGGTCAAGTCCCGCTCCGACGGCGGCATCTACGGCGTGCCGCTGTTCATCGATGAGCACGTGCTGCTCTACAACAAGAAGATCTTCGACAAGTTCAAGGTCAAGTACCCCAAGCCCGGCATGACGTACGACGAGGCGTACAAGAAGGCCAAGCAGCTGACCAAGGACGACGGCCTGGATCACTACAAGGGCTACATGCAGCACCCTGACCAGTACCTGGACTTCAACCAGGCCGGTCTCTACGCGTTCCAGCCGACGACGAGCGAGGAGCCCGCGCCCGAAGACGTCAAGGTCGACATCAGCGGTGACGCCTGGAAGAAGCACGTGGACAACCTGTACCGCTTCCTGACGATCCCGCGCAACGAGTTCACCACCGTCACCGACTTCTTCAAGGGCGACATGAGCCAGCCGGGTCACCTGGCCATGGCGGTCGACACGCTGTCGCGGCTGAACATGTACGCGGGCAGCGAGCTGTTCATCGAGGACGGCGACGAGGAGTCGTTCGCCGAGCAGGCCAAGAGCGTCGACATCGGCGTCAGCGCGATCCCGGTGCTCAAGACGGGCTCCAAGACGGTCTACCAGCCGAACACACGGGCCGCGTTCATCCCGCCGTCCTCTCCCGAGAAGGAGCAGGCACTGCAGATCGTGAAGTGGATGGTCTCCGAGGAGGGCCAGACCGAACTCTCCAGGCACGGTGTCAAGGCCGTCCTGCAGACCGACCAGGTCGTGCAGAACTTCGGCAAGGCCATCCCCGAGTTGGCCGACATCGACACCTCGGCCGTGTACTGGGGCGAGAACGCCACGATCTCGAACTACCAGAACACCGAGTACTGGGACCTGCCGCTGTGGTCGGTCTACCGCCAGCACATCCTGCGTGACGGCGGGACGCCCGCGCAGGCGCTGACCGTCTCCCAGCAGCAGGACATCCCCAACTACATCAAGAACCAGGCCGCAGCAGGAAAGGATTGGTAACACTGTCCCCCATCGTGGAACGCTGGGGCGTCCATGAGATCGAACTGGCCGGGCCGTCCGGCGGGAACCCCTTCGCTGAGGTTCACCTGTCGGCCCGGTTCCAGTTCCGCGATCGCATCGTCGAGGCCGAGGGCTTCTACGACGGCGACGGCGTCTACCGCGTCCGGTTCATGCCGGACGCGGTGGGTCCGTGGAGCTACACGACCATAAGCAATGTGACCGAGCTGGACGGGCACGCGGGCACCTTCGAGGTGTCGCCTGCCTCCGACGGCAACCACGGGCCCGTGCGGGCCGTGGGCATCGACTTCGCGTACGCGGACGGCACGCCGTACCTGCCGTTCGGCACGACCTGTTACCACTGGACGCACGACATGGACGAGGACCGCGAGCGCTCGACGCTGCGGACGCTGGCGGCCTCGCCGTTCAACAAGCTACGCATGTGCGTGCTGCCGACCGGGCAGATGAGGCCGCCGGAGGTGCCGTTCGCCGGCGAGGATCCGGACGGTCTGGACAGGACCCGGTTCAACCCGGTGTTCTTCCGCCACCTGGAGGGCCGGGTCCGCGACCTGCGCGACCTCGGAGTCGAGGCCGACGTGATCCTCTTCCACCCGTACGACGGCGGCCTGCGCGGCGTCGAGGACATGGGCCGCGAGACCGACCACGCCTACCTCAGGTACGTCATCGCCCGCCTGGCTGCCTTCTCGAACGTGTGGTGGTCGGCCGCCAACGAGTACGACTTCAACCGGGCCAAGACCGTGGCCGACTGGGACGACATCCTGCGGACCATCCAGCGGCTGGACCCGTACGAGCATCTGAGGTCCATCCACAACGGGACGCGCATGTACGAGGTCGCGACCCTCTACGACAACACCAAGCCGTGGGTGACGCACCACAGCGTCCAGCACTGGGACGCCACCCTGACCGGCACCTGGCTCGCGGCCTGCCCCAAGCCGGTGGTGATCGACGAGATCAGCTACGAGGGGAACGTCGGCAAACGCTGGGGCAACATCACCGGCGCCGAACTGGTCGACCGGTTCTGGGAGGGCATGACCCGCGGCGGGTACGTGGGCCACGGCGAATCCCTGACCGGCCACCAGGAACGGGCGTGGATCGGCAACGGCGGCGGCCTGTACGGGGAGAGCCCGGCCAGGATCGGCTTCCTACGCACGATCATGGAACAGCGCCGCGACGGCACGATCCTGCGTTACCTGGGGCGGCGCCAACCGGCCCGGGTCACGGTCGACCTGCCGCCCGGCGACGCGTACGAGGTCGAGCTGATCGACACCTGGAACATGACGATCACCCCGGTGGACGGGGTGCACAGGGACCGGGTGCGGGTGGAGCTGCCGCGGCGGCCGTACCTGGCGCTGCGGATGACGAGAGTGTGATGCGGTTGACTTCCTCCCCACGCCTGAACGCTCAAGGAGCTTCGATGATCGGGCCGATGGGCACCACGGCGCTCGGCTGGCACCTGCACGGCGAGAAGCGGCGCGCGCAGACGCTCGCCACGCTGGAGTCTTCGCCGTTCGACCGGGTCAGGATGGCGGCGTTCGCCACCCGGTGCTCACTCGACGCGCTGGAGGAGCGGGTCGCGGAGCTGGCCGCGATCGGGGTGGACGCGGAGCTGGTCCTGCTCCATCCCGGCGACGGCGTCTCCGACGTGGAGGCCGCGGTCCGCTACCTGCGCGAGGTGGTGCCGCGGCTGGCGGCGCACCAGAGCGTGTGGTGGTCGCTGGCCGCCGACCCCACCCGCTTTCCCGAGATTTCCGAACACGACTGGGTATGTCTGGCCGCGCTCGTGGCCGAGGAGGACCCAGGTCACCACCCGCTGTCGATCTCCGTGGACGCGGACTCGCCGCTGCTGTGGCGGGCCGGGTTCACGCACGGGAGCGTGACCGCGCGCAGCCCCAGGGACGCGTGGGTCCGGACCCGGGACCATCACCGGCCGGTCCTCATGGACATGTGCGGCCACGAGGGCGACGCGGACGACCCGTGGCGGAGCCTGACCGCCGAGGAGGTCGTCACCCAGGCATGGGATGGTGCGGTACGCCGCCGGTACGTGACGCACGGGGAGTCGTACGTGGACGAGGCCGGGCTGACCTGGTCCACGGACGGCGGCACGCTGACCGGCGCCGCCGTGCCCAGGCTCGGCCTGCTCCGCGAGGTCCTCGCCGAGACCCCGCAGGAGGCGCGCCACCGCGACAGGGACGCGCCGATGCTGGAGGTGCCCGGCGAGTTCTACCTGGAGTTCTGCGGTGACCACCGGTTCCCTGAGCGCTCGTACGACGTGCCCGGCGGCCGGTACGAGGTCGAGGTGATCGACACGTGGGAGATGACGGTCACCGCGCTCGGCGTGCGCGAGATCGGCGTGCCGCGGGCGGACCGGCCGGAGGGAGGGACGCTGACGGTGCCGCTGCCGGGAACGTGCGGCCAGGCCATCCGACTCCGGCGCCGCCCATGACGGGTGGCAACCCACCGGACCCGGCCGGGGCCGGGGACGTCGCACCCGATCCGCGGCCTGGCGGGGCGGGGGCCGGGATCGTGGCGGTCATCGCGGAGGCGCGGGGGAAGCTGGTCGAGGTCGTGGGCGGCGCGGACGGGCCGGAGGTGTGGCTGCGCCGCCGCGACGCGGACGGGCCGTACCTGCGGGCGCCGCTGCGCGACTTGCTGACCGCCGCCGCGGGCAGGCCGTGGCGGATCGAGCGGGCCGTCGCCGGCTCGGTCCGGGTGCGGCAGATGGGCGGGGCCGTGGAGGTGACGGCCAGGACCGGCCCGCTGAGCGCCACGCTGGAGCTGGCCTTCTCCCCCGACGGCCTGCTCACCGTCACCACCGTCTGGCACAACGAGACCAGCCGGACGATCACCGACGTGGCCGCCGGGCTCCTGCTCAACCTGCCCACCGCGGACGCCCACGTCACCATGCCCGGCGTCCTCTACAACGGCAACCCGTCGTCCGACCCGCGCCGCCGGGTCCCCCGCATCGGCCCCGAACCTGGCGACGGTTTCGTGTGCGAGGAGCACCGCCTGCCCATCCCCGCCGTGAACATCGCCTGGGACGACAGGTACGTCAGCCTGCTGGCCCACCCCACGCCCCGTCGCGCACCGGACGGCTCGGTCGCGTACGGCTCCCTCGGCGTCGTACGCGCACCGGACGGCACGGTCGCGTACGGCTCCCCGGGCGTCCTGCGCGGAGGGCCTCGAAGCGGTGACGCCGCACCGCCGTCAGGAGGACTCACGATCGCGGCCATGACCGGCGTCATCATGTTCGACGGCGAACCGGACGTCTGCTACGTCAGCAAGGCCGAGGTCGCGGACCGACCGGTGGGCTACGTGGACCTGGCCCCGGGAGAGACGATCACCGCGCACCACACGCTGGACTGGGGCCACGTCGAGCCGCGCGGCTTCGGCTTCAGGACGCTGGTCCGCGCGGCCGGGCGGCTCTACCACGAGCCTGGCGCCCGCCCGCTGGCCCGCGAGGACATCGTGCGGCTCAAGACGAACGCGATGGACGCGCGATGGGCCGGCGACGGCCACCTCGCCTACGCGGGCAACCGCCACGGCCGCCCCCGTACGTACCTCTACGGCTGGACCGGGCAGTGCCTCAAGCTCGCCCGCTGCGACGCCGAGCTGGGCCTGACGGGCGGCGAACCCGAGCGGGTCGAGCGCGCGCGCCGCGCCGCGGACTTCTACGTCGAGGGCAGCCGGACCGCGACGAGGGGCCTGCGGCGCGGCCGGTACCTGCTCGACGACGACAGGTGGGAGATGTTCAGGAAGGACGACGCCTGCTTCGTCTCCAGCCGGGCCCACGGCGAGACGGTCGCCGACCTGGCCGAGCTCGCGCTCCGGTTCGGGGACGCGGGCCTGGAGGTGCCGCCGGCGTGGGAGGAGGCGGTGGAGGACGCCGCCGCGTTCTTCTGGCGAACGAGGCTGCCTGAGGGCATCGTCCCGCTGGGCTGGACGCCGGAGGGGGCTCCGTTCTCGCCGATGGTGAGCGCGGCGGGGATCGCCTGCGTCCTGGCGATGCTGGGGGCGTACCGGCTGGGTGGGGAACGGGTGTGGCTGCGACGGGCCGAGGAGGTGATGGGCCACTACCACCGGCTGCACGCGGCGACGTTCGAGCGGCCGTTCGCGCACGCCACGCTGGACGCCTCCGGGGAGGACAAAGAGGCGGGGATGTACTACTTCATGGCGGTCTGGGAGTTGTACCGGCTCACCGGGCGGGAGCAGTACGCGCGGTGGGCGGAGGTGGCGGCGGACTGGCTCCTGACGTTCGTCTATGTGTGGTCGCCGGAGTACGACCAGGGGAGCACGTTCGCGCGGCGCGGGTTCGCCGCGTGCGGCTGGCCCGCCGTGAGCGTGCAGAACCACCACCTCGACGTGTTCTTCCCGACCTCCGAGCTGATGGAGTTCGGCCTGGCGACCGGCCGGCCGCACTACGCGGAGCGGGCCGGCCGGATCCTGCTCGCCATGGGCCAGGGGATCTGCCGTGAGCCCGGCGACTGGGGGTTCGACGTGCCCGGGGAGCAGGGCGAGGGGTTCTTCCAGACCAACTGGCAGCGCACGGGCGAGGCGAACACGTGGAACCCCTCCTGGGTGATCGCCCTGCCCCTCCACCACGCACTGCGCATGAGGAAGGTTTCATGAACGAGGCAGCGGCCTGGCGGTACGCGGACGAGATCCGGGATCGGGTGCGTCCGCCGAAGTTCCCCGACCGGTGGTTCGACGTCACCGGCTTCGGGCCGCCTGAGAGCACGACGGAGAAGTGGACGGAGGCGTTCCGGGCGGCGATCGAGGCGTGCCACGAGGCGGGCGGCGGCCACGTACGGGTGCCGCCGGGCACGTACCTCACCGGGGCCGTCCACCTGCTCAGCAACGTCGACCTGCACGTGGAGGCCGGCGCGACGATCCTGTTCAGCACCGACCCCGCCGACTACCTCCCCGCCGTCTTCACCCGCTTCTCCGCCATCGAGTGCTACAACTACTCCCCCTTCATCTACGCCCACGGCCAGCGGAACATCGCGATCACCGGCGCGGGGACGCTGGACGGCGGCGCGGGTCCCGAGCACTGGTGGTGGTGGGTGGGCACGCCGGCGTTCGGCTGGGAGCCGGGCATGCCGCACGAGGCGGAGGACTGGGCCTCGTTGCAGCGGATGGCCGCGGCGGACGTGCCGGTCGAGCAGCGGGTGTTCGGCGCCGGTCACCACCTGCGGCCGAACATGATCCAGCCGTACCTGTGCCGCGACGTGCTCATCGAGGGTGTCCGGATCGTCCGCTCCCCCATGTGGGAGATCCACCCGGTGCGTTGCGAGAACGTCCTGGTCAGGAACGTGTCCATCCACTCGCGCGGGCCCAACAACGACGGCTGCGACCCGGAGTCGTGCCGCTCGGTGGTGATCTCGGGCTGCGTGTTCGACGTCGGCGACGACTGCATCGCCATCAAAGCCGGTCGCGGGCCGGACGGGCGGCGGGTGGGGGTGCCGTGCGAGGACGTGCTGATCGAGGACTGCGACATGCGCTACCGGTACGGCTCGGTCGCCATCGGCACGGACACGACCGGCGGGATCCGCAACATCTTCGTCCGCCGCTGCCGCTGGGGCGGCCCCGGCCTGTACTTCGGGCTCTACATCAAGACGAACTCGGTACGCGGCGGCTTCGTGGAGAACGTCTTCGTCCGGGACGTGGAGATCAGCGAGCTGACCAAGGAGGCCGTCTCGATCGACCTCTACCACGGCGACGGCCACAACGGCGACGACCCGCCGGTCATCAGCAACGTCAACGTGGCGGGGGTACGCAGTGACCGGACGCGCAGCGCGTACCTGCTGCGGGGCTATCCCGAGCAGCCCCTACGGGCGATCACGGTCAGGGACAGCACGTTCGCGCACGTCGAGCGCGCGAACGTAGCGAGCGACGTCGTCGGCCTCTCGGTCACCGGCGTCGCGGTCGCCGGGAGGCCGGTCGAGCTCACCGGCGACGTGTGACGGCCGGCACCCTGTGCATGCGGTGACAGTGTTATCACCGTGACGTCAGGGGCCGCTCTAACCTTCGTGTGATTACTTAACGCATGCAGAAGTAACTCACAGTAATCACACGTAGTGAAAGGTCTCCATGCACGGCATCCTGACTAAGATCGTCACGGCTCTCGCCGCCATCGCGACGCTCGGCTCCGCCGCCCCTGCGCCCGCCCAGGCGGCAGCCCCGGCCTACTTCGAGGTCACCGACATCACCAGGTCACGGTTCGTCGTCCAACTCACCGACCCCGCCAAGATCCAGCATGCCCGCGACCTGCTCAGCGGCGCCACCACGGACAGGCCACACGTCGTCGGACGCATCACCCCGCGCCCCGCTCCCTACAACGTCACCTGGAGCTACCACCTGCGATCTGAGACGATCGACTTCTTCGACATGGCGATCGAGGTCTGCGACGCGACCATCCCCTACGTCGAGGATCACCTGGACGAGGCCGACGGGGCGTTCCTGCCCGGCTACGTCTGGTGCCCCTGGACTTCCAGGCTCGTGCGAGAACTTCCAGCGTCATAGGCCCCTGACGTCGCCTGCCCCCGCGGCCCCCGGGGGATCATTCCTCGTGCATCGGCGCCCAGACGGTCATCGCGCCGGGGCCGCGGTTGGCCCAGGCGTAGTACGGGACGAAGGTGAGGTCGGCCGGGCCCGCGTGCTCGGGTTCCCTGGGGGCGGCGGAGCGGTAGGGGAAGCCGCCGTCGTCCTCTCCGTGCACGTGGACCCGGCCGCGCGCGAGGACCGGCACCACCTCGGCGGGCAGGCCGGTGATAGGTGCCCCGTCGCGGAGGTCCGCGCCCGCGACGCACAGGTCGTCGATCACGGCCCCGGGGTGGTCGGCCTGCTCCAGGCAGTAGACCAGCGGGCCGCGCTCGACCGCCACCTGACCGCGGGCGACGTCCAGCCGGGGTACGGCGGCGGTCAGGCGGGGGCGGATCCCGAGGTCCAGGACCACCCGGTCCCCGGGCCGCCACGTCCGCCGGATGCGGTGATAGCCCGGCTCCACGGGCCGGTCGCCCACCCCCGCGGCGCCCGCCCCGGACGACCCCGCCGCGCCTACCCCGGACGACAGCGCCGCGCCGGCCAAGGACACTTCGGCGGTGTCCGCCCAGGCGGGAATGCGGGCCGAGAGGGTCCACGCGCGGTCGGGGGTCTCCCGCACCACGATCTCGATGCGGCCGCTCCACGGGTAGTCGGTCTCCACCTCAAGCAGCACGGAGCCCGCCCTGATCGTGCCGGGCGCGTACAGGTGGAGTTGGACGCCGTCGGTGTCCTGGGTGGCGAGGTAGTGGTCGAGGGAGGAGAGCAGGCGCATCACGTTGGGCGGGCAGCAGGCGGTGCCGTACCAGTCCTGGCGGCCTCGGGCGGGTGAGCGCAGGTCGTCGGGGTCGGCGCCGGCGCGTACGCGCAGCGCGTTGACGTAGAAGAAGCGGTCGCCGCCGAGGGAGACGCCGGGCAGGACGGCGTTGTGGAGGGTGCGTTCCATGAGGTCCGCGTATTCTGCGGCGCCGGTGGCCAGGAGCATCCGCCAGGACCACTGGACGCTGCCGATGGCCGCGCACGTCTCGCAGTACGCGGTGTCGGGGGCCAGTTCGAGGTGGCCGCCGAACGCCTCGCCGTACCAGTTCGAGCCGAGACCGCCGGTGAGGTACGTCTTGGTGGCAACCATGTCGCGCCACTGCCGTTCAAGGGCGGCCAGCAGCTCCGGGTCCGGCGTCTCGGCCGCGACGTCGGTCGCGCCCGCGGCCAGGTACATGGCGCGCACCGCGTGCCCCTCCACCGTGGTGGCCTCGCGCACCGGCACCGCGTCCTGGCGGTAGCCGGGCCCGTGGTGGCCCTTGAGCTGGATGAGCGACCGGCCGCGGGTGGCGACCATGCGGGCGGCCAGGTCCAGGTAGGAGCGGACGCCGGTCTCCCGGTACAGCTCCGCCAGGCCCAGCTCGACCTCGGGGTGCCCGTCGAGCGCGTCCGGCGGCAGATCCTTGACCAGGTGGTCGGCGAACCGGGCCGCGACCCGCAGCAGCGTGTCGTCCCCGGTGGCGCGGCGGCCGGCGACGGCGGCCTGCATGAGATGGCCCGCGCAGTAGAGCTCGTGGCTGGAGGCCAGGTCGGAGTAGCGCGCCCGGCCGGTGAGCTGCGTGTGCGTGTGCAGGTAGCCGTCGTCGCACTGCGCGGCCGCGACCAGCTCCGACGCCTCCTCGTACGACCTGGCGAGGTCGTCCCCGCCGGCCCGGCCACGCTCCCAGGCCAGCGCCTCCAGCCACTTGTAGACGTCGGAGTCGGCGAAGACCTTGCCCCTGTGCTCATGCCCCCCGCCGGCGCCGCGGCCGGCCAGCCGGAGGTTGTCGAACGCGCCGGAGCCGCCCACGCGCTCACCGCCCAGCGGGATCGTGACCTCGCGGTTGACGCGCTGCCGCGCGCCCCAGAAGCCGCCCCGCACGCGCCCCTGAGTCACGGGGCGCAGGGCCACCGCGGCGTCCGGGCGCGGCTCCACCACCGAGAAGTACCGCTCGTCACTCATGGCTGCCATCCTCCCTCACGCTCACATATCCAACAAGAGACGAATATATATGTCTACGTCTTGACGGAACGGGCAATCGCGACAGATGGTGATCTATGCGCACCTGAATATTTATGTTCTCCCGAAGGGATGCCCATGCCCGAGATCCCCGACACGGTGTTGCTCGAAGAACGGGCCGAGCTGGCGATGAACGCGGTGGCCGGACTGCCTGACCACGACATGGACGGCATTCCGTACTTCAGCGCCGACCTTCTGGCCCGCCCGGCGGCGCTGCGGCACGGCGACTGGGACTACGGCTCCAGTCACGGCCGCCTGCTCGACGCCTGCCTGCTCGCCAGGCATATGACCGGCAACGATACCTGGCGGGAGGTCGAGGAGGGGTTCAGGCGACGGCTGGCCGGCTTCTTCGGGCCGGACGGGCTGAGCTACCGGCGGGCACGCCCGGAGGCCGGCTGGGCCCCCAACGCGAACCTCATCGACCAGCGCGCCGTCATCCTGTCGCTCACCACCTCGTACCTGTCGGACGGCGACCCCGAGGCCAAGCGCCTGGCCGACCGGCACGTCGCGGCGCTCAAGCGGATCGCGATCAAGGAGCGGGACGTCTGGTTCTACCCCGCCTCCGAGCACACCCCCGGCGGCTGGCCGTCACCGAACGCCATCGCGCTGCGCCTGGCACCCGACCCGGCCTCGTTCAGCGGCCGGTTGATCATGCCGCTGCTGCGCTACCACCAGGCCACGGGGAACGAGGACGCGCTGGAGCTGTGCGGCTGGTTCGCCCGGCTGATCAGGCACAAGAGCGGGGTGTTCAACGAGGACGGCAGCTTCAACCCGGCGCGCGCGTACCGCAGCGGCCACTTCCACACCCGTCTCGGCACCCTGGAAGGGCTCGCCAGGTACGCCCGTCACACCGGCGACCACGAGCTGACCGCGTACGTCCGCCGCTGCTACGACTGGGCGCTCACCCAGGCCACCGCGTTCGGCTGGACCCCCGGCGACCTGGCCGACCAGCGGTACGAGCACGAGTGCTGCTCCCTCGTCGACCTGATCGGCACCGGCACCACGCTGGCCCGCTCCGGGCACACCGGCTACTGGGAGGTGGTCGAGCGGTTCCTGCGCAACCACCTCGTCGAGTCGCAACTACTCGACCTGAGCTGGGTCGAGTCCGCGCCCGACACCTCGGGCGACGAGCCCGGCTGGGTCACCCACGTAGGGGTCGGCGAGCGGGTACGCGGTGCCTTCGCCGGCTACGGCGCGCCCAACGACTTCGTCTGCGACGTGGAGCTGGGCCGCGGGCACACCGCAGACGTGCAGGCGTGCTGCGTCGGCTCGGGCGTACGCGGCCTGTTCTGGGGCTGGAACTCGATCGTCACCGCCGACCGGGACACCGCCCGCGTCAACCTGCTCCTCACCCGCGCCACCCGCCGGGTGACCGTGCTCAGCCACCTGCCCCACGAGGGCCGCGTCGACCTGGACGTCCACGAGGACCTGCGCGAACTGCGCGTACGCGTGCCGAGCTGGGCCGGGTACGCCAAGGTCCGCGTACATCGCGAAGAAGGCGGATTCGACGGGACCCAGACGGGGGCGTGGGCGCCGGACGGCTACCTGGCCATCCCCGCGCCGCGACGCGGCGAGCGGGTCACGGTCACGTTCCCCGTGCCGGAGACGGCGAGCACCGAGGTCGCGGCCGGCCGGGAGTACCGCGTGCGGTGGCGCGGCGACGACGTCATCGGCATCAGCCCGGAGGGAACCGCCCGGCCGATGTACAGCGGCCGCAAGGTCCATCCGAGCGCGCCCACGCGCGACTACGCACTCACGCGGCCCGCGACGGAATGGACCTGGTCATGACCGGCTGGACCCTGGCGGCGGCGCCCGCCTCGACCACGCTGCGCCCGTACGACCTGCGCTGCGAGCACCGCGGCACCCCGCTCGGGATCGCGACACGCATGCCCAGGCTGAGCTGGCGGCTGGCCTCGGACACGCGCGGCGACGCGCAGGCCGCGTACCGGATCCTGGTGCGCTCGGGCGATGCCCTGGCCTGGGACAGCGGCTGGGTCGACGGTCAGGACACCAGCGCGGACTACGGGGGCGCGCCGCTGACCTCGTTCACCCGCTACACCTGGCAGGTGCAGGTACGGCCAGGTGAAGCGGCGGAGTCGTGGTTCGACACCGGAGTGATGCACCCGGACGAGTGGCGGGCGGCGTGGATCGGCCACGACCCCGAGACCGAGCCGCCGTTCGAGCCGCCCACCGACGACCGCGAGCCGCGCGGCGACCGTACCAAGTATCTGCCCGCGCCCCGGTACTTCCGACGCGTCCTCGACCTGTCCCGCCCGGTGACGGCCGTGCGCGTCGCCTGCACCGCGCGCGGCCTGTACGAGCTGCGCGTTAACGGCCACCGCGCCGGCGACGGCGAGCTGACCCCGGGGTGGACCGACTACCGGCGGCGCGTCCCTTACCAGGTGTACGACGTCACCGGGCTGATCGGTGACGGCCCGGTCTGCGTCGGGGCGGTGCTGGCCGACGGCTGGTGGTCCGGCAGCCTGGGCTGGGACGGCCGGCAGCAGGCCCAGCGATACGGGCGCCACCCCCAGCTGCTGGTCCAGATCGTGGCCGAGCACGAGGACGGCTCGCGCACGGTGATCGGCACCGACGAGCGGTGGCGGGAGAGCACGGGCCCGCTGCGCTACGCCGACCTGCTGATGGGCGAATGGTACGACGCCCGCCTCGAACAGCCCGGCTGGGACCTGCCCGGCTTCGACGACACGTCCTGGGCGGCCGCGCGCGTCGTGGACACCGATCACGGCGTGCTCGTCCCGTCCGCCGCCGAGCCCGTACGGGTGACGCAGGATCTGGTGCCGGTGGACGTACGGGCTGATCACGGGCGTACCATCGTCGACCTGGGCCAGAACTTCGCCGGCCGGGTCCGGTTGACCGTCCGCGGCGCCCCCGCGGGCGCCCGCGTCACGATCCGGCACGGCGAGGCGCTCGACGAGGACGGCGGCCTCTACACCGCCAACCTCCGCTCCGCCGAGGCCACCGACCACTACGTCGCCGCCGGGCGCGCGGTGGAGACGTTCGAGCCGCGCTTCACCGTCCACGGCTTCCGCTACGCCGAGATCACCGGGCACGCGGACATCGAGGTGACCGGGCGGGTGCTGCACTCCGACACGCCGGTGGCGGGCGAGTTCTCCTGCTCCGACGACATGGTGCGGCGGCTGGTGAGCAACGTCCGCTGGAGCCAGCGCGGCAACTTCGTCTCCGTGCCCACCGACTGCCCGCAGCGTGACGAGCGGCTCGGGTGGACGGCTGACGCGCAGGTGTTCCTGCCCACGGCCTGCTACAACGCGGATGTGGCGGCGTTCTTCACCGGCTGGCTGGCCGACCTGCGCTGCGCGCAGACCGCCGAGGGCGCGGTGCCGGACGTGGTGCCGCACGTCATGACCGAGCGGCACGGCACGCCCGGCTGGGGCGACGCCTGCACGATCGTGCCGTGGCACCTCTACCGCGTGTACGGCGACGAGCGGGTGCTGCGCGACAGCCTGCCCAGCATGCGCCGCTGGGTGGACCACGTCGAACGCCACAACCCCTCCCTCATCTGGCGCGACCGGGTCGGCAGCCACTACGGCGACTGGCTGCAGGCGGGCGTGCGTACCTCCCGCGACGTGCTCGCCACCGCCTTCTTCGCCCTGAGCGCCGAGCTGACCGCCAGGTCCGCGGCCGTGCTGGGCGACCTCGAGACCCACGCACGGTACGCGGCACTGCGGGAGCGGATCGGCGAGGCGTTCGCCGTCGCGTTCGTGGCCCCGGACGGCCGGGTCAGCGGCGACACGCAGACGGGATACCTGCTGGCCCTCGCGCACGGCCTGGTGCCCACCGAACTCGTCCCTGCCGCTGTCGGTCACCTGGTGTCCGACCTGGAACGCCGGGGCCGCCGCCTGACCACCGGCTTCGCCGGGGTGGGGCTGCTCGGGCCGGTGCTGTCGGCGTACGGGCATGAGGAGCTGGCGTACTCGCTGCTGCACGACGACCGCTACCCCTCCTGGGGATACTCGATCAAGCGAGGGGCGACCACCATCTGGGAGCGCTGGGACGGCTGGACGGAGGAGTCCGGCTTCGGCCCCGTCGCGATGAACTCCTTCAACCACTACGCCCTGGGCTCCGTCGGGGCGTGGCTCTACAGCGGCGTCGCCGGCCTCGGCCAGGAGGACGACTCGGCCGGCTTCCGCCGCCCGCTCGTCCGCCCGCTGCCCGGCGGGGCGCTGACCTGGGCGGAGGCGGCGTACGACACACCGCTCGGACGGCTCAGCAGCCGCTGGGAGCTGAACGACGGCACGCTCACCCTCTCGGTACGCATCCCACCCGGCGCCCAGGCCACCATCCACGTCCCCGCCACCGACCCCTCCTCGGTCCACGAGTCCGGCACACCCCTGCCCCCACCGGGGGCTCCGGTTTCCCCGGGGGCTGTGGCACCCGTCGCCGTGACCGGGAGTGCGCTGGTGTGCCGGGTGGAATCAGGCTTCTACGAGTTCACCTCAACGTGGAACCACTGACCAATACCCCTCAGCCGACCGGCGTGGACCCGGCCACGGACGGCGGCCCGGCGACCGGCTGCGGCCTTGCTACGCACGGCGGCCCGGGCGACGGGCGGGCGCATGGTGAGGGGCGGGCGTCTGGTGACCACCTGGGCGGCCGCCGCCGAGCGCCTCAGCGGCGGGCTGCGCGACCTGACCGTGCGCAACATCCTGCGTACCACCGTGGGCGGAACCGTTCGTCGCACCCGCTCCCGCGTCGGCCGTCGCGGTGCTCGGGGACTCGATCGCCACCGGTGTGGGCTCAGAAACCGGACACGGATGGCCGGACCTCCTCGCCGACCGCACGGTGCGGCGGTCACCCGCGCTCGCCGTCGTCAACGAGGGCGTCTCCGGCGGGCGCGTACTGGCCTCGGGCACCGGACGCCACGCCGAGGCCCGCCTGACCGCCGAGGTCCTGACCAAACCGGGCGTCGACGCGGTGATCCTGCCGGCCGGCATCAACGACATCGGCGCGGGCGCGCGACCGGACGACCTCATCGCCGCCTACCGCCGCATCGTCGAAAAGGCGCACGCCGCCGGCGTACGCGTGATCGGCGGCACACTCCTGCCGTTCGCGGGCGCCGAGTACCACACCGAGACGGGCGAACGCACTCGCCAGACGGTCAACGCATTCATCCGGGGCGCCGGGTCCGCATGGGGCGGTGACACGTCCGAGCGCGACGGATGTGGGTTCGATGGGGTGGTCGACTTCGACGCCGCCCTCCGCGACCCCGCCGCGCCCGATCGCCTGCTCCCCCGCTACGACTGCGGCGACCACCTGCACCCGAGCACGGCGGGCCACCAGGCGATGGCCGCCGCGGTCGAGTTACCCCTGCTACGAGCCGGACACCCCCGCGGGTCACAGGTCTTCGGAAAGACGGCGGTATGCCCGCACGGCCTCCAGTTCCTGAGGGGAGATGGTGTCGTGGTGCTCCAAGAACCAGTCGCGGATCAGCCGCATGGGCTGGGTGCAGTTGACGTAGCGACGGGCGCCGTTCACGGTGATCGGCACCGTAAGCGTGTCACCGTCGTGAGAGGAAAGGACGGTCAGGCCAACGATGAACCGGCGCCGTGACTCGAGCACGGCGGCGGCGGAGGTGATGAGCATCAGTCGCTCACGGTCGATGCCCTTCGGACTGTAGAGGTAGATCCCACCTGATGTGAGTGGGATCACGCGGCGCCCCGCCCCCGGAACTCGTCGTCAGCCGCGGCGGCTTCCCGCTCGTCGGCGAGTGCCTCGGCGAACGCCTCGTTGACGTCGGCCGTCGGCGCTCCGGTGGCGATCGCGTAGTAGATGACGGCCTTCTCGACGAAAGCCGACTTGCTCAGCCGTTCGCGCTCGTGGCCGGCCTCGATGAAGCCGTGTGCGGTCTCGCTCAGGCTGTAGGAACCGTTCTTTGTCGCGCCCATACTGGTGATGGTAACTGTCATGGTTGTGACATTACTAGTGCGGCTATTAGTACCATGGGTAAATCTACTGGTTTCCGAGGTCCGGGTCCTGGTCGGTCACGAGAGGTCGGACAGGTCGAGGACGAAGCGGTAGCGGACGTCGTTGCGGTGGAGACGGTCGAGGGCTTCGTTCACGCGCGCCGAGGGGAGCAGCTCGATGTCGGCGGTGACGCCGTGCTTGGCGCAGAAGTCCAGCATGGCGGCGGTCGCCGGCCGGCCGCCGCTGCCCGCGGAGCTGAGTTTCTTCCGGCCTATGAGCAAGTCCATCGACTCCACGGTGACCGATCCGATGTGCCCGACCAGGCTGAGTGTCCCGTCCATGGCGACGAGGCCCAGGTACGGGCCGAGGTCGTGAGGAGCGGAGATGGTGTCGATGACGACGTCGAACCGGTCCCGGGCCGCGGCCATCTGTCCCGGATCCGTGGAGACGATGAGGTCGTGGGCGCCGAGGCGGCGGGCGTCGTCCGATTTGTCCGCCGAGCGGCTGATGACCGTGACGTCGGCGCCGAGCGCAACGGCGAGCTTGACCGCGAGATGGCCCAGGCCGCCCAGTCCCGCCACCGCGACGCGGGTGCCCGGCCCGACGCCGAGCGCGTGCAGCGGCTCCCAGACAGTGATCCCGGCACAGAGCAGAGGGGCCGTGGCGGCGGGGTCGAGGCCGGCGGGGAGAAGGTAGGCGAACTGGTCGCGGACGACGTACTCGCGGGAGTAGCCACCCAAGGTGGTCGATCCGTCGCGGCGGTCGGTGCCGCCGTAGGTCAGGGTCGGGAACTCGTGGCAGAAGTTCTCCTGGCCGGCCCAGCACATGGCGCACACGCCACATGAGTCGACGATGTTGCCGACCGCGACCTGGTCGCCGACGGTGAATCGGGTGACCTCGGGCCCGACCTCGGTCACCACCCCGGTGAACTCATGGCCCGGCACGATGGGTGCGTTTCCCTCACCGGGATGGGCTCGGACGGAGCGCAGATCGGTGTGGCAGACGCCGCAGTAGTCCACGCGTACCGCTATGTCGTCAGGACGCAGGTCGCGCCGTTCGAGGGAAACCCGCCGCAACGGGGCCGCGGGGCCGTCCGCCTGCCATCCCATCGCTGTCCTCATGCCGACTCCTTTAAACAGACTGTTCGGTCTATTGCAGGCTAGCCATGCGCCGACCAATAAGCAAACCGACCGTTCTGTTTGATATGCTGGCCGACATGACCGATCAGTCCCTGACCGCCCGTGGCGCCGCGACCCGCGGTCGCATCGTCGACGTGGCGACCAGGGAGTTCGCCGAGCACGGGATCGCCGGGGCGCGCATCGAGCGCATCGTGGCCGCGGCACGCACCAACAAGGCGCAGCTCTACGCCTACTTCGGCAGCAAGGAAGGGCTGTTCGACGCCATCTTCCTCGCTTCGATGGAGCGGATCATGAACGTCGTCCCGATCGACGCCACCGACCTCGCGGACTGGGCCGTGCGTCTCTACGACGAATACCTCCGCCGCCCCGACCTCATCCGGCTGGCCACCTGGGCGCGCCTCGAGCGACGCCCCGCCGGCCACCTCGTCGATGAGGCCGGCCGTCTCGACGACCACAAGTTGCGCGCCATCGCCGAGGCGCAGGCCGCGGGCATCGTGCGACCGGGTGACCCGTTCGACGTGATGGCCCTGGTCATCGCGATGTCCATGGCATGGTCACCGGTCAGCAACGTCTACGCCGCGACGGCTGATGAGCCCGCCGAGCTGCACGAACGGCGTCGCACCCTGCTCCGCGAGAGCGTCAGGCGTGCCGTGATGACGGGCTGAGCGGCCTCAGGTGTGCCGTGTCGACCGGCGGAGCCGTCGCCACCGGGGTGCTGCCGAGCAACGCGGGTGATGGCCGCGTGGGGCACATCACCCGCGACGACAGCGCCGCCGTCGTCGCGGCCGTGCTGGCCGAGGGCGGCTGCGAGGGCGAACTCCTCGAGGTCACGGGTCCGGAGGCGGTGTCGGACGCGGACGTCGCCGACGCCCTCGCCCAGGTCACCGGCCGCCCGATCCGCTGCGAACAGGTCTCCGACGCCGACCTGGCCGCGGCGCTGTCCGGAAGAGGGCTCCCCGAGATGTACGTCCGTGGCTGGACTGGGCTGGGGACGTACAAGCGCGCCGGGTGGTTCGACGTGACCACGCACGCGGTCGAACGCCTCACCGGCCGCGAACCCACGTCGATCGCCGACTACTTCGCGGCCCATCCCGAGACCCTCTGAAACGCCGTCCCGAGTCCCTCTGAAACGAACGCGGACGTCAGCGTGCCGCCGGTTCCGGGCGGTGGATGCCGCGGGGCCGGTAGCCGAGGGCGTCGGAGATCCCCAGGTAGTCGGCGAGCAGCCAGATGATGGCCAGCCACATCTCGGTGCCCTGCAGGCCGGGGGTGCGGGTCGCGCCGGCGCCGGTGGTGAGGGCGAAGCTGAGGCCCGCGCCGTTCTGCCAGCCGCCCAGCGCGCGGACGAGGTGCTGCCGGGCCCACGCCTCGCCCTCCTCCCGGCGGTGGCGCGTCTGCCGGCCCGTCAGCCACAGCGGGTGGATGACGTCCAGCACGTTGCAGGCGTTGCCGGTGTCCGGGCCGAAGTAGCGGGGGTCGCGGGCCTGGACGAGCACCGTGTCGACGGCCTGCTCGGGGTACGGCAGCGGCAGCCCGAACTGCGCGTACGTGCCTCTCGTCAGCCGGTAGAAGCCGTTGACCACCATCAGCCAACCGGCGTCGGAGTCCGGGTCGCCCCACATGCCGTGGGTCTGGCGGCAACGCGTGAGGAGCCAGCCGTACAGGGTCTCGATCTCGCCGCGCAGGCCGAAGTCGGCGAGGTTGCGGTAGAGGCCGGTGCCGACGGCGTCCACCCACGAGCCGGCCGTCCACGCCTGCCGGTCCCAGTCGAGGGCGTCGAGGGCGGCGACCAGCCTTCCCGAGTCGAGGCCGGCCACGGCGTGGACCGGGTGGCGGAACCGGGTGCCGAGCAGGTCCAGGGCGTAGCCGACACAGAGCACGTGGTAGGCCGTGACGCCCTCGAACTCCGGCGTCCCGCCCGGACGCTCCGGCGATCCAGGGGCGCCGATCTCTGGGACGAGGCCGGTCACGGGGTCCTGGCGGTCGCGCAGGAACGCGACGATCCCCTCCTTCGCCGGGATCGGGGGCGGGCCGGCGAGCAGCAGGTCGGCGATCTCCACCGCGTCGCACCACGCGCGTACGGTGGGCGCGGCGCCGGGGCGGTCGACGTACCGCTCACCGGTCCAGCAGCGGCGCAGCACCGCCTCGGCCTGCTCCCTGGCCCTGTCGGCGAAATCCGACACCAGCCCCGCCAGATCCCTCCCGCCGGCACCGGTAACGGCGACACCAGACGCGGTAGCGGCGGTCGCGGTGGTGGATGGGGTGGTGGAGCGGCGGTCGCGGATGGGGCGGGCCGGGTTGCCGGCCACCATGGCCCAGGCGGGCACGTCCTTCGTGACGACCGCGCCCGCGCCGATGATGGCGTGGTCGCCGATCGTCACGCCGTCGAGCACGACCACGTGGGAACCGATCCACACGTCGTCGCCGACGCGGATGCCCTTCGACGTGATCGGCTGGCGGAAGACCGGGCGGTCGGGCGCGGAGCCGTGGTTGAAGCCCAGCAGCGAGGTGTGCGCGCCCACCCGCACGGCCGAGCCGAGCACCACCCGTCCCCGCGCCACGGCGTACGGGTTCAGCGTGCAGTCCTCCCCCATGACCAGGTCATCGGTGACGTAGGCGTGGGCCGCGATGTAGCTGTAGTCGCCCATGCGCAGGCTGTCGGCGTGGACCGCGGCCAGCGGCGAGACGAACACCTTCTCCGCCACCTGAAGATCCATCCGGTCACGCAACCCGGCCACGTGCCCGGTCTGGGCGCGGCGGTCCTCCTCGGTCGCGTGGTCCCAGAACAGCCACGGGCAGAAGTCGAACTTGGACATGTGATCGATATCCTCTCGGCTCAGTCCACCACGCTCAGCGTCATCGACCAGGAGTAGCGCCGGATCGGCAGCCGGTACCGTGCGGGCAGCGCGGGACCGCAGGAGGCGCTGCCGATGCCCTGCTGGCCGTGGTCCAGGTTCAGCCAGACCCGTCCCGAGTCGGTCAGGTCGTGCGGGCGGCGGGCGGCGGCCAGCGCCTCGCTCGTCCATCTGCGGGCGGTGAAGTCGACGAGCGGCTCGCCGTCCACGCGCAGGGTCGCCAGCCCGGTGCCCGACAGTTCGAGCCAGCGGGTCCCGACGTGGTTGCCGTTCTCCTGGGGCACCACGTACGGGGTCTGGAGGTCGTCGATCGGGCGGGCGAAGCGGCCGACGCGGGTGCCTGACCTGCTGTCGGTGTAGGACTCGCCTGGGCCGCGACCGAACCACGTGACGTCGGTGTAGCCGCCGGGCAGGGCGAACCTCGTGCCCATCCGGGGCGGGGTGATGCTGAGGTGTCCGTAGGCGGTGTCGTGCCAGTCGCCGACGGGCTCGGCCTCGATGGTCAGGTGCAGCGCGCCGTCGTGCCAGTGCCAGGTGTAGGTGGTGCGGAAGCCGAGCGTACGGGTGGCCGGGCCGCTGCGGCCGCGTACGACCAGGGTGTGGTCGTCCGGTCGTTCGACGGCGCCGGTACGGTGCAGGAACCGGTCGAGCCCGACGGCCTCCCAGTCGGCGGCCAGCGTGTTCCTCGGGCCCTGGCCGCGGTCGTTCTCGGTCGGCGCCCGCCACACGTCCAGCACCGGCCCGGCCAGCTCGGCGTCCCCCAGGCTGATCAGCCGTCCGGTCCCGGCATGAAACACCGCCCCACCCACCCGCACCGCGTCCAAGGGGGTCGCCTCGGTCCGCGATCCACCCCCTCCGGGCAGAGCACCCTCCGGCCGACCAGCCACAGAGCCGGGCGGAGCGCCTTGGGGGTGGCCGGGCGAAGACGACCCACCTTCAGGCCAGCCGGGCGGAGCGCCTTGGGGGTGGCCGGGCGAAGGCGACGCACCTTCGGGGACGCCGACCGCAGAGCCGGGCGGAGGCCAGGTGTCTTCAGGGTGGCTGAGGGGAGGGCGGCGGCGGTGGGTGCCTGGGCCGAGTTCGGCCTGGCCGACGGCGATCACGTGGCCGGAGGGTGCCCACCGGGTGGGGGTGGCGAGTACCGCTTCCACGGTGATCCAGGTCTCGCCGTCCGGACCGGGGGTCACCTCGGGCAGTGGGACCTGCACCGTCTGCCGGGCCGCGCAGGGCGGCACGGTCAGCGACCCCCCGCTCACCGGCGTTCCGTCCACCTCGGCGAACCAGCGGAAGTCCAGGTGGGCGAGGTCGATCAGGTCGTGCTTGTTGGTGATGACGACCGAGCCGCCGTCCACGGAGATCCCGACCGGCTGGATGGCGGCGGCCAGCTCGGCCAGGCCCGGTGACGGCGTGCGGTCCGGGAACAGCAGTCCGTCCAGGCAGAACCGCTCGCCGTTGGGCTGGGCGTCGATGTCGCCGCCGTGCCGGAAGTACGGCCGCCCGAGCGAGTCGAGACCGCTCAGCCCGTGGTCGATCCACTCCCACACGAACGCCCCGCAGAACCGCTCGTACGACTCCAGAATCGCCTGGTAGTCGGCCAGCGAGCCGGGCCCGTTGCCCATGGCGTGGGCGTACTCGCACAGCAGGAACGGCAGCCCGCGCCGGCGCACGTCGTCGGCCGAGTCCGGGGCCACCCCGGAAGGCGGGTCCTCCTTGCGCTGTCCGATGCGCTCGAGGTCGTCCAGCGACGGGTACATCAGGCTGTGGAAGTCGGAGTGGCGGTAACTCGGGTCGCGCTCGTAGTGCAGCGGACGGCTGGGGTCGCGGCGCCGGATCCAGTCCTCGATGTCGCCGAACGCCGCCCCGCTCCCGCTCTCGTTGCCGAGGGACCAGATGACCACGCTGGGATGGTTCTTGTCGCGCTCGACCATCCGGCGGGCGCGGTCGAGCAGGGCGTCGCGCCACATCGGCTCGTCCGGCGGGTTGCCCTCCCAGCCGGAGTAGATGAAGCCGTGCGTCTCGATGTCGCACTCGTCGACGACCCACAGGCCGTACTCGTCGCACAGTCGCAGGAACTCCGGGTGCGGCGGGTAGTGTGCGGTGCGCACGGCGTTGACGTTGTGCCGCTTCATCAGCTCGATGTCGCGGATCATGGTGTCGCGGTCGAGGGCGCGGCCCCTGTCCGGGTCGTGCTCGTGCCTGTTGACGCCGCGGAACAGCACCGGCACGCCGTTGACCAGCAGCCGCCCGC
Organism: Nonomuraea cypriaca; assembly: GCF_015645445.1. Lineage (GTDB taxonomy): Bacteria > Actinomycetota > Actinomycetes > Streptosporangiales > Streptosporangiaceae > Nonomuraea > Nonomuraea cypriaca. Next base: position 8,965 of record NZ_JADOGI010000004.1, on the reverse strand, counting down.
CGGCGATCTCGACGGTCCTGAAGCCGATCGCGAGCTCGATCGTCTCGCCGGCCGCGGACAGGGTGCCGCGGTAGAGGCGGGGGCGTTCTGCGCTCCACGGCTCGACGGCCTCGATCGTGACCTGCTCACCGGTGGGTACGGCGAGCCCGAGCTCGGGGATCTCGACCAGGCCGGGGGCGTCCGCGGTGACGCGGAGGACGCCCGCGCCGTCACGGTAGGAGGCGTGGACGGTGAGGTCGTCGACGCCGCCCACGGGCCTGGCCAGCAGCTCCACGTCGCGGAAGATGCCCGGCAGCCACCACATGTCCTGGTCCTCCAGGTAGCTGCCGGACGACCAGCGCTGCACGCGTACGGCGAGCAGGTTGCCGCGCGGCCTGGCCAGTCCCGTGACGTCGAACTCGAACGGCAGCCTGCTCCCCTTGGAATGGCCGAGCAGCGTGCCGTTCAGCCACACGGTGGCGCAGGAGTCGACCCCCTGGAAGCGCAGCACGCTCCGGCCGTCCGGCCAGTCGGCGGGCAGGTCGAAGCGGAGCCGGTAGTCGCCGGTGGGGTTGTCGTCGGGCAGGTGGGGCGGGTCGATGGGGAACGGGTAGGCGGTGTTGGTGTAGAGCGGGCGGTCGTGCCCCTCCAGCACCCAGTGCGCCGGCACCCTGATCGTGTCCCAGCCGGTGTCGTCGAGATCGGGGTCGGGCAACGCGCGGCCGGAGCCCGCGGCCGTGCCGGAGAGCAGGAAGCGCCACCGGCCGTTGAGCGGCAACCGCGGCGCGTCGGAGAGGAAGTCGGCGCGCGGCTCCCGCCGCCCTGAGCCGGGGCATGGGTCCTCGTGGAAGTCCAATGTCCCTCCAATGACGACAAACGTTTTAACAGTACATGGGGAGTTCCACGCACACCAGACACCCACTCGGACAAGCCCAGGAAACAGAACGGCAACAAGGCATTGACATGTCGGCATGAATAAATATATTATCCGGTAAAACGATTTAATGCGCTGGGAGAACGTGCATCCCCCATGACGCCACCACCCCCCACGACCAGACCCGGCATCCGCTTCGGCACGGCCTACTACTGGGAATACCTCCGCGCCCCCGACCTGCTCCGCGACCTCGACCTGATGGCCGCGGCGAAGATCGACACCATTCGCGTCGGCGAATCCGTGTGGTCCACCTGGGAGCCGCGCGACGGCGAGTTCGCCCTAGACTGGCTGACCCCGGTCCTGGACGCGGCCCACGAGCGCGGCATCGGCGTGCTGCTGGGCACCCCGACGTACGCCGTCCCGCCGTGGCTGCAACGCAAGCATCCCGAGCTGGCGATCGTGCGGGCCGGCGGCGGCCGGGTGCAGTGGGGCGCGCGCCAGGAGGCCGACTTCACCTCCCCGGTCTTCCTGCGGTACGCCGAACGCGTCATCCGGGCGGTCGTCGGCCATCACGGCGGCCACCCCGCCGTGCTCGGGATCCAGCTCGACAACGAGCCTGGCCTGCACCTCATCCACAACGAGCCGGTGTTCGAGCGCTTCGTGGCCTGGCTCGCCGAACGGTATGGCGACGTCGGGCGGCTGAACGAGGAGTGGGGGCTGACATACTGGTCGCACCGCCTCGGCGACTGGGCCGAGCTGTGGCGGCCCGACGGCAACACCACCCCGTCGTACGACCTGGCGTGGCGGCGCTTCCAGGCGGACCTGACCACGGAGTTCATCGCCTGGCAGGCGGACCTCGTGCGCGAGCTGGTGCCGGCGGACCGCGTGCTCACCACGTGCCTGGCCTACCAGCGGCCGGCCCTCGACGACGTACGGCTGTCCGAGCACCTGACCGTCACCAGCGGGAACGCGTACTACCTGCCCCAGGACGGCCTGGTGCTCAGCACCGGGGACGAGCCGCCCGAGATCGGCTGGTTCAGCACGACTCCCGCCGGGCTGTTCCAGGCGGCCGACCGCATGTACGCCTCCAAGCAGCGGCGTTACTGGGTGACCGAGACGAACGCCACCTCGATCGCCGGCTCCCAGCTCAATGTCACGCCCTACGACGGCCAGCTCCGCCAGGCGGCGTGGGCGATGGTCGCGCGGGGGGCGGAGCTGATCTCGTACTGGCACTGGAACACGTTGCACGACGGGGCGGAGACGTACTGGGGCGGCATCCTCGGCCACGGCCTGACGCCGGGCCGCGTGTACGGCGAGATCGCCGCGCTGGGCGAGGAGCTCGACCGGGCCCGCGAGGACGTCGAGGGGCTGACGCCGGACGCCGACGTGGGGTTCGTCCACTCGCATGAGAGCAAGTGGGCGCTCACCTTCCAGCCGCCGCTCACCCTCGACGGGCGCGACCCCGACCGCGACTCGTACGAGCGGATCGTGGCGACGTTCTACCGGGGGGCGGTCGACGCGGGGCTGCAGGCGGGATTCGTGACGCCGGGCCGGTTCGGCGAGCGGCGCTTCCCCATCATGGTGGCGCCCGCGCTCTACTGCCTGTCCCCGGAGACGGCCGGGGCGCTGACCGGCTACGTGCGCGGCGGCGGGCACCTGGTGCTGACCTTCCGAACCGGTTACGCGGACGAGGAGGCCAGGGCGCGGGCCGAGGTGGCTCCCGGGCCGCTGCGCGACCTGGCCGGGGTGCGTTACCTGGAGTACTCGACGCTGCTCGAACCGGTCGCCGTGCACGGGCTCGTGCCGGACGGGGTGGCCCGCCACTGGGCGGACGCGCTGGAACTGGAAGGGGCTGAGCCGCTGGCCCACTACGACCACCACCACTTCGGCCGCTGGCCCGCCGTCACCGAGCACCGCGTCGGGACGGGCACGGTGACGTACGTCGGCACGCTGCCGGGCCGCGCGCTGGCGGCGGCCCTGTTCCGGCGCATCGCGCCTGACTCCCGCGCCCTCGTGACCGCCGGCGCGCCGCAGGTCACCGTCCACTCGGCGGTCAACGCGCGCGGTGAGCGGCTGTGGTTCGCGCACAACTGGTCGGACCGCGCGCACGCGGTGACGCTCTCCCGCCCGGCCGTCGAGGTCACCGCTCGCCGGGAGCCGCTGGCGCCGGGCCCGCTGGCGCTGGGCCCCTTCGACGTACGGGTGGTCAAATGAGCGGATTCATGCCGAGCTGGGAGTCGTTGCGGCGGCACCGCGTCCCCGCCTGGTTCGGGGGGGCGAAGTTCGGCGTCTGGTCGCACTGGGGGCCGCAGTCCGTGGCCCGCTCCGGCGACTGGTACGCCCGCCACCTCTATGGCACGCAACCCTGGTCCGAGCCATGGGAACAACGCCGCGCCGCCCGCCAGCAGGCACACCACCGCGCCCACTTCGGCCGGGGCGGCGCGAAGGACCTGTTCCCGCGCTGGCGCGCCGAGCGCTTCGACCCGGACGAGCTGATCGACCTGTACGTCTCCAGCGGCGCCCGCTACTTCGTCGCCCTGGCCACCCACTGCGACAACTTCGACCTGTGGGACTCCAGGCAGCACGACTGGACCGCCGCCAGCGTCGGCCCCAGGCGCGACGTCGTCGGCGCGTGGGAGCGGGCGGCCAGGGCGGCCGGGCTGCCGTTCGGCCTCAGCTTCCACAACAACTGGACCTGGCGCTGGCTCGACGTGGCACACGGGCACGACCCCGAGACCGGCACGCCCCACGACGGGGCGTCGACCAGGGCCGACGGCGCCGGCACCTGGTGGGAGGGGCTCGACCCGGCCGGCCTCTACCCGCCCGCGCACCCCCCGGGCGCGAAGCCGCCGCCGTACGTCGCGGAGCGTTTCTACGCCCGCGTCCGCGAGGCCCTGGACCGCTACCGCCCCGACCTGGTCTACCTCGACGACGGCCGCCTGCCGTTCGGCGCGGGCAGCGTGGTCGAGTCGGAGCCGGCCAGCGACGCCGGTCTTGAGCTGCTCGCCCACTACTACAACACCTGCGGGAGCGGCGGCCTCGTCACCGTCAAAGACGTGCCAGACGAGGACCGCACCGCCGTCGTCCTGGACTGCGAGCGCCGCCAGCTCGACGCCGCGGAGAGCCATCCGTGGCAGTTCGACACCAGCGACGGCGAATGGTTCGACTGCGCCTCCGACGACCCGATGTTCCACCAGCGCAAGAGCCCGCAGCAGGTCATCCACACGCTGATCGACGTGGTCAGCAAGAACGGCTGCCTGCTGCTGAACATCCCCCAGCACGCGGACGGCACGATCGACGCGCGCGCCCGCGCCCTGCTGAGCGGCGTGGGCGACTGGCTGCGGGTCTGCGGCGAGGGCGTGTACGCCACCACACCCTGGCTCCGCGCCGGCGAGGGCACGACGGGGCTGGGCGACGTCAAGGGGTACGAGGGCTACAACGAGGCCGACCGCGCCTACCGGCCGGGCGACATCCGCTTCACCCGGCGCGGCGACGCCTTGTACGCCACCCTGCTCGCCTGGCCCGCCGACGGGACCGCCGCGATCACGAGCCTCGGAACCGCCGCCGGCCTGCTGGAACGCCCCCCGCGAGCGGTCGAGCTGCTCGGCCACGGCCCCGTCGGCTGGCGGCGTACCCCCGAGGCCCTCCACGCCGACCTGCCGCCCGACCCGCCCACCGAGGCCGCGTACATGCTCAAAATCACCTGAGGAGCCCCTTGTCATGGTGACGAACCCGCGAACGTGCGACCTGACCGACCCCCTCGGCATCGAGATCACCCGGCCGCCGCTGAGCTGGCGGCTCACCGGCACCGCCACGCAGACCGCCTACCACGTGCGGGCCGGCTCCTCGGAGGGCGCGGCCGACCTGTGGGACACCGGTGAGGTCGAGTCCGCCGATCAGCGCGTGACGTACGGCGGCCGGCCGCTGACCAGCCGGGCCATCGTCCACTGGCGGGTACGCGTCCGCGACGCCGCCGGCGACTGGTCCGACTGGAGCCGCGACGCGCGGTTCGAGCTGGGCCTGCTGGACGCCGCCGACTGGACGGCCGCCTGGATCACCCACCCGGACTGGCACGACCCGGGTGACCCACGCGCCGGCGAGGGCCACCCGCTACCGCTGCTCGCCGCCGAGTTCACCCTGCCTGAGCCGGTCGCCGCCCCGGTCCGGGCCCGGCTGTACGTCGCCGGCGTGGGCGTGTACGTGGCGTCGGTGAACGGCCGGCCGGTGACGGACGCCGTGCTGGAGCCGGCGTACACGGACTTCGCGCGGCGGGTCGCGTACGCGGCGCACGACGTGACGGCCCTGCTGCGAAGCGGCGCGAACGCGATCGGGATCGCGCTGGGGCCCGGGATCGCGCACGTGTACCCGCACCAGGACCGCTACATGAAGTTCTTCGGCTCCAAGAGCTCACCGAAGGCGATCGCGCAGCTCGAAGTGACCTACGCCGACGGGTCGGCGCGCACGTTCGGGACCGGCGCGGACTGGCTGGCCACCGACGGGCCGACCACGCGCTCGCACTGGTTCGGCGGCGAGGACCACGACGCCCGCCTGACCGTCCCCGGCTGGGACGTCCCCGGCACCGACCGCTCCGGCTGGCGGCCGGTGGCCCTTTCAGGCGACGTGCCGGCCGCGCTGCGATCGCGGGCCTGCCCGCCCATCAGGGTCACGGAGCGGCTGCCCGCCGTCGAGAAGCTGGTCGCCAAGGACGGCACGGCGGTGTTCGACGTCGGCGCGGTCGTCGCCGGCTGGGCCGAGTTGCGGCTCGACCTGCCGGCCGGCCACCACCTGCGGCTGCTGCCCGGCGACCAGCTCGACGCGTACGGCCGCGTGGTGCAGTCGAAGCCGACCACCGGCGCCCCGATCTTCAACACGTACGTCACCGCGGACGGCCCGCAGACCTGGCACCCGAGCTTCCGCTACGACGGCTTCCGCTACGTCGAGGTTCAGGGCCTGCCCGAGCACGTCGGCGCCGACGCGGTGACGGGACTGGTGCTACGGGCCGGCAACGCACCCGTCGGCACGTTCGAGACCTCGAACTCCCTGGTCAACGACATCCACACGATCATCGACAGGGCCGTGCGCGGCAACATGTACAGCGTCCTGACCGACTGCCCGCACCGGGAGAAGCTGGGCTGGCTGGAACAGGTCCACCTGCTCTTCGACGTGGTCGCCTACAACTACGACGTCGCCGCCTACTACCGCGAGCTGCTGGTCACGATGGCCGAGGCGCAGACCGGGGACGGCCTGGTGCCCGACATCGCGCCCGAGTACGTCGTGTTCGAGCACGCCTTCAGGGACGACCCGAACTGGGGCGGCGCGATCGTACGCGTCCCCTGGCAGCTCTACCGCTGGTACGGCGACACCTCGGCGATGGAGACCCACTACGACGCGATGGGCCGCTACGTCGGCTACCTCACCGGCCGGGCCGAAGACGGCATCCTCGGTCATGGACTGGGCGACTGGATCGGGCTGGACCCGGCGACGCCCGTACCGCTGGTGTCGACGTGGGGCTACTGGCGGGCGGCGCGCACGATGGCCCGCGTCGCCGGGGTGCTCGGCCGCGAGGACGACGCCAAGCGCTACCGCGCCCTGACCGAGCAGATCACCACCGCCTTCGCAACGGCGTTCCCCCAGGGCGGAACCCAGGCGTCGGACATCCTGGCGCTGGACATGGGCGTCGTCCCCGCGGACCTCGTCCCCGGCGTGCTCGACCGGGTGTGCGAGGCCGTGCGCGGCGGCGGGATCACGGTCGGCGAGATCGCGTTGCCCGCGCTTTTCCGGGTGCTCGGGCGGGCGGGGCGGCACGACGCGCTGTGGGAGTTCGCCACCGCCACGAGCCACCCGAGCTACGGCTACCAGGTGCGGCACGGCGCGACCGCGCTCACCGAGGCGTGGGACGGGCCGACGCGCGGGCTGTCGCAGAACCACTTCATGCTGGGCGCGATCGACGCCTGGTTCTACCGCGGCCTCGGCGGCATCGGCCAGGCGCCCGGCTCGAACGGTTTCCGCCGGCTGCTGATCGAACCCGCCGTGCCCGGCGACCTGGAGTCGGCGCGGGCGAGCACCGCGACGCCGTACGGGCAGGTCACCGTGTCGTGGACGCGGTCGGACGGGGAGTTCACGCTGGAGGTGGAGGTGCCGCCCGGCTCGTCGGCCGAGGTGCGGCTGCCGGCTCTGGGCCTCGATCGGCACACCGTCCCCTCCGGAGCCGCCGCACTCGGTGAACGCGCTCACGAGGTGCCCGCCGGGCGGTGGACGTTCAGGTCGAGCCGATGACCGCGTACGATCCGGCGCGCGTCAGGACGCCGTACAAGGCCGGGCGGCTGCTGGTCGGGCCGTCGGGCGAGCCCGGCAGGTTCGACGGCCTGTTCGTGGACTGCCCGTTCGTGTGCTCCGACGGCGGCGAGTACCTGATGACGTACGTCGGGTTCGACGGGATCGGCTACCAGACCGCGCTCAGCCGCTCGCGCGACCTGGTCGAGTGGAGCCCCGGTGAGGTGGTGCTGCCGCGCGACCCGGATCACCCGTACCGTCGCTACAACGCCGCGCTCACGTCGGTGGTCCGCGACAACCGGCTGCGTTCCGACGGCCAGGTGACCTGGCTGGACGGCCGGGCGGTCGCCACCTACCACGCCTACCCCGAGTCGGGCATGGAGATGGGCGCGGCGATCATCGGGTTCTGCGCCAGCGACGACCTGCGGACCTGGAAGGACACCGGCTCGCCACTGCGCCCGCGGGACGGCGGCGCGTGGGAGCGCGGCGGACTCTACAAGTCGTGGCTGATGCGCCACGACGGCCTCTACTACTGCTTCTACAACGCCAAGAACCGCACCTACGCCGGCTGGCGCGAGCAGATCGGCTACGCCGTCTCCCCCGACCTCGAACGATGGGAGCGCCCCGAGCCCGGACCCGTGGTGCCGCACGGCGGGACCGGCGAGTTCGACGAGCGCTTCGCCTCCGACCCGTGCGTGCTGCGGGACGGCGACTGGTGGGTGATGTTCTACTTCGGCCTCTCCTTCGACGGGCACGCGCGAGAGAGCTACGCGGTCTCCCGCGACCTGCGTACGTGGCGCAAGAGCGGCGAGATCCTCATCGACGTGGGCCCGCCGGGATCGGCCGACGACACGTACGCGCACAAGCCGGCGATCGTCTCCCTGGACGGCCGCCTGCACCACTTCTACACGGCGGTACGGCGCTGCGAGCCGTACCACGTGGGCGCGCACACCATGGTCGAGCGGCGCGGCATCTCCATGGCACACGGCTAGAGGAAACACGATGAGGATCAGCAGGCGACAGGCGCTAAGAGCCATCGGCGGGGCCGCGGGGCTGGCCGCGCTGTCCGGGTGCACCGTCGTGGCCGGCGAGCCGCCGGAGAACACGCAGGGGCTCAGCAAGAAGGCCGCCCCTGGACGGCGTACGACCATCACGTTCTACAGCCTCTTCGGCGGCGTGGACGGGCAGGGCTGGGTGGACCTGGCGACCCGGTTCGAGGCGGTGCAGGACGAGATCGGCGTCGAGGTCGTCTACGCGCCCCCGACCGGCCAGGGCGAGCAGCAGAAGCTGCTGGTGTCCATCGCCGCCGGTGACCCGCCCGACCTCGCGATGGTCATCCCGTTCCAGGTGCCGCAGTGGGCCGAGCTGGGCATCATGACCGACCTGACGGACTTCGCCCGCGGCGCCGGGCTGACCGAGCGGGACTTCCTGCCCGCCGTGTGGCAGGGCATGCGGTGGAAGGACCGGATCTGGCAGCTCCAGTGGGACGTCGACCCCAACTTCCCCTTCTACTGGAACAAGCGGCTGTTCACCGAGTGCGGCCTCGACCCCGAGCGGCCGCCGCGCACGATCAGCGAGGTCGACGCGTTCTCCAAGGAGATCACTCGCGTCGGCGGCTCGGGCGCCTCCCGGGTCGGCACCGTGCCCTGGCAGGTGGCCGGCTTCGCCAACGCCGCCTTCACCTGGGGTTTCGCCTTCGGCGGCACGTTCGTGGACGCGGCGACCGGCCAGGTGACGCCCGACGACGAGCACGTGGTCGCCGCCGTCGACTGGATGGCCCGCTACGCCAGGTCCATCGGCGGCGCCGACCGGCTCAACGTCGCCCCGCCCACCCTGCAG
>NZ_JADOGI010000399.1:0-2500 GCF_015645445.1 Nonomuraea cypriaca | reverse complement strand
GTGAAAGGCCAATCAAACTCCGTGATAGCTGGTTCTCCCCGAAATGCATTTAGGTGCAGCGTTGCGTGTTTCTTGCCGGAGGTAGAGCACTGGATGGCCGATGGGCCCGACAAGGTTACTGACGTCAGCCAAACTCCGAATGCCGGTAAGTGAGAGCGTGGCAGTGAGACTGCGGGCGATAAGGTTCGTAGTCGAGAGGGAAACAGCCCAGATCACCGACTAAGGCCCCTAAGCGTGTGCTAAGTGGGAAAGGATGTGGAGTCGCAGAGACAACCAGGAGGTTGGCTTAGAAGCAGCCACCCTTGAAAGAGTGCGTAATAGCTCACTGGTCAAGTGATTCCGCGCCGACAATGTAGCGGGGCTCAAGTACACCGCCGAAGTCGTGGCATTCAGCACTTGTGTTGGATGGGTAGGGGAGCGTCGTGCAGCCGGTGAAGCGGCGGAGTGATCCAGTTGTGGAGGCTGTGCGAGTGAGAATGCAGGCATGAGTAGCGAATCGAGGGTGAGAAACCCTCGCGCCGGATGACCAAGGGTTCCTGGGGCAGGCTAATCCGCCCAGGGTAAGTCGGGGCCTAAGGCGAGGCCGACAGGCGTAGTCGATGGATAACGGGTTGATATTCCCGTACCCGCTTCAATGCGCCCATATCGAATCTCGTGATGCTAAGAGTCCTTAGCTCGCCTAAAGCCTTCGGGCTTGGGGTCAGAGTGAACGCTCGGTCCGATCGGGTAGTAGGTAAGCGATGGGGTGACGCAGGAAGGTAGTCCAGCCCAGGCGATGGTTGTCCTGGGGTAAGCATGTAGGGAGTGGGGTAGGTAAATCCGCCTCACGTTGATCCTGAGATGTGATGCCGAGCCGATTGTGGTGAAGTGGATGATCCTATGCTGCCGAGAAAAGCCTCTAGTGAGTGTTGTGGCGGCCCGTACCCTAAACCGACTCAGGTGGTCAGGTAGAGAATACTAAGGCGATCGGGTGAACTGTGGTTAAGGAACTCGGCAAATTGCCCCCGTAACTTCGGGAGAAGGGGGACCTCTGCTGGTGTAGGAGCGTGCCTCCGAGGCTGGTGGGGGTCGCAGTGGCCAGGGGGAAGCGACTGTTTACTAAAAACACAGGTCCGTGCGAAGTCGTAAGACGATGTATACGGACTGACGCCTGCCCGGTGCCGGAACGTTAAGGGGACTGCTTAGTCGGCTTTCGAGTTGGCGAAGGTGAGAACTTAAGCGCCGGTAAACGGCGGTGGTAACTATAACCATCCTAAGGTAGCGAAATTCCTTGTCGGGTAAGTTCCGACCTGCACGAATGGCGTAACGACTTCCCCGCTGTCTCAACCACAGACCCGGCGAAATTGCATTACGAGTAAAGATGCTCGTTACGCGCAGCAGGACGGAAAGACCCCGGGACCTTCACTACAGCTTGACATTGGCGTTTGGAGCGTCTTGTGTAGGATAGGTGGGAGACTGGGAAGCTGTCACGCTAGTGATGGTGGAGTCATTGGTGAAATACCACTCTGGTCGTTTTGAACGTCTAACTCTGGTCCGTGATCCGGATCGGGGACAGTGTCTGGTGGGTAGTTTAACTGGGGCGGTTGCCTCCTAAAGGGTAACGGAGGCGCCCAAAGGTTCCCTCAGCCTGGTTGGTAATCAGGTGTTGAGTGTAAGTGCACAAGGGGGCTTGACTGTGAGACTGACGGGTCGAGCAGGAGCGAAAGCTGGGACTAGTGATCCGGCATCGGCGTGTGGAAGCGGTGTCGCTCAACGGCTAAAAGGTACCCCGGGGATAACAGGCTGATCTTCCCCAAGAGTCCATATCGACGGGATGGTTTGGCACCTCGATGTCGGCTCGTCGCATCCTGGGGCTGGAGTAGGTCCCAAGGGTTGGGCTGTTCGCCCATTAAAGCGGTACGCGAGCTGGGTTTAGAACGTCGCGAGACAGTTCGGTCCCTATCCGCTGCGCGCGTAGGAGACTTGAAAGGAGCTGTCCCTAGTACGAGAGGACCGGGACGGACGAACCTCTGGTGTGCCAGTTGTACCGCCAGGTGCACGGCTGGTTGGCTACGTTCGGAAGGGATAACCGCTGAAAGCATCTAAGCGGGAAGCTCGCCTTGAGATGAGGTCTCCCTCCCCGTAAGGGGGTAAGGCTCCCGGTAGACGACCGGGTTGATAGGCCGGAGGTGGAAGCGCGGTAACGTGTGGAGCTGACCGGTACTAATAGGCCGAGGACTTGACCACAAAGCTTTTTGTGTCTGCTCGCGGTGTGTGTGCTGCGGTCTGTTCTCTTCGCCGGGTCCAGATCTGCGCCGCGCTCGGGGGTTGATGGTTGTGCTCGCGTCCACTAGGCAATTCTGAGACAGCAAACAGTGGTGTTTGTGTGTTTCGGAGGGTTACGGCGGTTATGGCGGGAAGGAAACACCCGGTTACATTCCGAACCCGGAAGTTAAGCTTCTCTGCGCCGATGGTACTGCACTCGGGAGGGTGTGGGAGAGTAGGTCACCGCCGGACAATC
>NZ_JADOGI010000398.1 GCF_015645445.1 Nonomuraea cypriaca | reverse complement strand
ATCACGGCGGCCTAGGATCTGTTGACGCCGATGGCAACCAGCAGACGAGGAAGGCGTGGGGCGTTGAGCGACGTTCGTAACGTGATCATTATCGGATCCGGCCCAGCTGGCTATACCGCGGCCGTCTACTCCGCGCGCGCCGAGCTGAAGCCGCTGATCTTCGAGGGTTCCGTCACCGCGGGCGGCGCGCTGATGAACACCACCGACGTGGAGAACTTCCCGGGGTTCCCCGACGGCATCATGGGCCCGGATCTGATGGACAACCTGCGCAAGCAGGCCGAGCGGTTCGGCGCCGAGCTGGTGGCCGACGACGTCATCGAGGTGGATCTCGAGGCCAACCCCAAGGTCGTCAAGACCCACACCGAGACCTACTACGCCAAGTCCGTCATCCTGGCCATGGGCTCCGGCTACCGCGAGCTCGGTCTGACCAACGAGAAGCGCCTGTCCGGCCACGGCGTGTCCTGGTGTGCGACCTGTGACGGCTTCTTCTTCCGCAACAAGGACATCGTGGTCGTCGGCGGCGGCGACACCGCGATGGAGGAGGCCACGTTCCTGACCAGGTTCGGCCGCATGGTGACGGTGGTGCACCGCCGCGACACGCTCCGGGCCAGCAAGATCATGCAGGAACGCGCGTACGAGAACGAGAAGATCCGGTTCGTCTGGGACTCCGAGGTCGTCGACGTCTGCGGCGACACCAAGGTCGAGGCCGTGAAGCTGCGCAACGTCAAGACCGGCGAGGAATGCGAGCTGGCCACCGACGCGTTGTTCCTGGCCATCGGTCACGACCCGCGTACGGAGCTGGTCAAGGGGCAGATCGACCTCGACGAGAACGGGTACATCAAGGTGGCCGCCCCGACCACTGCGACCAATATCGAAGGTGTGTTCGCGGCGGGCGACGTCGTCGACCACACCTACCGCCAGGCCATCACCGCGGCCGGCACCGGCTGCTCGGCCTCGCTCGACTCCGAGCGCTGGCTGGCCAACAACGAGAAGTAAGGAGCGCACCGTGAAGGCTGTCACCGACGCCACATTCGAAGCCGACGTCCTCAAGAGCGACAAGCCCGTGCTGGTCGATTTCTGGGCGGAGTGGTGCGGCCCGTGCCGTCAGGTCTCCCCCATCCTGCAGGAGATCGCCAACGAGCACGGCGACAAGCTGGAGATCGTCAAGCTGAACATCGATGAGAACCCCGAGGTTCCGCGCCAGTACGGTGTGCTCCAGATCCCCACGATGAACGTCTACAAGGGTGGAGAGGTCGTGAAGCAGATCATCGGCGCCAAGCCGAAGGCCATGCTGCTGCGCGAACTCGAGGGCATCATCTAGTCCGCCACTGCGGCGCGCTTCGCCCACCAGGCCCCCCGCTCCGGCGGGGGGCCTTTCGGTTCTACGAGTCGTACGGCTCGTGCGGCTCGTACGGTGAGGTGCTTGTACGGCGCTGAGCAGTCGTCAGACGGGACGTAGGGCGCGTTCCGGACTCATGGAGCCCAGGAGCCGCTCCAAGGCCACCTCAACGTCCTCACGCCACGAGACGGCGGTCTTGAGTTCCAGCCGAAGCCGCGGAAAACGCAAATGCGGACGAACAGTCTTAAAACCAACAGAAAGCAAGTATTCCGCAGGAACGACGCAACTAGGTTCTTCCCACTTGAGATCGCCAAAAGCTTCAATGGCCTTGACCCCACGCCGCGTCAAATCTTTGGCAACTCCCTGAATCAGCATTCGGCCCAGCCCGCCACCCGAGAACTCCGGAATGATGTGGCCCGTCATCAGCAGCACCGCGTCGGCGCTGACCGGAGAGGTGGGGAAGGCCACCGAACGAGGGCTGTAGAGCGGCGGGCTGTAGATCACGAACCCGGCCGGCACCCCGTCCACGTAGACGATTTTGCCGCAGCTGCCCCATTCGAGCAGGGTGCCGGAGATCCAGGCTTCCTTCTCCAGCCCGGGGTCGCCCGAGTCCTCCGCACGGTCGCCGCTGACGGGATCGAGCTCCCAGAAAACGCACCGCCGGCAGCGGCGCGGCAGATCGTCAAGATTGTCCAGGGTTATGTTGACCAGCCGGCGCGACAACTACCGCCCCTATCGTTGACCCGGAAAAGCGCGCGAAAACCGCGTCCACAGGTGGCATCGTAGCCCAGTGAAGATGCCGCCAGCGGACACCACGTCGGTCGAGCCCGGTCACGTGCGACATGTCCGGCTGGCGTAATCTGGTATTTCGGTCCGATATGACACCTAGGAGGTGGGCCGTGACAGGAGAGCTGGATCACGGTCAGACGCCCGCGACCCACGGGTCGCGCATCGACCCGTACGTCGATCGGTACGCCGCGCGAGCTACCGGGATGGTCGCCTCCGAGATCCGAGCTCTTTTCGCCGTCGCGTCGAGGCCCGAGGTGGTCTCGCTCGCGGGCGGCATGCCGTACGTCACGGCTCTTCCCCTCGACATGGTCGGCGAGTTGGTCTCCGACCTCGTCACCAGACGCGGCCCTGTCGCGCTGCAGTACGGCTCCGGCCAGGGCGACCCGCATCTGCGCGAGCAGATCTGCGAGGTCATGCGGCTGGAGGGGATTCAGGCCGGGGCGAACGACGTGGTCGTCACCGTCGGGTCGCAGCAGGCGCTCGACCTGGTCACCCGCATCTTCATCGACCCGGGCGACGTGGTGCTCGCCGAGGGCCCCTCGTACGTGGGAGCCCTGGGTACGTTCGCCGCCTACCAAGCCAAAGTGGTCCATATCGCCATGGACGATCAGGGCATCGTGCCCGAATCGCTGGCGCAGACCATTTACGCGCTGGAGACCGCCGGGGCGCCCATCAAGTTCCTCTACACGATCCCGACCTTCCACAACCCGGCCGGCGTCACCCTGAACATCGCCCGCCGGCAGCAGGTGCTCGACATCTGCCAGCGGGCCGGGGTCCTGGTCATCGAGGACAACCCGTACGGGCTGCTGGGCTTCGACGGGGAGCCCATGCGCGCCCTGCGAGCCGACAATCCGGATGGTGTGGTCTATCTGGGGTCGTTCTCCAAGACGCTCGCTCCCGGCTTCCGCGTCGGCTGGGCCCTGGCCCCGCACGCCATCCGCGACAAGCTCGTGCTGGCCATGGAATCGGCCGTGCTGTCACACTCGTCCTTCACCCAGCTCGCCGTCGGCCAGTACCTCGCCACGCAGCCGTGGCGGGAGCAGATCAAGTCGTTCAAGGAGCTCTACCGCGAGCGCCGCGACGCCCTCCTCGACGCGCTCGACGCCCTGATGCCGCCCGAGGTCACGTGGACCCGCCCCGCCGGCGGGTTCTTCGTCTGGGCCACTCTGCCTGACGGGCTCGACTCGAAGGCCATCCTGCCGCGGGCGGTGGCCGAGCGGGTGGCGTTCGTACCTGGGACCGGGTTCTTCTCGGACGGGAGCGGGGCGCGGCACATGCGTCTGTCGTTCTGCTTCCCTGAGCCTGATCGCATCCGCGAAGGCGTGCGGCGGCTCGCCGGGGTGATCGAGCAGGAGATGCAGCTCCGGGACACCTTCGGAACGAGCTCCTCCCGCGACCACAACGGCGTGGACACGCCCGGACCGGACCTGGCCTAGAAATTTTTCCCTAAGCAACACCACACCCAACGGACGGCGCCCTCCTCTGGACGGCGCCGTCTCGTGCTTCGGTCCCGCACGGTGGCTGCGCCGAACGGTTTGCTGCACTCGCGGTGGCTGCATTCGCGGTGGACGGCGTCGCATCAAGGCGGCACGGGTGTCCGGACCGAAAATGTCGACCTCTGGGCCGAGCCGCGCTGTGGCCGCCGTCTGTGCGGCGCTGTGGACGGCATGGCCCGGCGGGCACGGGCCCCGCGGAGTGGAACGTTGGTCTCCCCCGCACGCACGCCGCCCTATGGCCACCGCCGACCGTTCCATGTATGGCGTTGGAGTCCGGGGGCACGGGCAGTTGGCCTCCCACACACGCACGCCCCCCTATGGCGCCGTTGACCGTTCCATGTATGGCGTTGGAGTCCGTGGGCACGGGCATCCGGAGTGGGACGTCGCCCTTCGAGCAGCGGTGCCGCACTGTGGCCCTATGGCGGGCCCCCATGACTGTGCCGCATCGTGCGTGTCGGCATGACCTGTGGGCGCATGGGATTTCTGTGTCCTCAGGGTGTTGTGGTGCCTTCCTCTTTGACCCACGGGCTTCTCAGGCACCGGCATCCCGTACGTGGACCGCAATGCCCTGTTTGGGCCACCGGCCCCGGACACGGTTTCTTGGCCGGGGACAGGCCACCTCGCGTACACCACGCACCCCCGACGCCGGTACGGTTGGACAGCGTGCGATCAGCGGAGGAGATGTGATGAGCGATCTGGGCCACGTGCTCGTGCTGGCCGGGGGCCTCTCCTATGAGCGTGAGGTGTCCCTGCGCTCGGGTCGCCGAGTCAGCGAGGTCCTGCGGGCGGCGGGCGTCGACGTCGAGGCCCGCGACACCGACGCGTCCCTCGTCCCCTCCATCCTCGCGGACCCGCCGGACGCGGTGTTCGTGACGCTGCACGGTGGCGCCGGCGAGGACGGCGCGATCCGTTCGGTCCTGGAGCTGCTCAACGTCCCCTACGTCGGCGCCGACCCGGACGCCTGCCGGGTGGCCTTCGACAAGCCCACCGCCAAGGCGGTCGTCCGCTCAGTCGGCCTGCGCACGCCGGAGTCGGTCACGCTGCCGAAGGAGACGTTCCACGACCTCGGCGCCGCCGTGGTGCTGGGGCGCATCGTCGACCACCTCGGCCTCCCCCTGTTCGTCAAACCCGCCCGGGGCGGTTCGGCGCTGGGGGCCTCGATCGTGCGCACGGCGGAGGAGTTGCCGGCCGCGATGGTCGGCTGCTTCGCGTACGGCGACACGGCCCTCATCGAGCGGTACGTCGACGGCGTGGAAGTGGCGGTCTCAGTCGTGGACCTCGGCAACGGGCCGGAGGCGCTGCCCGCCGTGGAGATCGTCCCCGACGAGGGCGTCTACGACTACGCGGCCCGCTACACGGCCGGGCACACGGAGTTCTTCGCCCCTGCCCGCCTCTCCGCCCAGGCGGCTGCGGCATGCGCGGAGACCGCGGTGACGGCCCACACCGCTCTCGGTCTGCGGGACATCTCACGTACGGATCTGATCGTCGACGCCTCGGGCACGCCACATTTCCTGGAGGTCAACGTCGCACCCGGGATGACGGAGACGTCCCTCCTGCCGATGGCCGCCGAAGCCGCCGGCCAGGACCTCGGAGACCTCTGCCGCGCCCTCCTCCAAAACGCCGCCACCCGCTCCCACGCCTAACCACCCACCCACCCCGGCCAACTCCCGCGCCGGTCCCACCTGGTCCCATACCTCCCC
>NZ_JADOGI010000397.1 GCF_015645445.1 Nonomuraea cypriaca | reverse complement strand
CGCCCAACCCGCCCAGGCGCGTGTGGCGCGACTGGGCGCTCGTGGGAGTGCTCGTGCCGGTCGCGTTGCTCGAAGGAGTCCTGCGGCCGGACCTCCCGTGGCGGGTCATCGCGGTGACCGTCACCGTCGGGCTGGCGTTCACGTTGTTGTGGCGCCGGACCAGGCCGCTGCTGATGCTGGCGATCGTCTTCGCCACCACCAGCGTGGCTCCGCTGCTGATGGGCGGCGCGGCCGTGGAGACGTACACGATGGCGTTTCTACTGATCATGGTGTACGCGTTGTTCCGGTGGGGGGCCGGGCGCGAGGCCGTGATCGGGCTGGCGACCATGCTCGTCTCGCTCTGCCTCTCCATCCTCTTCGGCCGCACCGTGCTCGCCGACGCGGTCGCGGCGGTCGCCGTCATGTTCGCGGCCATGGCCCTCGGTGTGGCGTCGCGCTACCGCGCCAGGGCCAGGATGCGCGAGCTCGACCAGGTCAAGCTGCTCGAACGCGAGCAACTGGCCCGAGACCTGCACGACACCGTGGCGCATCACGTCTCGGCCATGGCGATCCGCGCGCAGGCGGGCCTGGCCACGTCGGCGTCGCGGCCGAACGCGGCCACCGACGCGCTGCGCGTGATCGAGGCCGAGGCGTCTCGCGCGCTCGCCGAGATGCGCGCCATGGTCCGCGTGCTCCGCCGTGACCAGCCCGCGGAACTGGAACCGGGCCGGAGCGTCACGGACGTCGAACAGCTCGCCGGCCGTTCCCGCGTCGGCCCTGACGTCGACGTGGAACTGCTGGGCGACCTCGACGGCCTGCCGCCGTCGGTCGGGGCCGCGATCTACCGCATCGCGCAGGAGTCGGTCACCAACGCCCGGCGGCACGCGCGGCACGCCACCCACATCCAGGTCCGCGTCGACGCCGACGCCACGTCGGTGCGATTACGCGTGAGCGACGACGGCGACGGCTCCGTCCTCCCGGCCGCGTCACCCGGCTACGGGCTCATCGGCATGATCGAACGCGCCGACCTGCTCGGCGGCACCTGCGAAGCCGGCCCGGGTCCCCGCCGAGGCTGGATCGTGACCGCCGTGTTGCCCCGTACCGGATCGGCGACATGAGCATCGGTGACATGAGTATCAGGGTGCTCGTCGCCGACGACCAGGAGATCGCCCGCGTCGGGCTGGCGATGATCCTCGACGCCCAGCCCGGAATCGAGGTCATCGGCGAGGCCGCCGACGGGCGGCGCGCGGTCGAACTCGCCCGGCGCCTGCGTCCCGACGTGTGCCTGTTCGACATCCGGATGCCCGGACTCGACGGCATCGAGGCCACCCGCTCCCTGGCAGGACCGGATGTCCACGACCCCCTCGCCGTGGTCGTCATCACCACCTTCGACCTCGACGAGTACGTCTACGCCGCCCTCAGGGCCGGCGCCCGCGGCTTCCTGCTCAAGGACGCCGGACCCGACCTGCTCGCCCAGGCCGTACGCGCGGCCGCCGACGGCGACGCGCTCATCGCCCCCAGCATCACCGCCCGGCTGCTCGCGGCCTTCGCCGGATCGGGCCCCGCCACGCGGCGACCGCAGCCCATCGACGCGCTCACCGTGCGCGAGGAGGAGATCCTCGCCACCGTGGCGCGCGGGCGGACCAACAGCGAGATCGCCGACGAGCTGCACATCTCACTCAGCACCGTCAAGAGCCACATCGCGAGCCTGATGACCAAGCTCGGCGTCCGCAACCGCGTCGAGATCGCCATGTGGGCCTACGAGACCCGCCGCGTCGGGAACTGACCCGGCCGATCGGCCACCCACGAACTCGTACTTTCGACCGTTGAGCCTTCACGCAGGTCAGGGACACACTGAGTGCCATCTGGCCGGGTTTCCCGGGGAAAAGGAGACATTCGATGAAGGCGTTCGTCCTGCCCGCGTACGGCTCGCCCGACGTTCTCGAGCTCACCGATCTCGACCAGCCCGTGCCTGGCGCGGGCGAGGTGCTCGTACGGGTGCGGGCCACCTCCGTCCAGCCCGCCGACTGGCATCTCATGCGAGGGGAGCCGTACATCTCCCGGCTGATGCCCGGCCCTCTCGGATTCCGCAAGCCGAAGATCACCATCCTGGGCGCGGACGTCGCGGGCCAGGTCGAGGCGGTCGGCGACGGCGTGACGGAGTTCAGCCCCGGCGACGAGGTGTACGGCATGCCCAAACACGGCGGCTTCTCCCAGTACGTCTGCGCCTCGGTGAGCGAACTGGCGCCGAAACCGGAGAACCTGTCGTTCGAGGAGGCGGCGGCGGTGCCGTTGGCGGCCGGCACGGCCCTGCTCGCCCTGCGCGACGACGGGCGCGTCCGGCCTGGACAGCGGGTCCTGGTCAACGGTGCCTCGGGTGGCGTGGGCACGTTCGCCGTGCAACTCGCCAAGGCACTGGGCGCGCACGTCACCGGCGTCTGCGGCGCACGGAACGCCGACCTGGTCAGAAAGCTCGGCGCGGACGAGGTCATCGACTACGCCAAGGAGGACTTCACCACGAACGGGCAGCGCTACGACGTCCTCGTCGACATCGCGGGAACCCGCCGGGGGTCGCACTGCCGGCGCGTGCTGACCCGCAAGGGCGTCCACGTGCTCGTCGGCGGGCCGGGCGGGCGCTGGCTGCAACCCGCGGGCCACATGTTCGCGACCTTGGCGGTGTCACCGTTCGTGTCCCAGCGCATCGTCCTCACGGACGTCATCGGCTACCCCCGTACCCGCCAGAATCTGATCACCCTGACGGAGTTCATCGAGTCCGGCCGGCTCACCCCGGTCATCGACCGCCGCTACACCTTCGACGAGATCCCCGCGGCCCTCAGATACCAGGAAGAGGGCCACGCCACAGGCAAGGTCTCCATCGTCCACTGACACTACGGCTTCGGGCATCAGTGAATCCGTGTCAGGGTGCGTACGGCCATGAGGCACTCTCGAATGGGTGATTCGCCGCCATGCCAAAACCCCGTTTCGCTGAGTGTTTGGTTGCTGATAGCACCTTAGAATTCAGCGAATACGGAGACATATCCTGCATTGGGCACATAGAGGTCATGGGGGCATTCCCAGAAACCATGACCGCGGTCATGGTCACCGCCATTCCGAGGCATGACCATTGACCCTTGCTGGAACGGGGCGACTACCTAATCGCCCGTTCCGTCGCCGGCGCGCTCAGGGGCACCGCCACGTGGGCCGACGCCCGGTGTCGACCAGGCGCCATTTTCCGTCCGGGCGCAGCAGGTCGTCGTAGTAATAGACGGTGGCCGGCAGGGGCACGCCCGCTCCGCCGCCAGCCGTGAACGCCTCGCGCGCCGCCTCCCGCAGCACCTCCGGCGCGACGCCGAGCGTCTTCTCGGCCACCTGGGCGAGCCGTTCCAGCGCGTGGTGGGCCAGGAAGCTGTCGAAGGTGAGGCTGAACACGTGCTCCCGCGGCATCGCGATGTCGCGGGAGATGACGTTGATCGGGGGCAGGTCGCCGTACAGGCCCAGGTCGCGCCGGATCTGCGGGTCGATGTACACCGCGCAGTCGCGGTACACGATGGCGGTACGGTCTCCGTCGCCGTCGAAGGCGAACAGCGCGTTCTGCCCGTGCGGCTCCAGCGCGCAGCCGGTACGCAGCACGGCCTCAACCCACAGCCCCACCACGGGCGCGACGACGCGGCGGGCCAGCCAGCCGGCCGCGTCCTCGCCGCTGCGCGCCACGAGCTGCTCCATGAGCGTCGGGTCGCCGGGCCGACGCACATCCCCGCCGTAGAGCGCGAACAGCGGCACCACGTACGGCGGCGTCCCGGCGTCCCTCTGATCATCCGGCGTTCCGGCATCCCGACTACCGAGCGTCCCTGCGTTCCCATGGTCACCTATCGTTCCGGCGTTCCCACGGTCACCCGGCGGGCCGGTGTCCGCGCGCCCACCCGGCTGGGCAGTGTCCCCGCGCCCGGTTGCTTGGGTGTCGGTCACGGTGGTGACCCGGGGGTGGGCCTCGCGGATCATGAAGCCCCAGGAGTCCTCCTCGTGGTGGCCGAGCACCCCGCCCGCCACCTCGGGCAGGACCGGCAGGCCCGCCGCCATGAGCTGCTCGGCCACCCAGAGGTGCAGCGCGATGACGGGCCGGCGCAGCCGCCGGGTGAACCGCGACACCCGCTTGGGGTAGTGCAGCTTGACGAAGTGCGGCTCCACCGGCCGCTCACCGATGCGCTCGACGAACACCGTACGTGCGTTCGCCGACGGCACCACCAGCAGGTCCGGGCCGCGCTCGAAGGTCAGCAGGCTCTCCCGCCCGAAGAGCCCGGCATGGGACAGGGCTTCGGGATGGACGGGCAGCAGGAAGTTCTCGCCGTCGCCGTACAGGTCGGTGAGCGCCGACTCCACTCCGCTGCGCAGGAACGTCCCCCGCCCGGCCGGCACCACGAACGAGGGGACCGCGAAGGCGGGCGCTCCGTGTTGCGGATGATAGGTGTCCCCGATGTCGAGGTACGTGGAGAACCGGCTGTAGCCGCGCGTTCCCGCCCCCAGGTACCGTTCGGCGTACTGCCATGACCGCCAACGGTCCCACGAACCATCAATGATCATCGCCACCGCCAGGAACCGCCCACGCATCCCGCTCATCCACGCGATCACACCGGGCACCGGCTCCGCACCCGCGGCCCGGTCCTCTTACCTGAGCCACAGCCGGCCCAGCCGATTCACAGCCACCTCTCCGCCTCATCCCGTCGCACCTGAGCTAAGGGATACCCTGCGGAAGGACAGCGAAGCCGAGTGCCCCGGCCGATTCAAGAGCCCGGTCAGCGCAGGTCCCGCGCACGATGTCGCGGTGTCGCTCCGGGATCGGGTCGGTACCGGCGCTGATGGGGCCCGGACGGTCGATGGTGGCAGTTGAGGCCACCACCGGCCTGCTCGCCGACATGCGCTGCGTCCCCGTGCGCACGGCGACGAACGTGGTGTGTTCGACGTGATCCAGCAGGCAGGTGGCCGCCGTCCCACATGTGGATTTCGCCCGATTGCCGAGCGTGGCGGAAGGGTGCGCGCCAGACGTGCAGGGTGGCTCGGCAAATCACACGCCGGGGTGGTCGCGCAGGAGTCGTCGCACCATGAGGCGCTCCCCGGGCAGGCTGATCATGTCCAGCACGCCGTCCGGTAGTGGCTCGGCGGGCTCGGCGTCGATGCCGATCGCGGCGACGGCGGAGGAGGCGCCGACCGTGGCGGCTGGGCTCAGGCGGTGGGGCCTGGGACGGTCGTGTTGGCCAGGTCTCAGGCGGCGGGGCGTCTGGGATGGTCGTGTTCGCCGGGGGAGCCGCCAGGGTGGGGATCGGGGCGTCCGCCATAGTGCTCCGGGTGCCCGCCGTGGTGCTCTGGGCGTCCG
>NZ_JADOGI010000396.1 GCF_015645445.1 Nonomuraea cypriaca | reverse complement strand
GGAGGCGGGCGGCCATCCGGCCGAGCTCGTACGTGGGCTGCGTCACCGTGGTGAGCGAGGGCCGGACGAGGTCCGCCCACGGGATCTCGTCGAACCCGACCAGCCCCATCTCCCTGGGCACGTCCACCCGGTGGTCGGCCAGGCACCGCAGCGCCCCCACCGTCATGAGGTTGTTGGCCACGAACACCGCGTCGGGCCGCTCCGAGGAGGCCAGCAACGACGACATCGCGCGGTAGCCGCCCTGCTCCCGGAAGTCGGTGCGTACGACGACCGGCTCCCCGGGCAGGGCGGCCGCGTAACCCCGCAGGCGCAGGTCCGCGGTGCTCACGCCTTCGGGCCCCGTGATGCACGCGATCCATCGGTAACCGGCAGCGACCAGGTGTTCCGTGGCCGTCCGCGCCCCCGCCTCGTTGTCGACCACGACCGTGTCCACCGTGCCGCGCGGCAGTTCGCGGTCGATGGCGACGACCGGGATGGGCGAGTCGAGCAGGCTCCTGGCCGCCTTGACGCTCCCGGCGGAGGCGATGATCACACCGGCCATCTGCTCGCTCAGCGCCGCCGCGACGTAGGTCTCCTCCTTGGCCGGGTCCTCGTCGCTGTTGCACAGCACGACCGAGTAGCCGGCCTGCTGGGCGACGTCCTCGATGCCGCGGACCGTGGCGGTGAAGAAGGGATTGCCGATGTCCGAGATGATCACTGCCCAGAGCGTCGTACGGTTGCGCCGCAGGTTGCGGGCGACGGCGTTGGGTCGGTATCCGAGCTCGCGGACCGCGGTGAGCACCCGGGCGACCATGGCGGGGTCGACGGTCCGGGCGCCGTTGAGCACGCGGGAGACCGTGGCCGCGGAAACGCCGGCCTCACGGGCGACATCGTAGATGGTTGGCATCGCACCAAGTTTCTACCATTGCGGGGCCCTGCACTCCCCGGCTTCCCGTGGGAAGCCGGCGCCCCGGCACGGAATGGTTTCCAGGTCAAGATCATCATCCCATACTTCCCCAATTCTTGAAATATGCCGATTTAGCAGCGGAAAAGGGCCAACTAAAATCATGACAATTCTGGACTTGACGGCTGTCAGGCCATGCTTGTACTTTCGCTGGTACTTGGCTGAGAAATCGATTGCTTACCGTTCTTCTCCCTTCACCCCCACTCCCATGCACCCTTGACTGCCTCGGGCGCTCAGGGTCGCCGTACTGCCAGGAGAAGTCATGTCCTCGATCGTTCGACGGTGTTCGAGTACGGTGCTGGCCGCCCTGCTCGTCGCGGCCGTGGTCTCCGTACCGGAAACCGCCGTCGCCGCGTCGCCGCCGGCCAGCACGTTCTTCTCGACCGCGCAGATCGACTCGGCGGCCTCCGTCGGCGCCCCCAGCGTGGGCGACAACCTCAACCACGGCGACCTGTGGCCGTCGTGCTGGGCCGACGACGACCAGGTCTACACCGCGTACGGCGACGGCGTCGGATTCAACGGCCCCTACAGCGACATCGGCGTAGCCAGGATCTCCGGCACGCCGGGCAACCTCACCGGCGCGCAACTGCCGGTCGGCGACGACGTCGGCCAGATCTGGACGGCGAACCACAACCGCAAGCCCACCGGCATGGCCTGCGTGGACGGCACCCTCTACCTGGCCGTCCAGGACCTCGCGCTCAACTTCGACGACGTGCCCGCGGCCACGATCGCCAAGTCCACCGACCACGGCAGGACGTGGACGTGGAACGAGACGGAGGCCATGTTCAAGAACGGCCTGTTCACCACGATCATGTTCCTGGACTACGGCAAGGCCTACGCCAACGCCCCCGACGACTACGTGTACGCGTACGGCATCGATCACAACTGGCGCGACTCCTTCAGCGATTCGGTGCCCGACCCCGTGGACCTGTGGCTGGCCCGGGTACCGAAGAACGCGGTGCAGAACCGGTCGGCCTGGGAGTTCGTCAGCGGCTTCACCTCCGCGGGCACGCCCACCTGGTCCACGGAGATCGGCCGCCGCGTCCCCGTGATCCACGACGACCGCCGCGTCTACCCCGACGTCTACACCGCCGGCCGGCCGCGCAACTCCACCGTGATCAGCCAGGGCGGCGTGGTCTACAACAAGCCGCTCAACCGCTACATCTACACGTCCTGGACCGAGTACACCTTCGAGTTCTACGAGTCGCCCACCCCGTGGGGGCCGTGGAAGCGCTTCGTCACCAAGGACTTCGGCGGCTACCCCTGGACGCGGACCAAGCACGGCGGTTACGCCACGACGATCCCGTCGAAGTACATCAGCGCCGACGGCAAGTCCATGTGGCTGCAGTCGAACGTCTGCCCCTGCGGCGGCGGCTATCCGAACGGCGAGCACTGGGCGTACACGTTCTCGCTGCGCAGGATGCGCCTCGAGCCGCACACGGCGACCACTGCGGACAACCGCCCCGACGCCGCCCGCAATCTGGCCAGGGAGGCGGGCACCGTCGGCGTCGAGCGCGCCACCCACTTCGGCGACACCGCCTTCTACAACGACGGGAACCGGTCGCAGAGCGAGGACGACTGGAACGACGAGCGCAAGGGCGCGAGCTGGTGGGGCTACACCTGGCCGCGCGAGTACCTGATGAACAAGGTGGCCTTCACCAGCGGGCAGGTGTTCGCCGACGGCGGCTGGTTCGCCAGGGACCTGCGGGTCCAGGTGCGCCGCGACCACGAATGGGTGGACGTCACCGGTCTGCGGATCACGCCCGACTACCCGTATGACAACACGGCGGGTCCGCACCGCACGTACGAGCTGGGGTTCGACCCGATCGACGGCGACGGCGTGCGCGTCATCGGCGCGCCAGGCGGCACCCGCACCTTCACCTCCATAGCCGAGCTGGCGGTCTACTACACGGGCACGTCAGGCAAGATGTACGGCGGCTCGCCCGCCGACTTCAACGACGACGGCAAGGACGACATCGTCACCTTCACCCAGGGCTCCACCGCCGACGTGTACGTCTCCGCCTCGACCGGCTCGGCGTTCGGGGCGTCCGGCAAGTGGCGCGACCGCTTCGCCCTGAGCGGTGAGACCCCGTACACGGGTGACTTCACCGGCGACGGCAAGGACGACATCGTCACCTTCACCCAGGGCTCCACCGCCGACGTGTACGTCTCCGCCTCGACCGGCTCGGCGTTCGGGGCGTCCGGCAAGTGGCGCGACCGCTTCGCCCTGAGCGGTGAGACCCCGTACACGGGTGACTTCACCGGCGACGGCAAGGACGACATCGTCACCTTCACCCAGGGCTCCACCGCCGACGTGTACGTCTCCGCCTCCACCGGGACGACCTTCGCCACCGGCTCCAAATGGAACGACTGGTTCGCCCCCGGCGGTGAGATCCCGGCGGTCGGCGACTTCGACGGCGACGGCAAGGACGACGTCGTGACGTTCACCCGCGGCGACAGCGCCGACGTGTTCGTGGCGACCTCCACGGGGACCGGCTTCCGCGCCGGCGCGAAGTGGCATGACTTCTTCGCCCCGCACGGCGAGTTCCCCGCGGTGGGCGACGTCGACGGCGACGGCAAGGACGACCTGATCGTGTTCACCCAGGGCTCCACCGCCGACGTGTACGTGGCCCTGTCCACCGGCACGTCGTTCGGCCCGGCCGTCAAGGCGCACGACCAGTTCGCGCCGGGCGCCGAGCAGCCCCGCGTGGGGGACTTCGACGGCGACGGCAAGGCCGACCTCGCCTCCTTCGCGAACGGCACCGCCGGCGGCGTCACCGTGGCCCTGCGGGAGGGCGACGGCTTCGGCGCCGCCGCCTCCTGGCACGGCTCCTTCGCCCCCGCGGGCCGGTTCCCGTACACCGGCGACTATGACGGCGACGGCAAGGACGACATCGTCGCCTTCACCCACAGCCCGTCCGCCGAGGTCCAGGTCGCCCTGTCGACGGGCACGGGGTTCAGCGGCGCGGGCAAGTGGCACGACTTCTTCGGCCTGCCCGGCGAGACCGCTCTCTGACCGTGATCCGCCCGCGGTGGGGCCATCGGGCCGCGCCGCGGGCCAGTCCTGCGCGCATCCCTCCCCGGACAGGAGTAAAGACAGATGAGACGTCGGCTCGTGGCCCTGCTCGCGGCGATCGCGACCAGCGCCGTCCTCGCCCCGCCGTTACCGGCGCACGCCGCCGGACCCAGCCCCGCCTTCCGCGCGCCGTGGCCCTGCGGCCAGGTGCGCGACTACTACCACCACTCCACCGAGGTCGTGAACGCGATCGACTTCAACATCGCCGGCTCGGGCGACCTCGGCACCCCGGCGCTCGCCTCGGCGCCCGGCACGGTGAGCGAGACAGTCTCGAACCACGCCGCCTACGGCAACTACGTACGCGTGGACCACGGCGGCGGCTGGACCAGCCTCGTCGCCCACCTCGACAGGATCACCGTCGTCCGGGGCCAGTCGGTCGGCTACGGCACCGAACTGGGCAAGGTCGGCACCACCGGCGAGTCGTCCGGCCCGCACCTGCACTACGAGCAGGAGGCCGACGGCGTCAACCAGCGCATCGTCATCGACGGCGTCGCGCTGCGCTACAGCACCGCCGCCGCCCGCCACACCAGCGGCAACTGTGGCGGCGGCTCGGTCTTCGGCGGCTCGCCGGCCGACTTCGACGGTGACGGCAAGGACGACGTCGTGACATTCACGCATGGGGCGAACTCCGACGTGTACGTGTCGACCTCCACCGGTACGGGCTTCGACGCTGGGGCGAAGTGGCACGACTGGTTCGCGCCGAGCGGTGAGACACCGTATACGGGCGATTTCGATGGTGATGGCAAGGACGACGTCGTGGCGTTCACGCATGGGACGAACGCGGACGTTTTTGTGGCGACTTCGACCGGTACGGGCTTTGGTGCCGGGGTGAAGTGGCATGACTGGTTCGCGCCGGGTGGTGAGGTGCCGGCGGTCGGCGATTTCGATGGTGACGGCAAGGACGACATCGCCACGTTCACCCGGGGAGAGAGCGCGGACGTGTTCGTGGCGCTGTCGACCGGCACGTCGTTCGGCGCCGGGGCGAAGTGGCATGACTTCTTCGCTCCGGGCGTGGAGTTCCCCGCGGTGGGTGACGTGGACGGTGACGGCAAGGACGACCTGATCGTCTTCACTCAGGGGTCCACGGCGGACGTCTACGTGGCGTTGTCCACGGGCACGTCGTTCGCCCCTGCGGTGAAGGTGCATGACTGGTTCGCCCCCGGAGTCGAGCAGCCGCGGGTGGGCGATTTCGACGGTGACGGCAAGGCTGACATCGCGGCCTTCACCGGTGGCTCGAACGCGGATGTGTTCGTGGCGTTGTCGAACGGGTCCGGCTTCGGTGGGGCGAGGGTGTGGAACGAGTTCTTCGCTCCGGCGGGCGAGTTCCCGTACACGGGCGACTACGACGGGGACGGCAAGGACGACATCGTCACCTTCACCCGGGGCAACAC
>NZ_JADOGI010000395.1 GCF_015645445.1 Nonomuraea cypriaca | reverse complement strand
CATGTCCATGCCCCCACACCGCACGACCCTCACGACGGCCCGCACGCACCCACGCCCCCGCAGGCCCCACGGCCAATGCCGCCCTACCCGTTCACACAGGCCGCACGACGAGCCGCACATGTCCACGCCCTCTCACGCCCCGCACGACGAGCGGCACGTCCCACGGCCCTTACGACGGCCTGCACGCGCCCATACCCCCGATGCCGCCCTGCCCGCCGAGCGAGATGCCCGGAACGGGCGCATTGACGGGCCGCGAGCGCGAAAACCCTCGCCCCTGTCCGACCCGGAGATCACCGCGGCACTGGTGGGCCTGGCCTCGTCCAGCACGGCCACGTTCAGCCTGGCCTCGTCCAGCACGGCCTTGTTGAAGTCTGGCCACGGGCGTCGCTGGACCGCCGATTCGACGGCGCGAAGGGGGACCCCGCCCGGCCGGAAGCCCGGGCGGGGCCTCGAGACCGTATCGGGTCCCGGGGACGCCCGGGAGGCGGCTCAGCCGCGGTGGGCTTCGAAGCGGAGAGTGCGGGAGACGCCGACGCGGACCGTGGTGCCCGGGGCGATGGTGACGGGCTCGTTGGGCGGGATGTCGTAGAAGTTGGGATCGCCCGGCGGCTGGATCTGGGTGCCGTTGACCGAGCCCAGATCGACCAGGTTGACGTCCCAGCCGTCCAGCGCCACCCGCAGGTGCCGGCGCGACACCGACCCGTCGGGGCTGGTGACCTTGGCGGGCCTGGCCGTGCCGCCGGCCACCTCGGGCGCCCGCTCCGGGTCGCGTCCCAGCAGGTAGTCGGCCTCCAGAGGCAGCGCCGTGCCGTCGTCCAGGATGAGGACGCCGAGCGACGGGCGCGGGCCCTTGTAGGGGACGAGCGTCCGCTGGACCAGGGCGATCCCGCAGACGGCGCAGTAGGGCGAGCGAGGGTCGTTGAAGTGGTCGTTCTTGCAGTCGACCCCGTAGACCAGGGGGCGGTCTCCGTGGTCCTGATGCTGCTCCTGCGGCGGCGGGCCCGGGTGGTCGTAGTGGTCGGGCGGGCCGAGCAGGGGCGGACCTGGCTGGTCATAGTGGTCGGGCGGGCCCATGTGCTGCTGCTGGTGGTCCGGCGGCCCCATGTGCTGCTGTACGTGCTGGTCGGCGCCGTTGCCCCCGAGCGGCGGCTCGTCGTAGGACGGGAACTGCTGCTGCGGCTCGGGCAGGGGCGGCGGCTGCTCCTGCGGCGGATACTGCTCCTGGGGCGGGTAGGGCGGCTGCTCCTGCGGGAGGTAGGGAGGCTGCTCCTGCGGGGCGAAGTAGGGCGGCTGGTCCTGCGGCGGCAGGTAGGGGGGCTGGTCCTGCGGCGTGTTGTACGAAGGCTGCTCCACCGGGGCCGGCTGCGGGCCCGAGGGCGGCCCAGGCACGGGCGGCGGCTGGTCGGCCAGCGGGTAGGGCGGGCGCTCGACGGGCGGCTGGATGAGGTCGGGCTCCATGTGGAGGCCCGTGGCGGGCATCTCGCTGGTCAGCGGCCTGGAGGGGACAGGAGCGGGAGCGGGCTGGTCGGTGAAGTCACCGACGAGGCCGCCGCCGTGCACCACACCGCCGTCGAAACGGACGGCGGGATGGGGGCTGCCGGCGCCGGGCAGGCTCAGCTCGACCCGCTCGACGGTGCCGGTGACGAGCCGATCGGCCCAGGTGAGCGAGTCGCTGCCGGCCAGCCGGGTCTCGCCGGCGGAGGTGGCGACGGCGGCCGCGGCCGAGCCGCTGACGAGCACCGCCACACCGCCGCTGACCGGGCCCGCGACCGCGCACGTGGCCGGGTCGCCCGCCATGTTGGCGGCGAGCACCTGGGCGGCGCGGCGGGCCAGCGCCCGGCCGTCGCCCCCTGACGCGGCCGTCTCGCGCAGCGCCTCCAGCAGGTCGCCGGCCGCGGACTCGTCGGCGTCGCACACCAGCAGCAGCCCGCCCATGAAGGCGACCAGCCCATTTCCAGGAAGCGGACGCACCACTCCGAAGCCGTGGCCGGTCATGCGTCCTCCCTCATGACGACCGTGCTGCGCTCGATGGTGCCCTCGCTACGCTCGGTCACTCAACTCTCCTCCCCGGAAGCCGGCGATGTTACGGCACCCGCACTGCCGTGCCGGCCACCCAGCCATACGCATACCCAGACGACGAGGCCGCGTCGCGGCTCCCCCGTCTCGATTCGGTGAACCGGTGGACCGCAACAAACCCCTTAACTGTGCAAGTTTGGCCAAACAGCACACTATCGGCCAGTCGTCGCATCGCAGAAATCGCCCGGGGTCGGATCCGGCCACCCGAAACTCCTGGACACGACCCTATCCGGGCCCCGCCGCTTAAACGAGTGGGACATATCAGACGCCTGTGAAAACGCGGTTCACGTCGGCCGTGGCGAGCACGCCGTAGATCTCGCCGCCGCCCTCCACGAGGAGGTACTCGCTGCCGGGGGCGTCGCGCATGGCGTCGATGAGCGGCTCGCCCTCCAGGTCGGCCGCGAGCACCATGTCGGGCTCCAGCGACTTGGCGAGGGATGCGACGTTCACCCAGGGGCGGCGGTGTTCGGGGGTGGCCTGTACGGCGGCCTCGTTCACGATCGCGAGGGGCTTGCCGTCGTGGTCGACCACGACGAGGGCGCCCGCCCCGCGCTCGGTGGCCTGCCGCAGCGCCTCGGACAGAGGCGTCTCGGCGGGCACCGGGATCGCCCTGCGCGCCAGGGCGCGCGCGTTGACCCGCGGGATCCTCGCCCGGATCTTGGCGACTCGCAGGGACTGGGTGGCTCCGAGCCAGATGAACGACGCCAGCACCAGCGGCCACAGCAGGTTCTCGAAGGCCACGTCCCCGCCGCCCGACAAGGCGGTCACGATCGGGAACGCCACCAGCAGCACCGCCAGCGCCCGGCCGCCCCACGCGGCCACGATGGTGCCGGAGCCGGGGTTGCTGGTCAGCTTCCACACGCCGGCTCGCAGCATCCTGCCGCCGTCGAGCGGCAGCCCTGGCAGCAGGTTGAAGACGCCGACGATGAGGTTGGACACCCACAGCTGCCAGAGGAGCACCTCGACGATGCCGCCGTCGTCGATCAGGTAGACGTCGGCGGCCAGGCCCAGCGCGGCCAGGCCGAGCGACAGGAACGGACCCGCCGCGGCGACCATGAACTCCTTGCCCGGCGTGGGCGGCTCCTTCTCGATCTCCGACACGCCGCCGAGGAGGTAGAGGGTGATCCGGCGGACCGGCAGGCCGTACCACTTGGCGAGTACGCTGTGCGCCAGCTCGTGCAGCAGCACCGACACGTACAGGAGCACCGCGAACGCGAAGGCGACCGCGTAAGCGGCGGTGGCGTCCAGTTCGGGCAGCCGCTGGGCCATCTGCGGCCCGAACACATAGGTGATGAAGGCCGCCACGATGAACCAGGTCCACGACACGTATACCGGAATGCCGAACGGCTTCCCCATCCGGATGCCGGAGGACTCCCGCCGCGGGCTCTGCTCGCTCACCGCACTCCTTGTACGTCCAATACGTGCTGTTGCTGCCTTGATGCTACGCGCCAGATCACGTGATGCTCGTTCCGCGACGGTTATTCTGTCGGGGTCTTGACCTAGAGTGCGGTGCATGACGTTGACCGAGCCGGTGATCATCGGAGCTCTCTCCCCGTCCCGGGCGGGCGATTTCATGACATGTCCGCTGCTCTACCGCTTCCGGGTGATCGACCAGCTGCCGGAGAAACCCTCGCAGGCGGCGGTGCGCGGCACGGTCGTCCACGCGGTCCTGGAGCGGCTCTATGATCTGCCGGCCTCGCGCCGTTCGGTGCAGGCGGCGCTGGAATTACTGCAGCCGCAGTGGGAGCGCCTGCTGGCCGGTGACCCGGGATACGCCGAGATGTTCGCCGACGAGGCCGAGCAGGCCGAGTGGCTGACGCAGGCGCGGGGCATGCTGGAGCGCTACTTCACCCTGGAGGACCCGACCCGGCTGGAGCCCGCCGAACGGGAGCTCTACGTGGAGGCGGTCCTGGAGGAGGGCCTGATGCTGCGCGGCTACGTCGACCGGCTCGACGTGGCGCCGACCGGCGAGGTGCGGGTCGTCGACTACAAGACCGGCAGCGCGCCGGGGCGCGACTTCGAGGCCAAGGCGCTGTTCCAGATGAAGTTCTACGCGCTGGTGCTGTGGCGGCTGCGCGGCCAGGTGCCGCGGCTGCTGCAACTGGTCTATCTGGGCGGGACGGGCGAGGTGCTGCGCTACGCCCCGGACGAGGCCGACCTGCTGGCCACCGAGCGCAAGGTGATGGCGTTGTGGGCGGCGATCGAGCGGTCCATGGAGACGGGCGAGTGGCGGGCGCGGCGCAGCCGGTTGTGCGACTGGTGCGACCACCAGGCCCTGTGCCCGGAGTTCGGCGGCACCCCTCCCCCGGTCCCCGACCGCCAGCCCGGTGACACGGTCCGCAGCAACCGCCGCTCCGCCACCGACGAACTCTGACCCCATCCTTGCAGACATCCACGCACGACGCCGCTTCCCGACGTCATGCCCGTACATGTCTCATAGGCGGTACGAACCTCATGCCAGTACGCGGCGGGGCCTCGGTAGAGATCGCGGCGCTCCTCGTAGCTCACACCGCACAAGCCTCATGCCGGTCCAGACCCACCCCTCCTCGGCGGCCACGACCGAGCCCTCATCCGGCCTCATCGGGCCAGGACGGACCCCTTAGGCGGCGCCCAACCGGACGCGGGCCGAGCCCTCATGCGGGCGCCACAGTGCGCCTCTGCCTCGCGCGGGCGCCGACCAAGCGCGCCGTCTTCGTACGGACGCCCAACCGCGCGAACGGCCCGCGAGCGGGCCGCCAAATGGTCGCGTACCGGGCCCTCCACTTGGCGCAGGCCGGGCGACCTCGCACGAGTCCGTCGCGCGTGTAGAACGCGTGTAGACGCCGCACAGCCGGCGGCCGTGGGCGAGCAGCACCTGGTCGGGTGTGGTGGCGGCGAACCTCAGCCGAGGGCGGAGTCCGCGTGCGGGCCGTCCTCGCGCGACATCCCAGGCCGGGCGTCGACCGAGCCCTCGTGCCGAACCGCAGAGGAGAGGACCCCGCCCTCGTGCGAGTGCCGACCGGGGCGCGGGCCGTCCTCCCGCGACCTCCAAGCGGACGACGACCGAGCCCTCGCGCCGGTCACGCAGGAGGGCCTGGGCGTCGTGCGGGTGCCGGTCGCCGTGGGCCTTCCTTGCGCGCCCGCCCAACCGTGGAGGAGCCGCTGCGTCGCGCGGGCGCCCGATGGGTGCGGTACCGCGCGGGTGCTCCAAAAGGTGCCGGACAGAGTGCGAGGGATGCGGCGCCGGGGTCCGAAGGGTGCCGGACAGGGCGGGAGGAGTGCTTGGGCCGGGGTCCGAAGGGTGCCGGACAGGGCGGGAGGAGTGCTTGGGCCGGGGTCTGAGGGGTGCCGGACAGGGCTGGGAGGGGTGCTGGGCGAGGG
>NZ_JADOGI010000394.1 GCF_015645445.1 Nonomuraea cypriaca | reverse complement strand
TCGCGCAGGGCCCGCGGCGGCGATGAGCCCCCGCGCAGCGCTCGTGGTGGCGATGAGCCGTCGCGCAGGACCCGTGGTGGTGATGAGCCCTCGGGCAGGGCTCGTGGTGGCGATGAGTCCTCGCGTAGGACCCGCGCCGGGGATGACCCCTCGCGCAGGGGGCGGGGTGCCGATGAGGCTTCGCACCGAGGGCGGGGCGCCGACGTGCCGCCGCGCCGGGGCGCGGAGGCGGCGCAGGGACGTGGGGTGCCGCCGCGCAGAGGCGCGGGCGGAGAGACGCCGTACCGGGGCAGGAGCGGGGACGGGCCGCCGCCCAGAGGGCCACGCCGGCCGCCCACGCCGCCGCGCCCGCCCAGGCCGCCGCTGGTGCTGCGGCTGGGCAGCCCGCGCAGGCGCATCAACATCGGTCTGATCGGCATGACGTTCATCCTGTCGATCTTCGCCGGCCGGCTGATCCAGATGCAGGGCCTCGACTCCAAGGTGTACGAGGCCGCGGCGGCCGACCAGCGCCTGCACACCGAGGAGATCCCCGCCAAGCGCGGCTCGATCACCGACGCGAACGGCCACGCGCTGGCCGTGACCGTCGAGGCGCGCGAGCTGGCGATCGACCCGTCCAAGGTCCCCGCCGCCGACCGCGCCAAGTGGACCACGGTGCTGGCCAAGCAGCTCGGCAGGACCGAGCAGGAGATCGCCGCCAAGCTGGCCAGGACGAACACCCGCTACCAGCTGCTGGCCAGAGACGTCGACCCGCTCGTCGCCGGCCAGCTGCTCAAGGCCCGCGTGCCCGCGCTCACCGCGAAGCAGACCTACCGCAGGCTCTACCCGGCGGGCGACCTGGCGGGCAGCCTCATCGGGTTCGTGGGCGACGAGGGCAAGGGGCTGGGCGGCATGGAGCAGGCCAGGAACACGGTCCTGGCCGGCCGCGACGGCGAGCAGCGCGTCGAGACGGGCCGCGACGGCCAGCGCATCCCGATGACCAGCAGCCGGCGGACGGCCCCCGTGGACGGCCGCGACGTGCGGCTGACCATCGACCGCGACATCCAGTGGGCCGCCCAGAAGTCGATCAACGAGCAGGTACGCGAGGCAGGTGCAGACAGCGGCACCGTGATCGTCATGGACGTCCAGACGGCCCAGATCGTCGCCATGGCCAACGGGCCTGAGCTGGACCTGAACAACTGGCGCAAGGCCCCCGCGACCGCGTACGTCAACAAGGCGGCCGCCGACGTGTTCGAGCCGGGCAGCACGAACAAGGTGATCACGGCGGCCGCCGCGCTCGAGGCCGGCACGGTCGACGCCGACACGGTGTTCGAGGTGCCTGACAACATCAAGTGCGCCGATCGGGTGCTGCGTGACGCGCACGCGCACAAGCCGGAGCGGATGACGTTCCGGCAGGCCGTGGCGCAGTCCAGCAACGTGGCCACGGTCATGGCGGCGCGCCAGGTGGGCAGCGAGCGGCTCTTCCGGATGCTGCAGGCGTTCGGGTTCGGCACGAGGCCGGGCGGCGGCGTGCCCAGCGCGGAGGCCGGGCTGCTGCCCGACTACAAGAACTGGTCGGGCAGCCAGAGCTGCACCGTCGCCTACGGGCAGGGCGTGTCGGTGACCGCCCTGCAGATGGCCAGCGTCTACCAGACCATCGCGAACGGCGGCGTCAAGGTCGAGCCGCAGATCGTCGCCGGCACGACGGATCCCTCGGGCAGGTTCGTACCCGCTCCCGCTGGTAAGCGGACCAGGGTGGTGAGCGCGACGACTGCCAAGGAGATCACGACGATGCTGGAGAGCGCGGTTGGCGAGGAGGGCACGGGCCAGCTCGCCGCCATTCCCGGCTACCGGGTGGCGGGCAAGACGGGCACGGCCGACCGTTACGACGCCGAGCTGGGCCGCTACGACGGCTACACCGCGTCGTTCGCCGGGTTCAGCCCGGCCGACAAGCCCCGGCTGGTGGTGCTGTCGGTGGTGCAGAACCCGAAGAAAGGCCACTTCGGCGGGGAGCTCGCGGCCCCCGTGTTCAAGGATGTGATGACGTTCGCGATCAAGAGCAAGAAGATTCCTCCCACAGGCTCCGTCGCGCCGCCGGTGCGTACGCGCGCCGGACAGTGACCAGGGAAGGTACGCTCTCGCCGTGCGTCCCCCGTCCTCTATGCGTCCCACTGCCAGCCCGCCTCGCCCGCTGACAGCGCTGGCCACCATGCTCGACGCCGATTCCGGCACCTCGCGGTCGCCTCATGCCGCGCTGACCGGCGTCACCATCGACTCCCGCCATGTCAGGCGCGGAGACCTCTACGTGGCACTGCCCGGCAGCCGGGTCCACGGCGCCACCTTCGCCGCCGAGGCGATGGCGGGCGGAGCCGTGGCCGTACTGACCGACCGGGCGGGGCGCGACGCGTCCGTCGCGACCGGGCTGCCGGTGCTGATCGTGCCCGACCCGCGCGCGCTGCTCGGGCAGATCTCCTCCTGGGTGTACGCGCAGCCGGCCCACGACATCCAGGTCCTCGGTGTCACCGGCACCAGCGGCAAGTCCACCATCACGTTCATGCTGGAGGCCGGCCTGCGGGCCGCCGGGCACACGGCGGGCCTGGTGGGCGGCGTCGAGATCCACGTGGGCGACCTGTGCTTCCAGCCCACCCTCACCACGCCTGAGGCGTCGGTGCTGCACGGCCTGTTCGCGCTGATGCGCGAGGAAGGCGTCACCGCGGCCGCCATGGAGGTCTCCAGCCACGCGCTCGCGATGGACAGGATCGACGGGATCTACTACGACGTGGCCCTGTTCACCAACCTCTCCCAGGACCACCTCGACTTCCACAGCGACTTCGAGGACTACTTCGCGACCAAGGCGCGGCTGTTCCAGCCGGAGCTGAGCCGGATCGGCGTGACCAACATCGACGACCGCTACGGACGGGAGCTGCTGGACCTGGCGAAGGTGCCGATGACCACGTTCTCGGCGATGGGCGACCCGGAGGCCGACTGGCGGGCGCAGGACGCCAGGCTCGGCGCGGACGGCAGCGCCTTCCGTGTGGTGGGTCCGGGCGGGGTGGAGGCCGACGCGCAGATCTCGCTGCCCGGCCCGTTCAACGTCGCCAACGCGCTCGGCGCCATCGTCACGCTGGTCGAGGCCGGGGTGCCGCTGCAGGCCGCCGTACACGGTGTCGGCACGCTCACCGGTGTGCCGGGCCGGATGCAGCGCGTCACGAGCGCGGACGACGAGTTCCAGGCCGTCGTGGACTACTCCCACAAGCCGGGCGCCGTGGAATCGGTGCTGCGCTCGCTGCGGTCGGTCACGGCGGGCGAGCTCATGATCGTGCTCGGCTGCGGCGGTGACCGTGATTCCGGCAAAAGGCCCATAATGGGAGAAATCTCCGCACAACTTGCCGACGTGGCAATTTTCACGAACGACAACCCCCGCTCGGAGGATCCGCTCGCCATCCTCGCGACGATGATGGAAGGAGCGCTCCGCGTTCCGCAGCACGACCGCGCTCATGTGATCATTGAGCCCGACCGCGCGGCCGCCATCGGCCTGGCGATCGCCCGGGCCGGGCGCGGCGACGTGATCGTCGTGGCCGGCAAGGGTCACGAGCAGGGTCAGTACGTAGCAGGCGAGGTGATCCCCTTCGACGACCGCGAAGTGGTCGCCGAAGCGATCGACGCACGCAAGGAAAGCAGGAAGCACTAATGATCCCGTTGCCTCTGGCCAGGATCGCCGAGTTGACCTCGGGAGCCCTGTCGGGCATGGCCGATCCCCGCGCGGTGGTACGCGGGCCCGTCGTGATCGACTCGCGGGCCGTAGAACCGGGATCGCTGTTCGTCGCCCTCAGGGGCGCGCGGGTCGACGGTCATGACTACGCCGCGCAGGCTATCCGGGCAGGAGCCGTGGCGGTGCTCGCCACCAGGCCGGTCGACGCCCCCGCGGTGATCGTGCCCGACGCCGCCGCCGCGCTGGCCGCGCTGGCCGCCGCCCAGGTCGCCGCGCTGCCCCAGGTCACCGTCATCGGCGTGACCGGCTCGGCCGGCAAGACCAGCACCAAGGACCTGCTCGCCCGGCTCACCGGGCGGATCGGGCCCACCATCGCCCCCGTCGGCAGTTTCAACAACGAGCTCGGCCACCCGCTGACCGTGCTGCGCGCCGACGTCGACACCCGGTTCCTGGTGCTGGAGCTAGCGGCGCGCAACCTCGGCCACATCAAGGACCTGACCCGCATCGCGCCGCCGCGGATCGGCGTGGTGCTCAACGTCGGCACCGCGCACCTCGGCGTGTTCGGCGGCAAGGAGGCCATCGCCGAGGCCAAGGGCGAGCTGGTCGAGTCGCTGTCGCGGGCCGGCGTGGCGGTGCTCAACGCCGACGATCCGCTGGTGCGCGAGATGGCCTCCCGCACTGACGCGCGGGTCACGTACTTCGGGCGGGGCGAGTCCGCAGCGATCCGGGCCGAGGGCGTCACGATGGACGCTCGCGGGCGGGCGTCCTTCACGCTGCGTACGCCGTCCGGGGCCGCACACGTGTCGCTCAAGCTGTTCGGGGCGCACGCGGTCGAGAACGCGCTGGCCGCCGCGGCCGCCGGTTACGAGCTCGGCCTGCCGGTCGCCACCATCGCCGAGGAGCTGTCCGAGGCCACGCCGCGGAGCCGGTGGCGGATGGAGGTCACCGACCGGGCCGACGGGGTGACGGTCGTCAACGACGCGTACAACGCCAATCCCGACTCGATGCGGGCGGCCTTCGAGGCGTTCGCGGTGCTGGGGCAGGGGCGGCGGCGGTTCGCGGTGATCGCGGCGCTGCGCGAGCTGGGCGAGGACGGGCCCGCGCTCAACACCGAGCTCGGCCGGCTGGCCGGAGGGGCGGGGCTCACGGGGCTCATCGTCGCGGGCCCGGAGGCCGGGCCGGTCCTGGAAGGCGCCCACGCGGCCGCCCAGGCGACCGCCTCCCAGTCCCCGCCCGCGACACCCACGTTCCCTCAGCCTTCCGGCCCGCAGCATTCTGGCCCGCAGCATTCTGGCCCGCAGTACTCAGGCCCGCAGCACTCCGGACCCCCGGTTTCCGGGCCGCAGACTTCCGGCCCGCAGTACCCAGGCCCGCAGTATTCCGGGCCGCAGTCCTCCGGGGACCCGGCTTCAGGCCCGCAGCAGGCTGGGACGCAGGTTTCCCAGGCGCAGCATTTCGGGCCGCAGATTTGGCAGGCGCCGGACGGTGGCGCGGCGTCGCAAGGGTGGCAGGCGCCCGTGGTGGCCGGGCCATTCCCGATGGGAGCGCCGCGACCCGGCGCCGCCGGACCGTCCGAGACCGGTGGACCATCCGGGACCGGTGGGCCACACGGCGCCGGTGGAGCCGCGGCTGGTGGGCCCTACGGTGCTGTTCCTGGTGGCGCCGGTGCGTCTCACGGCGCCGGCGGCCCTCATGGTGCCAGTGGGCCCCATGGCGGCGGTGGAGCCGGGGCTGGTGGTCCTTACAGTGCTGTTCCTGGTGGGGCCGATGTGCCCTATGGTGCGGGGCCGCCTGGGGTCG
>NZ_JADOGI010000393.1 GCF_015645445.1 Nonomuraea cypriaca | reverse complement strand
GGAGGTGGTCGAGAGGCACGTACTGGGCGGGGAGGAGGTGCTTCGGCAACCGGGCCGCGGCGTGGTCGCGTACCCGCGCGAGCGTGCCGCCCTCGGCCAGGACGACATACGCCACCAGCCGCCGCCCCGGCCCGGCAGCCCCGGTGCGGCCGGGCACGGCCACCACGACGGCGCGCTCGACGTCCGGGCAGCTCTCCAGGGCGGCCGCCACCTCGCCGGGCTCGACCCGGTACCCGCGGATCTTCACCTGGCCGTCCGCCCGTCCGGCGAACTCCAGCTCGCCGCCGAACGTCCACCGGGCCAGGTCGCCGGTCCGGTACATCCGCTCGCCCGCCGCGAACGGGTTCGCCACGAACCGCTGCGCCGTGCGGCCAGGCCGGCCGTGGTAGCCGCGTGCCAGGCCGGTCCCGGCCACGTACAGCTCTCCTGTCACGCCGATCGGCGCGGGGCGCAGGCGGGAGTCCAGGACGTACACGCGGGTGTTGTCGAGCGGGCGGCCGATCGGCACCGGGCCGGAGCCCTGGTCACCGGCACGGTGGCTGGTGGCGAACGTCGTGGTCTCGGTGGGCCCGTACCCGTTGACGACCGTGACGCCGAGCCGCGTCACCCGCCGTACCGCGTCGGGAGGCAGCACGTCGCCGCCCGCCCAGACCTCGCCCACCTCGGCGAGCGCGTCCGGCGCGAGGTCGGCCACCGTGCGGAACAGCTCGGCCGTCAGCCAGACCGCATTGAGCCGGCCGGTCCTGAGGGTGTCCGGGTGGAGCGGCCCTGGGGGCGCGATGACGACGGTGCCGCCGTTCAGCAGCGGCACCCACAGCTCGTACGTGGCCGCGTCGAACGTGTGCGGACTGTGCAGCAGCACCCGGCGATGCCCGGCGAAGCGGCGGTCGGCGGCCAGCTCCAGGATGTTGGCGTGGGTGACCACCACGCCCTTGGGAGTGCCGGTGGAACCCGAGGTGTACATCACGTACGCGGCCGAGTCCCCCGAGCGGACGCGCCTGGCCGCGAAACGCCGGTAACCGCCCGGCCTGTCCTCTGTGGCGCTGGTCAGGATGACGCGGGCGCCGCTGTCCTCGATCAGCCACGACAGCCGTGCCTCGGGCTGCTCGGGATCCAGCGGTACGTAGCAGCCGCCCGCCTTGAGTACGGCGAGTTGCGCGATCACCAGGTCGGGCGAGCGCTCCATCAGGACCGCGACCGGTGCCTCCGGCTCCAGATCGAGGCCTGCGGCGAGCCGGTCGGCGCGGGCGTCCAGCTCGGCATAGGTGAGGGTGAGACCGCCGTGCTCGACGGCCACCGCGTGCGGGGACCTGGCCACCTGCGCCGCGAACCGCTCGGGGACCGAACCGCCCGCCGCCGGCCGAGCCGTGTCGTTCCAGCCCACGAGCAGCCGATTCGACTCTGCCGCAGGCAGCACGTCGCCCGCGAGCCCGGTGCCGGAGAGGGCCTCGAACGCTCTCGTGAGGCGGGCCGCGATCGCCTCGGCCTCGGTGCGGGTGATCAGGTCGGCGCGGTGGCCGAGGCGTAGCCACCACCGATCGCCCGCGACGATCGTGACCGTGAGCGGGTAGTGGGTGGCGTCGCGAACGTCGGTCAGGCGCGGGCCGGGGGTGGTGGTCAGGCCGTCCCGGGGGTAGTTCTCGAAGGCCAGCAGCGTGTCGAACAGCGGGCCGGTGCCGCGTTGCACGTCCGCGAGGCGTACGTGGTGGAAGGCGGCCAGGCGGGCCTGCTCGTCCTGCAGGCGGGAGAGGAGGGCGGGCGCGCGGGTGAGGACCCGTACGGGAACGGTGTTGATGAACAGGCCCACCATCGACTCCACGCCCGCCACCTCGGGCGGACGGCCGGACACCACCGCGCCGAACACCACGTCGTCGCGCCCGGTCAGCCGCGCGAGCACCAGCCCCCACGCCGCCTGCGCCAGCGTGTTGACCGTCACCCCTTCCTGCCGCGCCCGCTCGTGCACGGCCGCGCTCAGCTCGCCGGTCAGCTCGAACTCCACCGCCTCCTGCGGCGGGCCCGCGTCGCCCGCCCCCGGCCTGAGCAGGGTCGGTCCCGGCAGCTCCGCCAGCGCCGCGCGCCAGGCCCGTGCGGCCTCCGCGCCGTCCTGTGCGCGCAACCACGTCAGGTAGTCGCGGTACGGGGGCGCGGGCGGCAGCGCGCTCTCGCCCGCGTACAGCGCGGCCAGCTCCCTGGCCAGGATCGGCATCGACCAGCCGTCCACCAGGAGGTGATGCATCGTCAGCACCAGCTCGTCCCGGGCAGATCGCGGGAGCGGGGCCGGGACCTCACGGGTCGATTCCGCGAGTGTGGCCTGGACCGGCCCGTTCCGGGTGGATCGCGAGAGTGTGGCCGAGACGTCACGGGTGGATCGCACGAGCGTGGCGCGGACCAGCGGCGGCCGGGTGACGTCGAATGGGCGCAGCCTGTCGGCCTCCAGGATGCGCTCCCGCTCGACTTCCGAAGGCGGGTCCACCTCCGTCCACGACAGGCGTACCCGATGCGGCACGAGCTGCACCGGGTGCTCCAGGCCCTTGTGGCGGAAGCACGCGCGCAGGTTGGGGTGGCGGGCGAGCAGGCCCTCCACCGCCGCCCGCAGCCGCGCGGGGTCCGCCCGGCCGTCGAGGGAGAACGTGGCCTGGACGACGTACGCGTCGTGGCCGCCGTACAGGGCGTGGAAGAGCAGACCCTCCTGCGCGGGGGAGAGCGGCAGCACGTCGGCCAGCCGGCCGCTCACCAGTCGCCGTCCAGATCCGCTTCGAGGGCCTCGATCTGGCCCTGCGTCAGGTCGACCAGCGGGAAGTCCGAACTGGTCGCGCCGCCCTCGCCCGCGTGGCCGGCCAGCGTGGCGAGCTCGTCGAACCAGAGGCCGGCCAGCGCCTCGATCCGCTCACCGGTGATCGCGCCGGCCGCGTAGGACCAGCTCGCCACCAGCCGCGTGCCGTCCTGGCCGGTCTGGGCGATGACGTCCAGCTCCACCGCGTACGCCATCGGCGCGTCGGGCATGCCCGCCAGCTCGCCCTCGAACCTGCCCAGGTAGTTGAAGCGCAGGTCCGGGGCCGGGAGGGCGGCCAGTCTTGGGGCGGTGTCCGGGTTCAGGTAGCGGAGCAGGCCGTGGCCCAGGCCGCCCGAGGGGATCGCCCGCAGCTGCTCCTTGACCCGTTTGAGTGCGTCAGCCGGGCTGCCGCCCGCGTCCAGCCTGACCGGGTACTGGGCGGTGAACCAGCCGACGGTGCCCGCGACGTCCACGTCGTCGTCCACTTCCTCCGGCAGGGGCTCACGGCCATGGCCCTCGACCTCGACCAGCACGCCCGTGCCGTGGCCGCGCCATCGGGCCACGGCGGCGGCCAGAGCGGTCAGCAGGACCTCGTCGGGGCCGCAGCGGAAGGCGGCGGGCAGGTGGGTGATCACCTGCTCGGTGCCGCCGGGTGGGAGTGTCCTGGTCAGGGTCGTACGCGGGGCGCCGCGAAGCGGCCGGTCGTGGCCGGGGATCAGGCGGGCCTCCTCGTCCGCCGCGATCCGCTCCCACACCGGCAGCTCGGCGGCCACCCGTCCTGGCCGCACCGCCTCGGCCGCCAGCAGGCGCGCCCAACGCGCGAACGACGTCCGCTCCACCGGCCCCACGCCGTTCGGGGCCTCGCCGTCCGGCAGCACGCCGTCCGGGGCCTCGCCGTCCGGGGCCTTGCTGTCTGGTGTCAGGAGGGTGGTCAGTTCGGGGGCGAGGATGCGCCAGGAGACGCCGTCCACGGCCCAGTGGTGGGCGGTGAGCAGCAGGCGGCCGGGTGCGAAGCGGGTGGCGGCGAGCATCCGGCCGTGCTCCGGGTCGAGCGGGGGCGGGGCAGGCAGGGTGCCCGGTTCGGTGTTCGCGGTGGCGTACAGGATCTGGGGCGGTTCGTCGGGGGGTGGCACCTCCAGCTCCCAGGCGGCGTCCGGGTGGCGCAGGAGGCGCATGCGCAGGGCCGGGTGCCGGGTGGCCAGCGTTCTCAGGGCCGACACGATCCGCGCGTCGTCCAGCCCTTCCGGAACGGGCAGTACCAGGGACTGGGTGAACGAGGCCAGCGGGCCACCGTGCTCCCGCCACCAGTGCATGATCGGGGTGAGCGGGAACCTGCCCGTGGGGGAGTCCGCGACGGCCGGCGCGGTGTCGCGGGCGACGGCGGCCAGCGCGGCCGGGGTCCTCGCGACGAACACCTCGCGCGGCGTCAGCCTGAGC
This sequence comes from Nonomuraea cypriaca, assembly GCF_015645445.1. Taxonomy (GTDB): domain Bacteria; phylum Actinomycetota; class Actinomycetes; order Streptosporangiales; family Streptosporangiaceae; genus Nonomuraea; species Nonomuraea cypriaca. Next base: position 1,463 of record NZ_JADOGI010000393.1, on the reverse strand, counting down.
GCGTCCGCCCTGGCCCGGCTGACCAGCCGGATCGCCACGATGCTGTCGCCACCGAGCCGGAAGAAGTCGTCCTCCGCGCCCACAGCGGGCACACCGAGCAGCTCCGCGAAGATCGCGCACAGGACCGACTCGCGATCGGTGACCGGCTCGCGGGACGACTCCGTGGCGGCGGCCGGGGCCGGCAGGGCGGCACGGTCCACCTTGCCCCGCGGCGTGATCGGCAGCGTGTCCAGCACCACGTACTCGCTGGGCACCATGGGCGCGGGAAGCGCCGCCACCGCGTGCGCCAGCACATCGCCGACCGAGGGCGACTCCGAGCGGGGGACGAGGTAGGCGACGAGGCGGCCGTCGCGCAGCGCCACCGCGGCCCGTGCGACGGACCCGTGCCCGGCCAGTACGGCCTCGACCTCCGCCGGTTCGATACGGAAACCGCGCACCTTCATCTGGTCGTCCGCGCGGCCCAGGAAGTGGAGCTGGCCGTCGGGCCGCCGGTACACCAGGTCGCCGGTGCGGTACATGCGCTCGCCGGCGGGGCCGTACGGGTCGGCAACGAAGCGTTCCGCCGTGTGGCCGGGCCTGCCGAGGTAGCCGCGCGCCACGCCGGGGCCCGCGGCGTAGAGCTCGCCGGGCACGCCGACCGGCACCGGGCGCAGGCGGGCGTCCAGGACGTACAGGCGGTTGCCGAGGAGGGGGCGGCCGATCGGCGGGAGGCCGCCGCCGGGGTGGAGCGGGTCGCTCAGGCTCGCGGCGACCGTGGTCTCCGTCGGCCCGTACGCGTTCCAGAAACGCCTGCCCTTCCACGCGGACACCAGCTCCGGCGGGCAGACGTCGGCGCCGGAGGCCAGCCCGCGCAGGTCGGGATAGTCGCCGGGCGGCACGCTCGCCAGCACGCCAGAGGTCAGCAGGCTGAACGTGACGCGCCGTTCCCGCAGCACCCTGCCCAGATCCGGCCCGGCCAGCGGGCCGTCCGGCGGGATGATCAGCGTGCCGCCCGAGCCGAACGCCATGCACAACTCGGCCACCGAGATGTCGAACGTCGGCGCCCCGATCTGCGGGACGCGGCTGGTGGCGTCGAGGCCGAACGTGTTCACCAGGGAGCGGGTGAGGTCCGCGATGCCGGCGTGGCTCACCACGACGCCCTTGGGGCGGCCGGTGGAGCCGGAGGTGTAGATCACGTAGGCGGCATCGAGAGGGCTGATCGCCTGAAATTCCGCATTAAAACACGAAATTTCGGGCGAAATGCGGTCGATCCGCAGCTCCGGCAGCGTGCCGGGCTCCGCGACGAGCAGCGTCGCCCCTGCGTCCTCCACCAGGTACGCGAGCCGGTCGGCCGGATGGTCCAGGTCGAGCGGCAGGTACGCGCCCCCCGCCCGCTGTACGGCCAGGATCGCCACCACCAGGGCCACCGACCGCCCCAGCCCCAGCGCCACGACCCGCTCCGGCCCCACCCCGCGCTCCCGCAG
>NZ_JADOGI010000392.1 GCF_015645445.1 Nonomuraea cypriaca | reverse complement strand
GGGCCTGTTCCAGCGCCGGGGACAGGCGTCCCATGGGCAGAGCGGCGGGCGTGCCGCGGTTGAACGTGGAGTCGGCCAGTCGGTTCTGCCGGCCGTCCCACGCGTGCGCGGTGTACTGGACGTTGAAGCGCTCCCCACGGATGAATGCGGGGGATTCCAGCCGTCCCAACCATGCGACTATGCGCATGCTCGCGACGCTGTTGCTTGGCGGTTCACCTCCCGGCCCCGCTTGCACGGGTTTCCACGCCCCAACCCGCACCCCCGGTCTGAGTAGCACGAGTTCCGCCCTCCCGGCGGTGAGAAACGGACGAACCAGCGAGCTTGGTTGTCACTCACCTATTCGACCGACGCACACGCTACCGGCACACAATGCGACGCCGCAAGTCGTTTCCGTTACCGCACGCCCAGGCGCTAGCACGCCTTCCCCCGCCGGGCTCATGACAGAAGTCACTGGTCCGCGCCCGGCCTCTACGATCGGCCGTCAGTAGGCTGCCAGGACGTCCACCACGAACACCAGGGTGCTGTTGGCGGGGATGTTCTCCTGCGCCTGGGCGCCGTAGCCGAGGTCGGGCGGGATGCTCAGCACGACCCGGCTGCCCACCGGAACCCCGGCCAGGCCCTGCTGCCAGCCCTGGATGACCTGCGCCAGCCCGAACTCGGCCGGCTCACCCCGCTCCCAGCTGGAGTCGAACTGCGTGTCAGTGCCCCAGACCTTGCCCGTGTAGTGGACGGCGAGCGTCTGGTTGGGCTGCACCTTCTTGCCGGTGCCCTGGATCACCGTCTTGACCACGAGCTCCTTGGACGGCTTGTCGTCGGTCTTCGTGGTCAGCGTGGGCGCCTTGTCGCCGCCCGGGTTGTCGACCTTGACGCCCTTGATGCTGTCACCGGTCTCCTTGCCGTCGGCGGCCTTCAGCGGCGGCGGCTGGGTGCCGACGATGTCGAGCACGAACACCTTGGTCGGCTCGGGCGGCGCCGACGCCTGCGGCTGCGCGACGGCGTCGTTGGCCAGCACGGCCAGCAGCCGGCCGCCGTGCTTGACCTTGGTGAAGCCCTCCTGCAGCACCTGCGGCAGCTGCTCGTTGACGGCGATCGTCTCCGGCGTCTTGGTGTCGTAGGAGGAGCCCTGGACGGCGTTGCCCTTTCCGTCCCAGTTGTAGACGGTCAGGTTCATGATCACCCGGTCGCCCGCCTTGACCGCCTGGCCGGTGCCGGGCTGGATCACCTCGTAGGAGGACATGGTGGCGGGCGAGCCGGACGGGAAGGTCACCGTGGGCTTGGCGCCCACATCGCCGGTGACCTTGACCCCGCCGGAACCCCCCGCGGTGGCGCTCGTGGAGGCGCCGGTGGTGGCACCGGTGGTCGCGCCGTCGTCGGAGCCGCAGGCGGCGGCGAACAAGATCAATGGCACGGCGGCCAGTACGGCCAGAGCGCGGCGCATGGGCTTCCCTCGGAAAGACGTCAGATTCGCGTCACACTACCTGACTTCCCGGTAGGGCCGAGGTAAACGGCGGGCCACGCCTGGGCCTGCGCCGTACTAGAGCGTCACACGCCGCGCCGCCGTCACATGCCCGCGATGAGCTTGTCCACCCGCTCGTCCACGCTGCGGAACGGGTCCTTGCACAACACGGTGCGCTGCGCCTGGTCGTTCAGCTTGAGATGCACCCAGTCGACGGTGAAGTCGCGCCGCTTCTCCTGCGCCTTGCGGATGAACTCGCCCCGCAGCCGCGCCCTGGTCGTCTGCGGCGGCACCGACTTGGCCTCGAAGATCTTCAGGTCGGACGCCACCCGCTCCACCGAGCCGCGCTTCTGCAGCAGGTAGAACAGGCCCCGCTTGCGGTGCACGTCATGGTAGGCGAGGTCGAGCTGCGCCACCCTGGGCGAGGACAGCGGCAGGTCGTACTTCTTCCTGTAGCGCTCGATGAGCTGGTATTTCGTCACCCAGTCGATCTCCCGCGACACCAGGTCGAGGTCGCCGGTGTCGACCGCGCGAAGCGTACGCTCCCACAGCTCCAGCACCCGGTGCGCGATCGCGTCGCCGCCGCGGCGGTCGACGAAGTCCTTCGCCTTGGACAGGTATTCCTGCTGGATCTCCAGGCTGGAGGCCTCACGCCCGTTGGCCAGGCGCACCCGGCGCCGGCCGGTCATGTCGTGGGAGACCTCGCGGATGGCCCTGATCGGGTTCTCCAGCGACAGGTCGCGCATCACGGTGCCCGACTCGATCATGCGCAGCACCAGGTCGGTGGCGCCGACCTTGAGCAGCATCGTGGTCTCGCTCATGTTGGAGTCGCCCACGATGACGTGCAGGCGGCGGAACCGCTCGGCGTCGGCGTGCGGCTCGTCGCGCGTGTTGATGATGGGCCTGGACCGGGTGGTGGCGCTGGAGACGCCCTCCCAGATGTGCTCGGCCCGCTGCGACACGCAGTAGACGGCGCCGCGGGGCGTCTGCAGCACCTTGCCCGCCCCGCACACGATCTGCCGCGTCACCAGGAACGGGATCAGCACGTCCGCCAGCCGCCCGAACTCCCCGTGCCTGCCGACCAGGTAGTTCTCGTGGCAGCCGTAGGAGTTGCCGGCTGAGTCGGTGTTGTTCTTGAAGAGGTAGATATCACCCGCGATGCCCTCTTCGCGAAGCCGCTTCTCGGCGTCGACGAGCAGGCCCTCGAGGATGCGCTCGCCCGCCTTGTCGTGGGTGACGAGTTCGATGACGTTGTCACACTCGGGTGTTGCGTACTCAGGATGGCTGCCCACGTCCAGATACAGACGTGCGCCGTTGCGGAGGAAGACGTTGCTCGATCGGCCCCAGGACACGACCCGCCGGAACAAGTAGCGCGCGACCTCGTCGGGGGACAGCCTGCGCTGGCCCCGGAACGTGCAGGTCACGCCGTACTCGTTCTCCAGCCCGAAGATGCGACGATCCATCACCTCACACTATGCCCACCGGTGGGCGAGCGGGAGAGATCTTCCAGGTGTTTTCCCGTCCGGCGTCGTACACACCTTCGTCTCCGTCCCGCTCGTACGCTCGCGGCGTACCCCCGTCCGTCGCGCGCGCCGTGCTCTCACCGGCCTCCATGCCCCTGTCCCGCCGTGGTTCCGCGCCCGCCCCCACGGGGCGCGGTGCCGTGGCATGGGGTCAGGGCGTCCAGATCTCCTGGACCTGAACGATCCTCGACTTGTGCACGGTGATGAGGGCGGGCCGGCGCTGGCGCTCGGCCCGGTCGATCAGGGCCGCCCTGGAGCACTTCTTGTTGCCGAGCCCCGTCTTCCTGCTGACCGTCATGTCCCCCATCGACGGCTTGCACCCGTACGCCGACAGGAAGACCACGTTCTTGGCGATGGGCGAGGCGAACGCCGTGACGCTCCCCTCGGGCTGTCCCACGAAACGGCCCTCGGTGTGGGTGCCCTTCTTCCACCTGATCGGCGCGTACTCCGCCGTGCCCGCCCCGACGTAGGTGATCCAGCCGCGCAGGACGCCGTCGCGGCGCGAATGGATGCCCTTGGTGAAGTCGTGCCCGGGGTCGGTCTGGAAGGTCGTACCGAAGATCTTCGGTTTCTTGTACTCCGGAGCCGCCGTGGCGGCCGGGCCCGCGGTACTCGCCGGGGCGGCGTGTGCGGCCACGCCGGACACCAACATCACCGCGACAGCGGCGCCACCGCCCAGAAGGCTACGCATCGGTGTATTCACGGACTGTGAGATCCACGATCGCGCCCATGAGTTCACCGGAACCACAGTGAATCAGGTCACATCCCGACTTCTGCCGCCGAACCCCAGCGAATCGCACGAACGCCCCCGGGAACGACGGCGGGGACCACGCACGCGCGGTCCCCGGGGTCGGTGGAGCGTCCTACAGTGGCGAGGAGCCGTCGTCCACGTCGCCGTCTTCCGGCCCCGTCGGAGGCGGGCCGGTGGGCGCGTCGCCGGCGGGCGGCGACGCGGCGGGCGGCGGGGTGGAGGTCTGGGCGAGCAGGCGCTCCAGGCGCGCGCCCGTCAGCCTGAGGAACTTGCGGTTCTCCCGGTTGCGGTCGAGCACCGCCACCTCCAGCTGCGCCAGCGGCGGCCGCTCCCCACCGGGCTCCGTGAGGGCCCCCAGCGCCACCTCCAGCGCGTCCGCCAGCGACATCGACTCCCGGTAGCGCTCCTTGAGCCGGCCCGCCACAGCCTCGGCCTGGCCGCCCATCGCGGCGAAGCCGTGCTCGTCGAAGACCGACCCGTCGAACGTCAGCCGGTAGATCGCGTCGCCGTCCTTCGTCTCGCCCACCTCGGCGACGACGACCTCGACCTCCAGCGACTTGATCGACTCGGTGAAGATGCGGCCCAGGTTGGAGGCGTAGAGGTTGGCCAGGCCACGGCCGGTCACGTCGGAGCGGTCGTAGGTGTAGCCGTTGATGTCGGCGTAGCGGATGCCGCCGAGCCGCAGCTCCTCGAACTCGTTGTAGCGGCCCACGGCGGCGAACCCGATGCGGTCGTAGATCTCGCTGATCTTGTGCAGCGCCCGCGACGGGTTGGGCGCGACGAACAGGATGCCGTCGACGTATTGGAGCACGACGACGGACCGGCCCCGCGCGATGCCCTTGCGCGCGTAGTCGGCCTTGTCCCGCATGATCTGCTCAGGGGACGCATATCCAAAAGGCATGGACACGTGCGGTGGTCCTTTCTAGCGCAGCGGGGCGATGGGGCCGTCGGGCGAGATCAGCCGGGCTTCGAGCATCTGTTCCACGTACGTGGCGACCTGCTCGTCCGACAGCCGGCGGAAGCCGTCGGCGTCGGTCACGCCCACGATCGGCCAGATCTTCCGCGTCACGTCGGGTCCGCCGGTCGCCGAGTCGTCGTCGGCGGCGTCGTAGAGTGCCTGGATCGCCGTCATGGCCATGTCGTCGGCCGAGGCCCCGTCGCGGTAGAGCTTCTTCAGCGAGCCGCGCGCGAAGATCGAGCCGGAGCCGATCGCGTCGAACCGCTCCCGCTCGTAGGGCCCGCCCGCCACGTCATAGCTGAAGATACGGCCTTCGTCCTTGTCCGGGTCGTACGCCGCGAACAACGGCACCACCACCAGCCCCTGCATCGCCATGGCCAGGTTGCCCCTGATCATGTTGGCCAGCCGGTTGGCCTTGCCCGCGACCGACATCGTGCGGCCCTCGAGCTTCTCGTAATGCTCCAGCTCCACGCGGTAGAGACGGGCGAACTCGAGACCGGTGCTGGCCGTGCCCGCGATGCCCATGCACGAGTAGTCGTCGGCGCGGAACACCTTCTCCACGTCACGCTGGGAGATGATGTTGCCCGACGTGGCCCGCCGGTCGCCCGCCATGATTACGCCACCGGCGAAGGTGGCGGCCACGATCGTCGTCGCGTGCGGCACCTGGTCGCCGATCGGGGTGGCCAGCACCTCATTCCGCTGCGGCAGCAACTCAGGCGCATAAGAGCCGACAAACTCCGTGAACGAGGAGCTTCCGGTGTTTAGGAAAAGCCGGTTCACCAAGCCGACGGGCAGATCCCTGTGCGATGCCACGCGACTCCCTCCAAACGTCAGTGTTCCTAGGGCGACCCTACTCATGTTGGGTTGCTGTCTGCACTTCCCACGATCAGCTCACGGCGAACCCTCCCCGCGGGGGATCTGCCCCCACGACTCCCCGAAACCCACACCCACCACAACCCCACACCCACAAAACCGACAAACCCGACCCGCGGGGGCTCCACCCCCACGACTCCCCGAAACCCACACCCACGACAGCTCCAGCTCCACACACCCGCACGAAACCGACAAACACCAACC
>NZ_JADOGI010000391.1 GCF_015645445.1 Nonomuraea cypriaca | reverse complement strand
CATGCGTATCGTCCATTCCGCACTGCGCCGCGATCTCGAGCGGACCAGGATGGTGGCATCCGATCCGGCACTGCTCACCGACAGCCGGCGACAGGCGATCGGCACGCACCTGGCCTGGTTGATGCACGCTGCACCGGCATCACAGCGGCGAGGACGAGCAGGTCTGGCCGGAGATCCGGCGTCGCGACCCATCGGCCGCGGCGCTCCTCGACCAGATGGACGCGGACCACCGGCGACTCGCCGGTGGCATGGAAGACCTCGAGGCGGTCGCAGGCTCCTTCGGCGCGGGAACCGTGCCGACCTCGGAGATCCTGACCGAGCTAGCTCGGCTGCAGGAGGTGTTGTTGCCGCATCTCGCACGGGAGGAACAGGAAATGATGCCGGTGCTGGCACAAGTCCTGACTCACGGCGAGTGGCACGAGCTTTCGCACCGCGCCTTCGTCAAAGGCAAATCCCTTCAGAACCTGGCCATGGAAGGCCACTGGGTTCTCGACAACGCTACGCCCGAGGACCGAGCGCGAATGCTAACGGTGCTCCCTGCCGTGCCGCGTTTCCTCCTCCTCCGCTTCCTGGGAGGACCTTACGCGCGGAAGTTCGAGGCGCTTTGGGGGGGTTCCGGTAGCAATGAAGAAATTTCCAACGAAGTAGAGTCTGACGTGCGATAACGGAGCGTCGTCCGGCTGATGTCTCAGTTCGATTACGGTAGAGGGCCACGAGTTCGGTGCTCGGAACGGCAAGGCACCGCCAGTGCAGGGCACAGCGTCGGTCGAGCGGGCCGAAATAGTCGGCAACTCGTGGAACGCTGCTGTGATGTCGGGATTCACGCGCGACACCAAGCGCTACGGCGACAAACTCGTGTACGAGGCGCTCGGCTCGAAGTGGCGCCGCTATCACGACGCCCACTGCAGGTGCGGCCTGAACTGGGTCACCGAGCATGCTGAGCCGGCCGGCTTCACTGTGGTGCGCTCCGGTACTGGCTGGGTTGCCCTGACCGGTCCAGGTCTGACCGAGGACGTCGACGAGTCCGCGCTGACCACTGATGCCCTCTGGGAGGCCGTCACCGGTAAACCCGGCGCGGGCTGGGTGGAGGCGGTGAGGGTCGTCGAGCGGAGCGAGGCAGTCGCCGGCGATCGCGCAGTGACCGGTGCTGGCGGTGCCCAACGGCGTGAACGTCGTCCCGAAGCTGAGCCGGGGCCGGTCACCGACAAACAGCTGAAGTACCTCACCACGCTGGTGGGCAAGGTCGGGCGCGAGCGGTTCGACACCGCCTTCGACGCAGTGGTTCAGGGCACGGGGATCGCGCCGCGCGGGGATGGCGAAAGGACCGGTCAGGCACTGCGGCGCCTGACGAGAGCCGCTGCTCGCAAGCTGATCACGGTCTTGGCCGTCCCTGCCCCCGGGGCTGGTAAGGCGGTGGGCGACACCTGGGCGCCGGGGTGCTGAATTAGCGGGGACGGCGGCGCTGGGCGGGGTCAGCTTCGGCGGTGATGCGCGTGGAGGTCTCCTCGCCCAGGCGGACGTAGCGGCCGAGGCTGGCCAGGTGCTGGTGGCGGCTCTTGCCTGCAACTCCGGGGCGGTCCGTCCGGCCTGCGCGAGATGCTGCAACGCACTGTGCCGGAGCTGGTGCAAAGTCCATCCCTGCCGGTGCGGGTCCAGCGCTGCGGAGGCGGTCTTGGCCCTCGGTACAGTTGGAGTATCGGAACGGAAATTAGCGGTAGTGGTCGGGGCTTGGTGGCCGTGGCGTTCCTGGGCTGCCGGGCCACCGTCTTTTCGCGGTTGAGGTGCCCGTAGACGGTCGAGCGGGGCACCCCGAACAGGTCGGCGATCTGCTGGACCGTCTCTCCCGCGCGTTGTACAGCTCCTGCGCCAACGCAGCCTGGTCGACGGAGAGCCTCGGCCGGCGTCCGCCGACGCGGCCGCGGGCCCTCGCTGCGGCGAGCCCGTCGTTGGTGTTCGCCACGATCAGCTCGCGCTGCAGTTCGGCTAGGACCGAGAGCATCCCGAACATTGCGCGGCCCTTCATGGTGGCGGTGTCGATGCCCTGCTCGATCACGTGCAGGCCGATCCCGTGTTCGCGCAGCTCGGCGCCGAGGGTCACCAGATGCAGCACCGAGCGGGAGAGCCGATCCAGCCGGGTGACCTTCAACGTGTCGCCCTCGCGCAGGAGCTGGAGGACTAGATCGAGCTTCGGACGGGACGCCTTGGCGCCGCTGGCGGTGTCGATGTGGATGTTGGCGCGGTCGACGCCGGCGCGCAGCAGGGCGTCGATCTGGTGGTCGGGGTTCTGGTCGGCGGTGGACACCCGCGCGTAGCCGATGAGCATGTGTCGGAATCTAGCTGACGGCCGTTCACCGACGTTGAATTCCGACACGGGTTGCCGACGCGCCTCGCCTGCGCGGCCGCGGTGTCGGCGGCGGGTGTCGGCAAACGCGTTTGCCGACACCCGAATCCGGCTCGTTCGCGGTGGTCGGGTCATGACGACTGTGGGGAGGTCGGGAGGCAGGTGACGGTCATGCGGGCGGCGCCGGCCTGTCGGGCGCGGGTCCATGCTGTGCAGCGGGAGGGCACGGCCCAGGCCGAGCCGCCGATAGCGGTGGTGTGTGCCGACGGGTTCGGACTCGGTGGTCCGGTTGTGCTCGTCGAGCCAGATGATCGCGGACGCGGTCATGGTCCCGTCCGGGGCTTGCACCAGAATGTGAAGGTCGGAACGGTAGGGCCAGTTTCCGCGAACGCCCTCCGTAGGGTCAGCGAAGCGCGTTCAGCTCGTCGAGGGCGCGATGGCCGCGCTTGACCACCCCTGGAACGACATCGTGGCGCCCGTGACGGATGGGGACCTCGAGCATGAGGAGGATCTGTGCCGCTGCGAGCACCGCCGCCCCCTCCCAGCCGACCAGGTCGAGGATTCTCGTCCACAGCCGCCTTCGGACACCGTCCAGCAGCGGATCCTGGAAGGTGGACCACACGAGGGCGGTGAGATCAGTCGCCCGCGTGCCGCTTCCTGCGTTCCCGATATCCACGACCGCCACCACCGTTCCGTCACGGACCAGGATGTTGCTGGGGGTTGAGAGATCGGCATGGACCATGTCAGGTGCCTCTCGTGGTGGTGGGACGTCGGCACACACGAGCCGCAGGCGCTCGACCAAGGCCGACACCACGGAGGAATACCCCGAGAGCCTGGCCACGGACTGGCGGAGACGCGACTGCTCCGGCGTCTCGTTGAAATCCAGCCCGGCGACAGCCGATTCCTGACCGGTGGCGACCCGCCAGGCGTACGACCAGTGGTCGTAGGGCTCGGAGGCTTGGCCAGCCTGGAGTTCGATGATCTCCATCAGCTGCTCAATGAGGGACGGGGCCAGATCTGGCGCGGGAGCCGCGTCAACGAAGTCCATCAGATGCCATACATGAGTGGCCGTGGCCCCCACTCCGAGCCAGGCCGGGGTGGGATAGCCGCGCCTACGCATGTGCTCGACCACTCTCTGGGCCCGCAACGTCTCATCCAGGTGGTTGGGGTGTGCCCGGGGCACTGCTTTGAGCACTGCATTTGCCCTTCCGGCCAACCGGACGCGCATGGCACCCCCATTGACGCCTCCGGGTAGGCGACTGAGAAGAGTGACCTCTGCCCCGACCACGCTGGCCACGTCGTCCAGGACCTCGGCCGGCAGCTCTTTGGGATGGGTGCCCTGGTTCATCGGTTCGACCTCGAAAGTTCAGCGCATGGACAGAGAGCTAGTTGGCACTTGGTGGCAGCTTCGGCAGTATCGGGCCGTGAAGCTGGTGCCCCTGGCTGGGAGTGTTCGCGGCGGCGGGGGCTTCGAGACATCAGATCATGAAACCGGTCTCGGCCCGGCGTGTCATCCGAATTTCTTCCCCTCGGGCTTCCCGGTGCGTTCGGGCGGAAGCGGCGTTCGGCCCAGAACGGCCCGTAAACACCGGGGGTGGCCCGCGCCCGGCGCAGACCACCCCAAGATCAACCGCCTACGGCAGCGTCCTGACGCGCACAAGCGCCGGTCAGGGCGTCAGGCCCAGCTCACGCAGTTGCGCGGGCCGCAGCGGCCGCCAGCCGCTGGTGTCGAGCTTGGCCAGTTCGGCCTCGACGTCGACGTTGATGACGCCGAAGAAGTTGATGTTGTCGCTGTGGCCGGGCGAGATGTGCGACAGGATCTCGTCCGGCACGTCCCGGCCCTGGGAGCGCAGCTCCAGCACCGCTCTAGAATAATATTCTGTCGTCCAGGCGACCACCGCGTTGGTCAGCAGGGTCAGGCACCACGCCTGCTCGGTCTGCTGGTTCCAGGTGCGGCCGGGTGATGGTGCCCTGCTGGGCGTAGTGCAGGTCGCGGCGCAGCGCGTGCAGGCTCTCCCCCTTGTTCAATTGCCGCGAGATCTTCCGCCTGAAGGCCGGGTCCGACAGGTATTTGGCCAGGTGCACGGTCCTTCTGAGCATGCCCCACTCCTTCAGCGCGGCGGCCAGGGTGTTCTGCCGGGAGGCGGCCGACCACTTGCCGACGATCAGCGAGGCGGTGGCCTGGCCGTACTTCAGCGATCCGGCCATCCGCAGCAGGTCCGGCCAGCAGTCGGCCACCAGGTCCTCGTTCCAGCGCGCGCCCAGCAGCGGCCCGGCGTGCGGGTAGCGCTTGGCGATCTCGGCCGGGGTGTCGTCACGGACCAGGGTAACCCGGCTCAAGTCCCGCATCCTTGGGGTGAGCGCCTTGCCGACCAGTTCGAACAGCGCAAAGTTGATCAACGTGGCGCCGTGCGTATCCGTTGCGTGCTCGGTGATCGGGAGGTCGGTGGCGTTGCCGAGGAAGTCGTCCAGGACGTAGTGCGCCTCCCGCGCCGTCGGCACGATGATCTTCGTGCCGTAGGTGGACCACTGGTCGGAGACATGGGTGTAGGTGGACAGCACCTGACCGCCGTGGATGACCATGGTGCGAGCGGTCGTGCTCTTGCCGCGCACGGGAAACCTCTGCCCGTCGGAGGAACTCATGGTGCCGCCGCCGAACACCTTGGCCAGCTCCAGGCCGTAGTGGTGGTTGACGATGACCGTGTTGGCCTCGCGCAGCGTTTCCTCCCGCACGTACCACTCCATCGTCCAGGCCAGCACGTCGTAGGACACCCCGCAGGCCTCCGACATCCGGGCCAGGCCCAGATTCGTGGACATCGCGATGAGCACCGCCAAGATGTTGCGCTTGGTCTCGGTCGAGGTGCTCAGCTTGCGGCCGCCCGCGTGGGTGAAGCAGTCCAGGAAATGTGTGCGCGCGTCCAGCTCGATCAGCAGCGAGGCGATCGGCGCGAACGGCAGCATCGCGGCCAGCTCGTCCTTCAGCGCCTTGGCCTCAGCCGGAACGTCTTCGGCCGACAACGGCGGCACCACCAGATGCTCGTCCTCATCCAGCCGGACCATACCGGTGTCATCGGGAACGGCGCTGGCCAGCGTCTCCTCCAGCTCTTCCAGGGCGTGCAGTTCCTCCTTGCCCTGCTCCAGCGCCTCGGCCGCGCTCGGCGGCTTGCCCACCAGTCGGCAGTACTCACCGCGCCGCGGCGCCCACTGCTCGGGCGTGTAGGCCCCGCGCTCGGGTCGCTGCCACCAGCCGCAAAGTAGCGCTGAGTAACCAATGTTACTCAGGTGGTCGCGAGGGTTGATCATCTCCTGTTCCACTAGGCCAGCGGACCTGGTGCAATCATCAGCATGGCTGGTAAACCCCTGCTTCTCCGCGCAACCCTCACGCTGACTGCGCTCCTCACCTCGGCCGCGGCCGGAGCCGCCCTCGCCTCCTCAACCAGAGGGCGGACACCGCCCCCACCCCC
>NZ_JADOGI010000390.1 GCF_015645445.1 Nonomuraea cypriaca | reverse complement strand
CCCATCCACCGTCCACAGCCGATCCACGGCCCGCGGCCGATCGAGGGTCCGCCACGGATCCATGGTCCCTGGCCATTCGATGATCCACCACGGATCCACGGTCCCTGGCCGATCGGCGGTTCACCATCGATCCACCGTCCGCGGCCGGTCGGCAGGCCACCACTCGTCCAGGGTCCGCAGGGTGCCCGCCCGAGGGTGGACGTGCGGTACCCGAACGCCCGCCCCGCCCTGCCCCCCACTCTGGAGTGGCGCGCTGAGCCCTCCTCGAACTCGTGGGCGCCCGCAGGGGCGGCTCGCATGACCGGCCGATGGGAGACCTGGCGTTTCCTCCCCGACAAGAGACTTAACCGCTATTACCCGGCGGGCACCTGGACCATCGCCGCAACCGCGAAGGACGCGGGCGGGGCGACCGTGACGGAATACGCGTCGTTCCAGCTCAAGCGCGACACCAGACTCTCCGAGGTGACGGTGGAACGGGCCAAGGGCGCGGACGGCGCGACGGTACGCCTGCGCGGCTCCCTGACCCGGGTGGATCCGCGCGGCCTCACCGATTACGGCCCGTTCGCCGGGCAGCCGCTCGAGATCCTCTGGCGCCCCGGCAACTCCGCCACCTGGGAACGCGTCGGCCAGGCGAAGACCGACGCCGCGGGCGGGTTCGTGAGCACGATCCAGGCCCCGGCGGGCGGTCAGTGGCGCGTCCGCTATCCAGGAACCGGACACTACTCATCAGACATATCTAAAACACGACAAATAACTCAATAACGTACTAAATAAAAACATCAGCGGGTGCGCGCCTAAACCGGCGTTGCGGAATTGTGATCAACATCGTCGCAACTTTTCTTTACCCTTACGCGTCATTGGCTGTTGACGTGCCCCGTCCCGGGGTGCGTTCCCAGACGGGGAAGGAAATTCATTGAGAATGCGACGTCTCGCCGCCGGCCTGGCGGCAGCCGCCTTGGGCGCGACGATGGTGGCCACCGCCGCCTCGCCCGCGCTCGCGGACCCGGGCCTGGACCCGGATGTCGCCGGCGGTCACACGAGTCTGAAGTTCGACGCAAGCCCCGAGCCCGCGTGGCGCGGCAAGCCCATCACCCTCTCGGGCAAGCTTTCCGTGCAGTGTGACGAGGACTACATCGACGGCTTCGTCGCGGTGATCCACGCCGACCACTGCAAGACCCAGGAGACCTGGCACCGCCTCGCCTGGAAGCGGATCGTGATCCTCTTCCAGCCGGACGGCAGCGGCAGGTGGGAGCACGTCGACACGGTCAGGACCAGCGGCAAGGGTTACTTCGCGACGAAGGTCCCTGCTCGCACTTCTGGCACGTGGCGCGCGATCTTCGAGGGCGCGAAATGGCTCGCCCCCTCGGAGGGCAAGGACTGGGTGAAGGTCGTCGGCCACCGCCGCTGACCCGCCCGCGAACGCCCGGCCGCACCCCGGCCGGGCGTTCGCCTGTCCACCCCCACACGACCCGGCAGGCCTGCGCACACGGGCCGCTGCCTGGCGCCCGTGCCGATTACCGAGGAGTCCGAGCTTCGCCGCGAGCGCTACCCGTACCGGGGGAAGGGCTACGCCGGCGTGCCGGACGACTACGAGAAGCTCGACGTGGAGGCGCGCTGGCTGGCCCGCGGCGCCGTCGTGCTGCGGCTGCCGATGGTGTACGGGCCGCATGACTGGCAGCGCAGGGAGGAGCCGATCCTGCGCCGGGTCCGCGCGGGCCGCGAGCGCATCCCGGTCGGCGCCGCCAACCTCCTGTGGACCAGGGGATACGTCGACGACATGGCCACCGGCGTGCTGGCCGCACTCGACAACCGCGCGGCCGACGGCCTGACGGTCAACCTGGCCGAGACGAGCACGGTGACCGTGGGCGCCTGGTTCGAGCAGATCCTCGCCGCCGCCGGGTCCGGGGCTCGGCTGGTGCGCGTACCCGACGACGCGCTCCCGCCCGACCTCGTGCTGTCCGGAGCCCCCGCCCAGCACCTGCTGATCTCCGTGGCGCGTGCCGAGGAACTGCTCGGCTGGGCGCCCGGCGACCCGGCGGCGCGAGTGACAGAATCGGTCCGCTGGCACCTGGCCAACCCCCCGGACACCCTATGGACCCCCGAAGACACCACCACCGACGAAACCGCCCTCAACCACGCCTGAAACGTACGGCGACCTGGGGCGCCCATGTCACTGTCACAGCAGGGCCAGGCGTGATCTCGCGGGTGATCCACCACGAATTCAGGGTAGGAGCCGTCCCGGGCGGAATCGATCTACCAACGAGAACGTTGTCGGGCAAGACACGTGTTTTTGGGCGCTGCGGTGCGAGCGTCGTAGGCTGGCTTTTTGGCGGACGAACAGGAGGTGACGCCCCGTGTTGCGAGACTCGTTCGGACGGGTGGCGACTGATCTGCGGGTGTCCCTCACGGACAAATGCAACCTGCGCTGCACATACTGCATGCCCCCGGAAGGGCTCGACTGGCTGCCGAACCCCCAGCTCCTGACGGCGGAGGAGATCGTTCGCCTGGTGACGATAGGCGTCGAGCGTCTCGGCGTCACCGAGGTGCGCTACACCGGTGGCGAGCCACTGCTCAGACGCGAGCTGGTGGACATCGTGGCCCGCACCACCGCCCTGGAGCCGAAGCCGCAGGTCTCCCTGACCACCAACGGCATCGGGCTGGCCCGCCTCGCCGAGTCGCTGGCCGGCGCGGGGCTCGACCGGGTCAACGTCTCGCTCGACACGCTCGACGCGGACACGTTCAAGCGGCTCGCCCATCGCGACAGGCACGCCGACGTGATCGCCGGCCTGGCCGCCGCGGCCGCCGCCGGCCTGGCCCCGGTCAAGGTCAACACGGTGCTCATGCGCGGCGTCAACGACCAAGAGGCGGGGCCGCTGCTGCGGTGGTGCCTCGACCAGGGCTACGAGCTGCGCTTCATCGAGCAGATGCCGCTCGACGCGCAGCACGGCTGGAGCCGCGAGGACATGGTCACCGCCGACGAGATCCTCGGCCTGCTTTCGGATTCGTTCGATCTGGCGCCCGACGATCAGGAGGATCGCGGCAGCGCGCCGGCCGAGCGGTTCCTCGTGGACGGCGGCCCGGCGCGGGTCGGCGTGATCGGGTCGGTGACGCGGCCGTTCTGCGGGGCCTGCGACC
The DNA here is from genome assembly GCF_015645445.1 of Nonomuraea cypriaca. GTDB lineage: Bacteria > Actinomycetota > Actinomycetes > Streptosporangiales > Streptosporangiaceae > Nonomuraea > Nonomuraea cypriaca. Next base: position 2,772 of record NZ_JADOGI010000390.1, on the reverse strand, counting down.
GGGTCCGGCTCACCGCCGACGGCCAGGTGCGCAACTGCCTCTTCGCGACCGAGGAGTCCGACCTGAAGACGGCCATGCGGGCGGGCGCGTCCGACGACGAACTGGCCGAGCGGTGGGTCGCCGCCGTGGCCCGCAAGCGTGCCGGGCACGGCATCGACGATCCGTCGTTCCTGCAGCCCGCCAGGCCGATGTCCGCCATCGGCGGCTGAGCGGCCGCGCCATGCCGTACGACGCGGTGATCCTGGCAGGGGGAGAGGCACGGCGGCTGGGCGGAGCGGACAAGCCCGCGCTCACAGTCGGCGCCCGATCCCTCGTGGAGAACGTCGTGGCGGCCGTCTCCGGCGCGGACAGGACGATCGTGGTCGGGCCGGAACGCCCGATCCCCGGGGTCGTGTTCACCCGTGAGGACCCGCCGCGGGGCGGCCCCGTGCCCGCGCTGGCGGCCGGGCTGGCCGAGGTCCGCGCCCCCTGGGTGGTCCTGCTCGCCGGTGACCTGCCGTTCCTCACCGCCGCCCACGTGACGGCCCTGCTCAAGGCCGCCGACCCGGCCGGAGCGGCCGATCCCGCCGGAGCTGAGTCCACTGGACCCGGTGGGGCGGCCGCCGTACCGGCCGGCGTTGAGAGCACGGCGGCTGCCGTACCGGCCGGAGTCGAGGGCACTGGACCCGGTGGGGCGGCAGAGGCCGCCGGACGGGCCGGGGCGGTGATGGTCGATGACGGCGGGCGCGAGCAGTGGCTGGCCGGCGCGTGGCCGGCCGCCGAGCTGCAGGCGGCCCTGCGCACCTACGAGGGCCGCTCACTCAAGGGACTGCTCGGCCCTCTCACCGGCGCGCGCCTGGCGCTTCCGGGACGGCCGTGGTTCGACTGCGACACAATGGACGACCTACAGGAGGCTCGCATGAACGTGCTCAAGGAATGGACCGCGCTGGCCTGCAAGGAGCTGGGCATCGACCCGGCCGCCGTCGACCGGGACCAGATCCTCGAACTCACCAAGGAGGTCGCCCACGGGGTGGCCAGGCCGGCCGCGCCGCTGACGGCGTACCTGCTCGGGCTGGCCCAGGGAGCGGGAAGCGCCCCTGAGGACGCCGTGGCGAGATTGACCACATTGGCGAAGAACTGGGGCGAGGCGACCACTGAGACGCTGACAGACGGCTGACACTCGAACGAACTCTTGAAGTCAAGCCCGCCCGCCCTGAAGATTCCCTGTGAATATTGAGGCGGGAGGGCGTGTAAACGATTTCGGGAAAGCAGTCCTACCGACTGCCCGGCGCGCCCTCGGACATGATCGTCCATGGCAAACGTTTGCCCAAGAAAAGGGCGACGCCGGGTGGTTACGGGGGCAAACCACCCGGCGTCGCTTCATCGGCGTTCCGACGGGGGCCCGGAACGCCGGCACCAGCACTCCGACGGGGGACCGGAGCGCTTGGCTAAAGCGTACACCTACAACCCATGGGATGCGTCAAGACTTAGTCACGACCCGATCTCGCGTCGATGCAGCGGTATCTCGGTTTGGTTAGCCTCAGGGGACTGAAAGGTAGGCGGCGGTGCCTCCTTCCCCCTCTCATTGGCCCCGATTACCGCTATGTATGGCAAAAAGACGGCAGCGGCGATGAACACCAGCCGGTACGGCCACGGCAGGGGGAGCACGACCGCCAGGATCAGGCAGATCGTGCGGATGCCCATCTTGATGAGATAGCTGATCTCGCGCTTGTGGATGTCGGCCGTCAGCGACGGTTTGGCGTCCGTCACCTGGTGGACGTCCGTCCTCGACTTCCTGCGCCAGCCCTTCATACCTTCTACGGTAGACCTCGGGTATGCCGCCCGCGAGGGCGCACCCCGCCGGTGACGGGGGCATGCGATCATGGCCTTCGAGTAAGGAGGACAGGGAGATGACGGATCGCACGTACCGCGTGACCGAAATCGTGGGCACGTCGGGAGAGAGCGTCGACCAGGCCATCCGCAACGGTCTCAGGCGCGCCTCGCAGACGCTGCGCCACCTCGACTGGTTCGAGGTGACCGAGATCCGCGGCCACCTCGACGCGGGAGAGGTCGCGCACATCCAGGTCGGCATGAAGGTGGGCTTCCGCCTGGAAGACACCTGAGCCGCCCTCTCAGCGCCTCACCACCCCTCGGGGTGGATCAGGGGTAGGCGGCCACTCCCCACCGCCTCCCAGCCCGCCTCCAGCCGCCCGGCCCGCACGTCCCCTCGGCCGCCGGACCGGAGAGGTTAGATTGGCTGGTGTGAGTGCTGAGTTCCGCATCCTGCTGGTGTGCACGGCGAACATCTGCCGTTCCGCCATGGCAGAGGTGATCGCCGGGGCGATGCTCCACTCCACGCCGCTACCGGTGGCGACGGGCAGCGCGGGGGTCCGCGCCCTGGTCGGCCATCCGATGGCGCCGCACGCCGTCGCCGCGCTGGACAGGCTCGGTCTCGACGGGCGGGCGCACCGGGCCAGGATGCTGGATCCCGGCCTGGTCAGGTGGGCGGACCTGCTGCTGACCATGGAGGCCGGACACGTCGCCGTGGCCGTCGGCCTGGACGCTGTGGCCGCGCACAAGACGTTCACGCTGCCGGAGTTCGCCGGGCTCGCCTCCGGTGCCGGGCAGCGCCGCTACCGGTCGGACACGGTGGAGCGGGCGCGTGCCATCGTCCAGTCGGCCGCCGCACGTCGCGACCGCCGGCGCGTCCTGGAGGTCCACGACCCGTACGGCGGCCCGCCGGAAGGCTACGAAGCCTGTGCCAAGACCCTCGGCGAATCCCTCAGCCACGCC
>NZ_JADOGI010000039.1 GCF_015645445.1 Nonomuraea cypriaca | reverse complement strand
GGCTCCGCAAACTCCTGCCCGAACCCCGCGCCGACTAGACCACGCATCAAGACCGTCGCGAGGCCGGAACCACAACCACGACCTCTTCCGCGACGGTCTTGACACATCAACTCCTATAGGGAATCAGTCGAGTTGGACGGCATGAGCGATCTGCGCGTGGCCAGGTACGTATCCAAGTACGCCACCAAGGGTGCCGAGTCGGCTGGCACCGTCGACCGTCCGATCCGGCACGCGTGGGAGATCGCGGGGCTGAAGGTCACGTTGGCCTCCGGCCTCACAACCGCTCGTTGGAAGCCGATGGCGTGCCGCGGCCCGACTGGTCTGCGCCAGCTTGATCAGTCGACGTGAGGATGTCTCCGCTCTAGGTAGTCGTTGAGCTGCCGCCACTGAGTCGGATGGATGTCCAAGGTGTGCAACACGCCCGGCTCAACCCACCGCACGTCGCTCGCCTCGTCGTTTGTCTCGGGCCGACCGCCGACCGGGCGGGCGATCAGCATGACCTCGTACTCCTGGCGGACCTCGCCGTCCGTGTAGGCCACAATGTGGCCGGGGTCGGAGTAGATCCCGAGAATGCCGACCGGCTCGACACGAACGCCGGTCTCCTCCTCGGTCTCCCGCACGGCGCACTGCGAGGGCGTCTCACCGATCTCCATCTTGCCCATCGGCAACGCCCACTGGCCGGTGTCCCGTCGGCGCTGCATGAGGATGCGGCCCACGTCATCCACGGTGACCGTCCCGCAGGCCGGCACCAGGCTGTTCGCCTTCGGGGCGTTCGGGTCGTTCCAGTACTCGACTCGTCCCATGTGGGGTGCCTCTCAGATCTCCGCGCCGGACCACGGAACGCCTCCGGCCCAGACTCGCTCGAACGATGACACGTAGTGGTCGGCTATTGTCCCGCCGTCGAGGCGGCGGAAGTGAAAAGTCGGGTTGGCCGAGGCCGGTTCGCCGTACGCGTGCGGGTTGACCAGGATGTCATCGTCATAGCGGAACAGCGAGGCGTACAGCGTCGTGGAGTGGAGCCGCATCTCGCAGCCGTCCAGGTCGGGCAACGTCCGGTAGTACGTCAGGGATGAGCGGATCTTGGCGGCCAGCGTCCCGCCGACGGCACCCGTCGAACTCCATAAATTCTATGCATACAGGGACGGCGAAGGGCCCAGGATTATTGCTGGCCGATACGCAATCCTGGGCCCATTGATCACTAACTCGGCCGGTCTACGCCTCGCCGGACGTGAGCCCGACCGGACAGGCGACACCCGTGCCGCCGATCCCGCAGTAGCCGTTCGGAACTTTGTACAGATACTGGTGACCTCCCGCCACGAAACGGGAGCCGCCAGGCCGACATCCAGCCTCAACGCACCGGACGGAGGTCGGCGATAGGGGCTCGATCGGCTGACGTCAGCCCGACCGGGCAGCCGACATGGGCCGCACCGAAACGCGGGCAGACGGCGTCGGCATTGCCTTCAGCGTCGGCCGTACCGGCCCCTGCGACGGGCGAGGCCGATCCAGGCCGCGATGGCGATGGCCGCCGCGACGGCGATGATGCCGATCTTGAGTGGCATACCCATGGGATCTTCATCGTCCACGAGGGCTACGGGTGCCGCCGCCTTTGGGCCCGGTACGAGTGGGGTCGCCACCGCCACGGGTGCGGCGGCGAGGTCTCTTGCCGTCACCTTCACCGTCGTACGCGCCTTGGAGGGCTTGGTCGCGGTCGCGGTGACCCGCCACTCGCCACTCGGCAGCGGCTCGGCGGCGTGGTAGAGATTCTGGCCCTCAGGTGATGACATGAGGGGAACCGGCCCGAAGGAACGGCCGTCGGAGGAGGTCGCGACCAGCGTCGCCGAGACGATCTCCTCGACAGGATGGCCGTCCTTCTTCCAGGTGACCAGCACGTTGACGCCGTGGGCGCCGTCCCCTGCCAGCTCCAGCCTGATCGGTCCTTCATGGGCGGAGGCGGCCGGTGCGCCGAGCACGAGGACGAGCCCGGCCAGCACGACGGTCATGACATATCTCAATGTGTGACTCCCCTCGGTTTCGGATGCCGGGGCGGGTGTCCCGCGACACGCGTCGCGGGACACCTGGGGCGGGGTGCCGGGCCGGTCGCCCGGCACCCCTTGCGGTCAGCCCTTCGGCGTGCCGGCGTACTGGGCGATCAGCGCATCGGCGTCACGCAGGAGCGTGGTACGGACCTGGTCGTCCGAGACGACCTTCTTGTCGTTGACGGTCTTCTCGAACTTCTCGAGCTCCTTGATGATCTTCTTGTCCTTCTTCTCCTCCGCCTTACGTACGCCGTCGAGCGACTTCTGCAGCTTGTCGGCGTTCTTGGCGGTGAGCTTGCCTGCGACCTCGAACCGTTCGATCAGGCCGGCGATGTCAGCCGTCGAGGTGACGACGGAGAACGTCACCGTCTGGTCGGTCCTGTTGCCGGCCTTGTTGACGGCGGTGACGGTGATCGTGTGCTCGCCCAGGGACAGCTCGTACATCGGCGTGACCGTCCCCGACTCGTACGGCCCGCCGTCGAGCGTGCCCGTCACCGTCTTGATCCCGGACCCGGAGTCGACGGCCTCCCAGGCGATCTTGAGATCCTGGCTGTCGCCGTACTGTGTGCCGGCCGCGACACCGGTGATCAGGACGGTGGGCGCCTGGGTGTCGATCTTCAGGGTGACGGCCTTGGTCTCCTCGACGTTGCCGGCCTTGTCGGTGGAGCGGTACCGCAGCTCGTGCTGCCCCTCACCCGAGACGTCGACCGCCTCGGTGTACGGCGCCCAGTCGCCGCCGTCCAGTGCGTACTCGGTGCTCGCCACACCGGACGTCTCGTCCGTGGCGGCGAGGGTCACCGGCACCGCGCCGTTGTGCCAGCCGTCGTCGTTCGCCGGAGCGGACGTCGCGGTGGTCGCCGGCGCCGTCGCGTCCACCTCGACCGTGAGGGTCTTGGCCTCCTCGACGTTGCCCGCCTTGTCGGCCGAGCGATAGGCGAGCGTGTGCGAGCCGTCGCCGGAGACGAGGACCGGCTCGGCGTACCCGGTCCAGTCACCGCCGTCGAGCAGGTACTCCGTACGGTCGACCCCGCTTCCTTCGTCCGCGGCGGCCAGCGTGACCTGGACCGGCTGGGTGAACCAGCCGTTCTCCGGCTGCGCCGGGTCGGTCGTCGCGGTCGTGACCGGCGCGGTCGTGTCGTCGTTCTCCTCTCCTGCCGACAGGTGGAAGTAGTCGAACGTGGCGGTCTTCGACGCCGTCTGGCCGGCGCCGAAGGCGAACAGGCCGACCTTCGCGCCGTCGGCCACCACACTGTTGCGCACCACCGTCGGCGCGCCGATCTCGGTCCAGGTGGTGCCGTCGGAGGCGTAGAAGCCGTGGAAGGCGTCCCCTTCCTTCTGCAGCCGCAGCCACCACACGCCGCTGGTGAGGTTGCCCACCTGCGGCTGCGGGTCCTGTACGGTTCCGCCGACCTCGCTGCGCAGTTCGATCCTGCGCGTGATCGCGGAGCCTGCGGAGTTGTCGGTGATGTAGTCGAACTTCACGTAGTCGTCGTCACCGGCGTACACGACCAGGCCGCCCTGCTGGAAGGCCTCGTTGAACGCCGATCCGTCGATCTTGGTCTCCAGCGTCCAGTCGCCGTCCGGCGCCGTCTGCAGGATGAAGTTCTTCGCCCCGTTGTTGTCGGTCCCGTAGATGTCTCCCGCCTGGGTGTCGATCTCCAGGTTGCCACCGGTCACGCGCGCCGACGACGGGTCGTGGCGTACGCTCGCGTCCCAGCGGCAGCCGTCGATGGCCGTGCCGTCGAACTCGTCGTCAGGGCCCGGCTTCGTCGCCGTGTCGTCAGGCGTGATGTGGAACCAGTCGAAGGACGCGTCCACCACCGGGTTGCCGGCGCCGGCCAGCGAGAGCAGGCCGATCTTCGGGTTGTCGATCCCGGCGAGCGGCTTGGTCTGGGGCATGGCGGTGAAGGTGACGCCGTCCGCCGAGTAGTGGGCGGTGATGTTGGTGCCGTCGCTGATGAACCGTACGTACACCGTGTCGGGGTAGGCGTCGCCGAGCAGGGCCGTGTTGCTCTCCGCCACCTCGTTCGGGGTGCCGTTCTCCTCACGGATGAACTGGAAGATGCGGCTGGCGTGGTCGTCCGTCCCCCGCCCCTGCAGCACCATCTTGGCGTAGTTGTCGTCGTCGCCGTACAGGATCAGGCCGGCCTGCTGATATTGGTCACGCGCGTCGAGCGTGAGCTTCGCGGTGGCGGTCCATGGTCCAGGCGGCGCCGGCTGCACCACGATGTTCGGCGTGTTGCCGCCGGCACCGTAGATGTCGGTGGTGGACGTCGGGAGCACGAGCTTGCCGTCCGCCACCTTCAGGTTCTGGTCCTCACGGGTGACCGACCAGCGGTCACTGTCGAGTTCCGTCCCCAGGAAGTCGTCGGAACGCCCGGTCAGGCACTGCGTGGTGGGCGCGTCCACCTTGATCGGGACCTGCGCGGTGGCCACCGCGCCCTTGGCGTCGGTCACGGTCACCGTCGCGGTGTACGTGCCCGGCGCCGTGTAGGTGTGGCTCGCCTCGGCGGTCTCCGGCTGCGGCGCGCCGTTCACCCCGAAGTTCCATCGGTATGTGAGCGGTTCGTCGCCCTCGGGGTCGGCGGCCGTCGCGGTGAAGTCGACAGTCAGCGGCGCGGTGCCCGATGCCGGATTCGCCGACGCGGTCACCGTCGGGCGCTGGTTCTCCGTCACGCCCTTGCCGACGAAGTCGACCCAGTTGAAGTTGGCCAGGAAAGCGTCGTTGGCCGCGCTCGCCGGCTTGCGCACGACGAAGTACAGCGGTCCCGTCTGCGCCGGTGGGTCGTCCAGTTCCAGCGTGACGTCGGTGAACTGCTGCCAGCCCCCGGTGACGGGGACGTCGGCCGAGCCGACCAGCGTCCCGTTCTCCGGATCGCCCAGCCGGACCTGCACGGTCCCGCCCGCGCCGGCCGACGAGGCCCGGAACCGGATGGCGTCGATGTTCCCCAGGTTCGCCGGGGAGATGGACCACCAGTCGCCGTCCTGGATGAATCCGATGTTGCTGGAGCCGCCCTGCGGGTCGGTCGTGGTCTCCACCTGGACGCCCGGGGTGTCGGTGCCCGTGCCGTCCGCCACCCGGCCGGTCTCGGTGAAGTGCTCAGCCTGCTTGCGCTTGGGCTGCAGGATGACCTGTCCGCGTCCGGTGAGCGACGGGGCGTCGCCGGCGCCGTGGTCGGCGTAGGTGGCCTCGATGATGTAGAAGAGGTTGTCGTCCGTGCCGTGACCGCCGTCCGTGAGCGTCTGCAGGACGCCCTCGCACCCGGTGTCCTGGTCGAGGGGGTGTCCGTGGCCCTCATGCCCGAGCAGCGCCTGGACCTGGACCTCGGCACAGTCGATCGTGCCGTCCTCGGGGTCGGTGACGACGACCTTGTACCGCACCTGGTCGCCGAACTCGAAGAATCCGCCGTGCGGCGGCGGCAGGAGGGTGATCGTCGGCTTGGTGTTGCCCGCGACGATCGGCACGCCGGCCGTCGCGGTGACGCCGTCGGTGTTGGTGACCGTGAGGACGGCGTTGTACTCGCCTGCCGTGGTGTAGGTGTGCGACGGGCTGGGGTCGCTCGAGTCGGCGGTGCCGTCGTCGTCGAAGTCCCACGCGTACGTGAGCGGCTTGTTGTCCGGATCGCGTGTGCCCTCGCTGGAGAACTGCACGGTCAGCGGCACCGGGCCGTCGGTCTTGTCGGCCGTGATTCGGGCGACCGGTGGCCGGTCGCCCTTGGTGTACTCGATGCGGTAGATGCCCGAGTCGGCGTTGTCGCCGCCGAATCCGGAGCCCCATTCGATCATGTACAGCGCCCCGTCGGGGCCGAACTTCATGTCCATGGGCTTCTTGAAGCTCAGGGACTTGAGAATTTGGTTGATCTTGACGAGCCCGGAGGTGTCCTCGTTGAGCTGGAACGAGAACACCTCGTTGTTGTTCCACTCACCGAAGATCGCCTTGCCGTCCCAGTACGCCGGCCACTTGACGGGCGACTGCAGGCCGGCGTCGTACCGGTAGACCGGGCCCGCCATCGGCGCGCCGCCGTTCAACTCGGGGAAGTTCTGCGGGTCGGTGTTGTAGTGGTACCAGACCGTCGCCGGGGTCACCTGAGGCAGGTCGGTCAGGCCGTCGTTGTTGGGCGAGTTGTTGACCGGCGCGTCACAGTCGAATGCCGATCCCGACTCCTTGGTGGCGAAGTCGTAGTCGATGAACGGCTTGTTGTCGCCGACGCAGTAGGGCCAGCCGTAGTTGCCCGGCTCGGCGATGAGGTTCCACTCGACCGTGTTCTCCGGGCCCCTGGCCGGGCTCGCGGACCCGGCGTCGGGGCCGTACTCGGCGAGCATGGGACGGCCCGTCTTGGGGTCGAGGCCCATTCGGAAGGGGTTGCGGAAGCCCATGCCGTAGATTTCGGGCTTGGTCTTCTGCGTGCCCGGCGGGAACAGGTTCCCTGACGGGACGGTGTAGGTGCCGTCGGCCTCGGGGTGGATCCGCAGCAGCTTGCCGCTCAGGCTGTTGGTGTTGGCCGAGGTGCGCTGCGCGTCCCACGAGGCCCGGCCCTCCCGCTCGTCGATCGGCGCATACCCGTCCGAGGCGAACGGGTTGGTGTTGTCGCCGGTGGCCAGCCACAGGTCGCCGGTCTTGGGATCAATGATCATGCCGCCACCGTGGTGACAGCACTCGGCCCGCTGCACCGGCACGTCGAGGATCTTCTGCTCGCTGGAGAGGTCGAGCGAGTCCCCGGTGACCGTGAACCGGCTCAGCCGGTCGACGTTCTCACCCGCCGGCGAGTAGTACAGGTACAGCTGGTGGTTGGAGTCGAAGCCGGGGTCCAGCGCCAGCCCGAGCAGGCCGCTCTCGTTGGCGGTGAAGACGTTCAGGTGAGCGGCCGTGACGCTGCCACCGGTGGTTTTGGCGATCTTGACGTCACCCAGCCGGTCGATGTAGAAAACCCGGCCGTCCTTCGCGACGTCCAGCATCATCGGGTTCGACGTGTTGTCGTCGAGGGTGACCTTCTCGAAGCTCTCGCTCTGCGAGGCCGAGCAGTCGGCCTCCACGGCGCCCGCGGCGGTCCGGATGCCGCCGAGGAGCATGCTCAGGAAGCTCGGCTCGACGAAGCTCTCCTTCGTGTGGCCGAGGCCGGTGTACCACGAACGGCCGCCGTCGTAGTCCTGGCACCACGCGGTCGGATGGTCGATGCCCATGGTCGCGCCGGAGTACGACGTCTCGTCCATCGACGCCAGCACGTGCACGTCGTCGCGGGGGTTGGCCCGGTAGTCGTACCACTCATCGGTACGGACCCACGACGTCGGCAGACCCTCGGTCGAGGGATGCGCCGGGTCCTCGACCTTGACGGTGGCCTGCTGGATCGCCGGGTGCGACTTGAAGTACCCGCCGACCAGCTTGCCGAACCACGGCCATTCGTAACCGCCGTCCGAGGCCGCGTGGATGCCCGCGAAGCCGCCGCCGACCTGGATGTAGCGCTGGAAGGCGTCCTTCTGGTCCTGCGTGCCCAGCGGATCGCCGGTCGTGGACAGGAAGATCACTGCCTGGTACTGCGCCAGGTTCTCATCGGTGAACTGCGTGCTGTCCTCGGTCGCGTCGACCGCGAAGTTGTTCTCCTGGCCGAGCTTCTGGATGGCCGCGATGCCCTCAGGGATCGAGTCGTGCCGGAATCCGGTGGTCTTTGAGAAGACGAGCACCTTGAAGGCGGGTGCCGCGGCGGTGGCCGCGCTCGCCGCCGACGGCAGGAGCGTCAGGACCGACAGGATGGGAAGGACGAGGGCGAGGACCGCCGCCGCCGCCGTTAATCGCAGGGTGCGATGTTCACGGACGGGCTGGACCGCAGCCGGTGTTCGGGACCGTGGTGACATGAAAAACCCTTTCCTGACCGAGGGGGGGACGTCAGGCAAGGCGCGCGCCGCCGCGCTTGTTGCCGCTTGGTTGGGACTGATGGTGCGGTTGCTGGAGGGTGCCGTCTCCAGGTTCTTGGGGGGCGTCAGTAAGGTGCCGGGTGGGGTCGTTGCTCCAGGATCGTGATCGGGTCGTCGATGATCTGGTTGATCACCATGCTCGCGGCGCCGCGTGACGCTGCGCCGAAGCCGTGCGTGGAGGCGACGAATCGGCATCGGGCGGTGGGACCGGCCAGGACCAGCCGCTGCAGCTGCTCTTGGGCGTGCGGCAGCAGCCACTGGGCCAGTGAGGCGAAATAGCCCCCGATGACGATCACCCGTGGGTTGAACAGGTTGGCCACGATCGAGCCGCCGAGCCCGAGCCACTGGCCGACCTGCGCGACCGCCTCCGTCATCCGCCGGTCGCCGGCGGACAGGCCCCTGGCGATGTCGGCCACACGTTCGTCGGGGTCGGGCACCGGCATGCCCGGCAGTCCGTACGCCTGCTCGGGCATGGCCGCGCGGACCAGCGCGGCCAGGCCGACCTTGGTCTCCCAGCAGCCGATGCGGCCGCAGCCGCACTGGTCGCCGTTCGGGTCCACGCTCAGGTGTCCGACCTCACCGGAGAATCCGTCCGCTCCGCGCAGCAGTTCGCCGCCGCAGATGATGCCGCCGCCGACGCCGACCTCGCCGGTGAGGTAGACGAGGTGGGGCGTGCCCGCGGCGACGCCCGAGGTGTACTCCGCCAGGGCGGCGAGGTTGGCGTCGTTGTCCACCCGCACCGGCACGCGCAGCGGCCCGAGCATGGCGGACAACTGCTCCGCCAGCGGCAGGTCGTGCCAGTACAGGTTCGGCGCGAGCGTTACGACACCGCGCGCCACGTCCACGAGCCCGGGTACGGCCACCGCGATGCCGGCGGGAACGGCTCCGGCCCGCCGCATCACCTCCACGGCCCCCTTGGCCGCGAGCCCCAGCCGGCGCACGGCTCTGTCAGGACCGCTGCCCATCGCGTCGAAGACCTCCCGGCGCTCGACCAGGACCCGGCCGCTGAGGTCGATGCCGTGGACCGCGATGTAGTCGACGTTGATCTCCAGGCCCAGGGCGCCGACGTGCGCCCCGTACAGCGTCACTGCCCGTCGGGGACGCCCGATCGCACCCACGTGCTCGACGCCGACCTCCCGTGCCAATCGCCGCTCCAGGAGTTCGGCCATCAGGCTGGAGACGGTGGCCCGGTGCAGCCCGGTCGCCTCCGCGATGTCGGCGCGGGACAGGGAGGGGTGGTCGCGCAGCTTGCGCAGCACCTGCGAGAGGTTCGCTCTGCGCAGTGCGGCGGGACCCGCCGGTGGAGCGGCACCGCCCAGGGCACGGGTGAGGCGCGGCTCCTTCGTCACCCATGTCCCCTTTGTTTGTATATGAGATCAATTAACCCGGTTGTAACACGAAGATCTCAAGCCGCATAGCCCCGAGCCGCGTAACGAGTTGGCATCGGGCGCATCCGTCCAGCTCAAGGCTCACAGGAAGCGCGGTTACCGGACCGTTACGCAATCTGCGACCGGTCCCACCCTTGTGTCTTCCTGGAGTTGCCGTCTTTAATTCGGACAGCTACGCAAACTAATCGAGGAGCGGCGTGTGCAGTACGAGTCGCCGCAGGACCACGAGACCTCCGGCGAACCAGCCCACCGCACGCCCTACTTCCCTCCCCGAGAACGTCCCGCCCGCCTGACGGCCCCCCGGACCCGCATCGGCACCCTCGACGCCGACCACGGTGCCGCCGCGGTGGTGCCATCCGACACCGTCAGCCGGGCGGGACCACGTCCCCGCGGCACGCGATTGACACAGTTCGGTCTGGGCTTGAACCCCCGCGCACAGCCCACCAGCTCGCTCTGAGGAAGGGCCCCAGACCAGAGACCGGCCTTCTCGTCACGATGAGGTTTCGGTCATGCGTCTCTCGCTTGCGTGGGGCGCATGCCCGGGCCGGAGACTCCCCGCTCGACCGATCAGACAGGGACCACCTGCACTGCTTTCCCGCACAGTTCGCTCATGTCGTCCTCGTCAGATGTCAGAACGATGGCAGGGCGCACGGAGCCCAGTGCAGTGGCCGCGACGACAGCATCGATGGCGTACTTGTGACCGTGCAGGCGGGCATCTCGAAGAAGCTCGATCGCTCGCGACGAAATGTCCTCGGTCACCGGCTCGATCTTCAGCCGGGAAAGGTGCCACCTGAGACGATCGCCCTTGACGCGGACGTCTTGCGCCTCGATCGGTGTCATGGCGCTGACAACAACCCGGAAGTCGTTGTCCTGCGCCTCCCGTACGAACGCGGTCACCCGCTGGTCGGCCTCGCACCACTTCACGAGCCCCTCGCAATCGAGAACGACAGTGCCCGCGCTCAACCTGCTTCGTGCACGCGCCATCCGTCCTCCTCGTGGAGTTCGGGCGCGGACTTGACGCGGCGGAACAACTCCGCCGCCTCATCACGCAAAGACTGTGGGATCGGTCCGGAAGCGGCCTCGTTCGCCTGCAGGGCCTCCTCCAAGAGATCCCGCTCGATCTGGCGCTCCACAGCGGCATCGACGTAGGCGGAAAACCCGCGGGCCCCCACTCGCTCCCGGACGGCGCGAATGTTGCCCGTTCTCAAAGACACACTGACCTTGGCGGCCGGGCCGTCTCCCGGGGAGAAGTCTCGCTCAGGCATGCTCACCGGCTTAGTTTACTACTCGAAGTAGCAAAAGCGCGACCTAGTGAGACTTGGACCGGTACTCAGCCCACGCGTCGACCGCCTCTTGAAGATCAAGAGCGGCGACGTCCTCACGCGTCATCCCGACCGTGTAGATCAACCTGTCCGCGAGCCAATCAGGAACCGGTTCTCTAGGGGGCGCCTTCTCCACCTGGAGGTGAGCGGTCAGCGCGCCGAGGCGCTCGATCACCTGGCCGAGCTGGACGATCTCGGGACGGTCGGCACCAGCCTCGCGAACCCTCGCCGTCGCCTCCGCGTACACCTCCGCATCGGCTCGCTCTCCGACTCCCCATACCTCGCAGATCTCCACCGACTTGTCCTCGGTGATGCGGTAGACGACACGCCAGGTGTTGCGACCGACCACCAGCTTCCGGAAACCGGTCAGTTCCCCGCCAAGCGGGTAACCAGCCTCAGGGTTTTCTAGCAGGAGAAGGATCTTCTTGAGTACCTTTGGCACCGCGTCTGGGCCAATGCGCCGGAGGTCGTCGACCGCCGCCGCCGTGAAGACGACGTCGGACACGATTCACTCATCGTCCGGGATGACGGACAGCGACTCGCGAGTATGCCCGAAAGCGGCAAGCACCTCATCGAGCGAGACCCGCTCCCCCGTGTCCGTGACCGACCGGGCGAGCACAAGCGCCAGATCACGCAGATCAGCCGCCGCTTCCTCCAACTCATTGAGCCGACGGACGCTCACTACCGCCGCCACTGGCTGATGCCGGCGGGTGACCACCAGATCGGTCCCCTGCTCCGCATCAGCCACCAGACGGGCAACGCCCCGCTGGGCCGCCTCTGTGACGCTCAGCTCAGTAGCGTCGTGCAGAACAGTCATGCATCAACTGTACATCTTTCTGTATAGAACCGCAGCGACCCTGCCCAAGCATCGGCCCAGCCGCCCGACCAGGCATCTAGCGCCTGCAGTCCCCTAATCTCGCTGGGCTCCTTCGGGCCAGATCACCCGGACGGGGACCTCCCGCCGTCGGGCCTCGGCCACCACATCGGCAGTACCGCCATAGCCTCGGGCGGGCTGCCCGTCCCACACGGCGAACAACACATCAGCGTCGTCCAGCATCCGTGCACTGGCCGCCATGTGCGACTCCGAGGTGGACTCCACAAACTCCAGCCTGTGAGTCCGGATCGCCCGGCCCAGCAACTCGTCATACGCAGCATGGCACTCACTCGGCAGCCCGTCTCGGTACTCCTTGGCTGGTATGAACGCAAGCCTCGCCAGAGATCAGGCCGACCGGGCAGGAGACGCCCGTGCCGCCGATCCCGCAGTACCCATTGGGCACTTTGTACAGGTATTGCTGGTGGTAGCGCTTCTTCTCAGGCAACTACTCCTCCAGCGCAGGTGGCTGGGAGTCCAGAGGTACGCCCGCACAACGGCCAAGCCGTAGCGTGTTGTTCGGGAAATAACAGCACTCCGTACGCGACGGAGGTCGGGTTCTTTCCCGAACGCAAGGGACTGGAGATCCGATGGAGGCAAGGCTCGCCGGACCACGGCACTGCTCCGGCCCAGATGCGTTCGAACGATGACATGTAGTGGTCCGCTATCGTCCCGCCGTCCAGGCGGCGGAACGCCGTGATCTCTCCTACGCAAAGCTGAAGGCACGGTCACGCGCGGCGCACGTCGTACGCGGCGGCCACGTCGCAGGCAAGCTCCACACGGCCCCGAAAGACGTCGTCCACGTCGCCGTACACCTCGACCGAGATCACACTCCCACCCACCGCCTGAGCGAACCCTGAGATCGAGCCCCGTCGCCGCACCGACCAAGGGGTACTCGTACCAGCGTTCTTCCTGCTCATCGTCGGTGTCAGGCAGCGCACTCTCAACGGCCTGCCAGTCAAGGCCGTCGAACTCGTACCCGACGAGCGACGCGAGGATCTCACACAAGACCCTCGCGTTCTCTTCCTTGATCCACCCTGCGTGGATCAAGTCCAACCGGTCACGCCTCACCGGAGGTCAGACCGACCGGGCAGGCGACGCCCGTCCCGCCGATCCCGCAGTAACCGCCTGGATTCCATGCCTGAAGGTAACAGTCCCCGGCCGGCAGCACTGGCGATGACTGCTGGATGGTCGCGTCAGTTCTGGCCGTAGAGGGCGGGTAGGTCGACGAGGTGGAGGTCGGGTGACGATGTTGCTGCTCGGTGCGCTTTGTCGTTGAAGCCTGCTCCGCTGAAACAGATCATCTTCGTGTGTGAGGTGTCGTAGCGACCGGCCCGAGTGATGAGGTCACGGATGTGCCGGAGACGGTCGATGTGTGCGGCGCCCATGGTGTCGTTCCATTTGGCTTCCCCGATCGCCAGCAAGGGGGCTTTGCCGCTGTCGGCGATGCCGATGACGGCCACGTCGATCTCGTGGCCAGTGCGGGTGGTGGGGTCGTGGACGGTGCCGTGCCCCACGCGGGCGGGCAGCCCGCCAAGGAGATCGGGTTCGGCATGGTGCAAGGCCCAGTCGCGGCAGACCTGTTCGAAGTGGGGGCCGAGGACATTGCTGACGAAACGGCGGCGGCTGGCCTGCCAGACTCGGTTCGCGCTGCCGGGGCGTTCCAGTTGGTCCCAGACGGGGCGCATGATCGCGTGGTAGAAGCCGATCAGCGGTTCCGCGATGCGGTAGGTCGGCCGGTTCTCTCGGAAGACGTCGGCGTCTCGGTGCAGCAGTCCAGCGTCTTCGAGGACGTTGATCGGGTGCGCGATATCAGTGGCCTTGCGTTCCAGATAGCCGGCCATGCCGCCGCGAGTGGCGTTCCCGTCGGCGACTGCACCCAGGACGGACAGATACAGGGTGGTGTCGCGTAGGTCGGGTTCCTCAGCGAGGAGATAGCGGGCCTCTCGGAAGAGAGGTGTCTCCGGATTGAGGACCGTACGGACGACCCAATCATCGAAGTCCGCCATGTCCGCCGGGGAGTCGCCGCGGGCGAACTCACGCCGGTAGGCGGGTGTGCCGCCGACGATCGAGTTGACCATGAGAGCCAGGCGCGGATCGGTGATGTCCCAGAACTCGGCGGCAAGGCGGTGGTCGAGTGGGCGAACGAGCAGTTCAAGGCCGGACCGACCGCGCAGTGGCGCGTTGCCCGCCAGAAGCTTGCCCATGAAGGACAGGGCGGAGCCGCAGAGCAGGAGTCTGGTCTGGGAGGCGGTTCGCTGATCACGCAAAGGCCTGAAAGCTTCCTGAATCACTGACGGTAGCTCAGGGTTGGCTTTGACTAGGTACGGGAACTCGTCGATCACCACGGGCAGCGGGCGCTCGGAGCCGAGCGCGAGGAGCGCGTCAATGGCTTCGGACCAATGGGCGAAATGGTAAGGGGTCGCAGGTCGCGAATGTTCGGTGAGCGCGGCGCTGAACCGGCGAAGCGACTCGGCGTCAGCGGCCTCGGTGGCACCGAAGTAGAAGCCTCCGGCTGCCCGGCAAGCGGCGTCGAGCAGGAAGGTCTTCCCCTGGCGTCGGCGTCCGGAGACCACACCCAAGGTGGCACCGGGCTGCGGGTCGATGATGAACCGGGTCAGTGCAGACCACTCGTACTCTCGGTCGAACATCTCGGCCGGCTTGTCCATCGACAACCTCCGAAAGAGAACTACAGTTACCTTAACTGTACCCCTACATTCTGTGAGATGGCGTCCGAGAGGAGCCAGAAGAACGACTGAGACCCCCGAGACGGCGTGCTCGCCGTACCGCCCGGAGACTTACTCCTCTGAGGTAGTCAGCCCCGTCGGACAGGACCACTCGGAAGGGTCACCCAGCTTGACGTTGGTGCCGCCGATCCCGCAGTACCCACTGGGGACTAGCGGTTCGTCTCCCGTGGTAGTTCCGGAGACTCCCCGCTCGGCCGAACAGTCTCAGGCAGGGACCACCTGCACTGCTTTCCCACACAGTTCGCTCATGTCGTCCTCGTCAGATGTCAGAACGATGGCAGGGCACACCGAGCTCAGTGCTGTCCGAGCATCGGCTCAGCCGCCCGACCAGGCATCCAGCGCCTGCAGTCCCCTAATCTCGCTGGGCTCCTTCGGGCCAGATCACCCGGACGGGGACCTCCCGCCGTCGGGCCTCGGCCACCACATCGGCAGTACCGCCATAGCCTCGGGCGGGCTGCCCGTCCCACACGGCGAACAACACATCAGCGTCGTCCAGCATCCGTGCACTGGCCGTCATGTGCGACTCCGAGGTGGACTCCACAAACTCCAGCCTGTGAGTCCGGATCGCCCGGCCCAGCAACTCGTCATACGCAGCATGGCACTCACTCGGCAGCCCGTCTCGGTACTCCTTGGCTGGTATGACTGCCTCCAGCACCCCACCAACATTCAGCACTCCACGGGCGAAGATCTGATCGGCTCCGTCCGCCAGACAGGACAACCCGCAGACGTCAGGCAGGTAGTCCGAGAGCGCCTTCCGTATCGCCCGATCGATCAGTACGGCAGTCTCCTCCGGAAGACCCCGGTGGCCGGAAACAGCGATGCGGACCATGATTCCCCTAGAGCAGAGTGGCGTGAAGACGTTCGTCGAACGAGCGCAGGGCGCCGGACGACGGCCCGGCATACGCTCGGCGGAAGTTCTTGACCCGGTGCAGGACACGCTCGGAGCCATACGCCGTCCCCACAGTAAGCGCGTTGGACGCCAGATACAGCGCCTCGTCGTAGTGCCCCGACATGGCCTCAGCGGTCGCTACCTCAGTCATGAGCACGCCCCGCTGCTTCGCGCCGGGCTGGGCCGACGAGAGCGACTCGTTGAAGGCGGCAACGGCTTCGGCCGGCCGCTTGAGCCGTACCATCACCAGGGCGCGATAGCCCGCCAGCTTCGCGTGATCGAACGGGAACACCCAGGGCCAAGGCGGCGCAACGGCCCGTTCACCAGCCCGTACCGCTGACTCAGCCGCCTTCAACGCCTGAAGCGCTGCCGCCTCGTCTCGTGCGGTCGCATGACCAAGCGCTTCGAGACTCGACAGCCACGCACGGCCGGTGGCCGGTGGCCGCTCTCCGATCTCCCTCCGTGCCCTCGCCAAGAGATTCAGTCCGATCAGCGGGTCATCGGCGTCAATCTCGAACGCGGCCAGACTGCCGATCATGTACGCACCCAGCAGCGAGTTGTTGGCCTGCCGCGCGCTGTCGATCGCGCGACGATAGTAGAAGCGCGCCGAGCCGGTGTCCTGCATGTCGGCATGCACCCAGGCCGCGAAGCCTGCCGCCTCGCTGAGGCCGGCCCGGACCCCGTCAGCATGCGCAGACCGCGACGCGCGGCCGAGAACGCGGCGCGCGAGATCGACCTGCGCCACCGCCGAACGAGCGAGTTCACGCGCAGGCGTGACAGCCTCCAACCGGCGCTGGGCACGGGTAATGCTGGTCAGCGTGGCGGCCGTCGTCTCGTCCACATCCGGCCGCTTGGGCAGTGCCACACCCGCCAGAGCGGTCAACGCCAGCGCCTTGCCGAAATCTCTGCGCTTCGTCAGATCGTCATCCCCTCGGGCTCCAAATCGGAGCAAGTGAAGCGGCACCCCGATCTGGATGGATATCTCCCGAACCTGGTCTACGGTGAGCGGCTGACGGCCACGCAACACCTTAGACCCAGCTCTGGGAGTAGCCGACCGCCTCAGCAAGCTGGCCCTGCGTCCAACCGTGCGCCCGCCGTACCTCTTCAAGGATGGTCGGTAGATCGCACTCGGCGAGAGCGGCGGCGACGACTGGCCCGGACCAGAACTGCGGCGGTATCTGGGTCACAACGCTAGGTTAAGCCGCTGACCTTGGCCGTACCGATATTCGTGACGGGAATAGACGTACCACCAGCAGCGCTAGGCCGTTCACCTGTAGTTATGTGACGGCGACGCTCAGTACATGAACGCACTACCGCCTCAACCCCTGGCCGCCGCGCAAGGGCTGGCCACTGCTCTTGCGGAGAAGGGAATCACTACCGACGTCCATCACGACTACGGCACGCCCATGGTGTCGGTCTGGGTCGGCTTGATCGTATGGTGCGCGGACGGCACGTACTGGTGGCGCACTGGCTGGAACCCACGCCGACACCGAGCGATCTACGCAGGGCATCCCTTCACCCAGCCGAGCCGCGCCGCCCACCGAGTCGCCCTTCGCTACACCGAACTGCGCATGACACATCCGCTCTCGTCCCTGATCGCCGGAGCGCAGCCGTGTCTCTGACCGTGCAGCAAGTGCTCAGCAGATTCCCCGGATGGCAGATCACCGACATGTCTGGAGGCTGGGTGGCCATGCGAGTCAACTTCATGCCCAAGAACAGCGGCCTCTCCAACGTGCGTTGCGGAGAGACCTTGGAGGAGCTGGCCAGGAATCTACACGCCGAGGTCCGACACCAGAAGTCAGGGCAACCTGCGGTAGGCAGGTGATTCGATGGCAACCCGACCCGGAGCACAGGGCTGTAAGGCCCGAGCACCTGAAGTGGGGCGGCAGCCTCTTGAGCGTGACACCTACGGCTTCACTCGTGTACCCCACCAGGTTCGTAGGTGGACTTGGCCTCGGCCGAAGATACGAACAGTGCAGCATCAGGACGGAATACGATCCTCAGCCCGCATTAGATCACCAGTACCTCAATCGCCCCATAATCGCCACTCGTAAACAGCCAAAGAGGCTGACCTATAACACTAGGTACGGTCTCCGTAAAGCAAGGCGAGCGTATCCGCCAAGCGTCATTTTGCTAGCCCCGCTACCTGCTGGCTAATTTGTCGGCGCCGCCGTTTAACCTCGCTCCATGGTTCCCATCAGATCGCATTGGCGATATCTCAAGAGCGGCAAGCGGATACGAGTCAGGGCTCACAATCGTAACTCCACAACCTCCAACACTACCGACTCCGACCCCTCAGGCGCGATCGTGCCCATAGTAGCTTTGATCATCGGCTTTGGCCTCCTATCAGGCGGCGTTGCGGCCGTCGCGGGCTCCTCCCGCTCAGAGGGGGAGGCGGACAGGGCGCCCCGCCCGAGTGCCTCCTCTCCGGTCACGCTCCCACCAGGCCCCAAGGGGCAACTCGCGGAGGCGCTTCGCAACGCTCGACTAAAAAGCGGGCTGTCGATAAAAGAGGTTAGTGCGCGAACGGGAATAACCACATGGGCACTTGAGGGGTTTGAGCGAGCGCAGGTTATTCCCAACGCAAGCGATCTCAAGGCTCTCACTCCGCCCTACAGGCTGACAGGGGAGCAATGGACCATACTCGAGGCCACAAGATCGCATATCTTTAGCCGACCGTAAGCTCTGCCCATGGACGGGACCGCTTACCGGAGATCGCGCTTCGAAGGAGATCAGCACATCTGCCACCTGGTCCGTGTGCTCATCCCTTACCGTTAAGTCACACTGAGCGCAGGACGCGCGTTGGCGGTGCTGGCCGCGACCGACTCCCAGGCCGCAGCGCGGTCCAGCGACCGCCCGACGCGCGGCCGGCCGCCGCAGGCGACTCGCCCTTGAACGTGTTGTTCGGGAAATACCAGCAGTCCGTACGCGACGGAGGCGAGGTTTTTCCCGAACGCCAAGGGACTGGAGATCCGATGGAGGCCAGGCCACCCTGCTGCCCCTCCCGTACGAGCGCGGTCACCCGCTGAGTGAAAGACCTGTGTATTTTGCGGCGAAGGCGAGCATGTCGGCGGCCAGGGCGCGTTCCTTGCTCGCGCACGACCCGGCGTGAGCGCTGTCGGGTTCGCGGCGCATCAGAACAGGGCGATCGCTGCTGGTGGCGTACTGAAGGGCCGCGCACATTTTGCTGACGTGGGCCTCACCGGTCAGCAGGTCAGTGACCGCGCCTGCGAGCAGGAAGGCGGGGTAGGCGGTTCCCGAAGAGACGTGGTGGTAGGGGGAGTAGGCGAGCAGCCACGGGAGTTGCTCTGGCTGCGCGGAGGAGCCGAATTCCTCGCTCCAGGTGCCACCCAGGCCGAAGCGCTCGTAGCGAACCATGTCGCACAGCGGGCCGTCAGCGATGACCGCGGCGTACAGATCGGGGCGCTGCGTGGCGGCGGCGGTGACCAGCAGTCCACCCCCGGACATCCCATAGATCGCCAGTTGGTCGGGGGTGGTGTAGCCGGTACGGATGAGCCAGGCCGCGGCGTCGTTGAAATCGCTGATCGTCCGCTGCTTGTGCGGTCCGCGACCGGCATCGTGCCAGTGCTGACCTTCTTCACCGCCACCGCGCACACAGGCGACCGCGTGAACACCGCCGGCGTGGACCCACGCGGCCGCCATCGGAGAGAACAGCGGACGCATCGCCAGGCCAAAGCTTCCGTAGCCGTGCAGGAGAGTCGGGCGAGGGCCGTCGAGCTCCTCGGACGGCGTGAAGAGGAACAGCGTGACCTCGGTGCCATCGCCAGCCGGGTAACGAACGGTGCAGCTGCAGATGGTCGAGTGAGGCGTGCTCGCAGCACCGGCGACCTCAGAGGCCACCTCCCCTGTGACGGCGTGATAGCGATAGACGGCCGCCGGTCTGGTGGCGTCGCAGTAACTGAACCACAAGTGACGTCCGTGAGGGACCTCGGTCTGCAGGGATGACGCCACGCCTATACCGGGCAGTGGCACCGTGGTGAACTGTCGGCCATCGTCCAGATCGTGCACCGTCAAGGTGGAGACACCGTGGCGGGCGCGCGCCACCAGCAGCAAAGGACGCGGCAGCATCGGATCGTCCAGGATCAGACAGTCGTCCAAGGGGGCCTGGGGGTCTTCGGGCACCAGCGTGCGCCATGCTGACGGGTCCGTCTCGTGCCTGGGCGTCGTGCAGATGCGACCACACGGAGCCTGGTAATCGGTGACCAGCAGCAGCTTGCCGTCAGGCAGAAAACGCGGCAGGACGCGGGCGCCCGTGGCGTGTCCGTCCACCGTCTTCACGAAGCGAAGAGCCTGCGGATCGGTCAACTCGGCGATCAACACGTCATTGTGGGGGACGGGCCCGTCCGACACCGTCATCGCGATGTGGCGGCCATCGGCGCTCACGGTGAGCCCGTAGTAGCAGTCAGGGGCATCGACTCCGCCGAACACCATGAGGTCGGTCTCGGGCGGGGATCCGATGCGATGCAGCCGAACTCGCCGGTGCAACCGCCGGTCTCCCGGAGCCAGTTCCTCATCGGGCACCCGGCTGACGTAGTAGAAGGCCTCTCCTCCCGGCAGCCAGGCGAGCGAGGTGTTGCACGCGCGCGGCAGAGGCCCGTCCAGCACCTCACCGGTACGGACATCCAGCACCACGATGTCGCTCGCAGGCTGTTCGGCGACCTCCAGTTGAACCGCTACCCGCTCGCCCTCACGCGACGGCCACCATGTGTACAGCCGCGTTTGGCCGGATGGGTCCAGCTGCACCGGATCCACCAGCACGCGCCGGTCCCCCGCGCCGTCGACCACGACCAGGCGGCGTTGTTCGTCGTCACACAGTTGCTCGGCGATGAACATCAGCGATCCCCGCACCAGTGGCGGATCGGAGACCCCGAAGGTGGAGAAATTCTCGATCATGGACCTCCAGCTCTCGGTTTCGGACCATTCAGCACGATGCGCAGAAAACAACTCGTCCTGCTGGGCCGCCCACGCCCGCACACGCGGGTCAGCACTGACTTCCAGCCAGCGATAAGGGTCCGAAATTGAAAATCCGCCCAGACTTTCCACCACGTCGTGGCGCTGAGCTTGGGGATAAGGAGGTCGTGCCATTGGGAAACCCCTTCCCGGGTACCGTCATCCGGCTCCTGACATGGAGTGCTGCGGTCGGAGTCCGACCGCAGCACCCGTATCACTCAGGCCCGCTCGCCGAGCACGATGGCCTCGTACCAGCGGCGCACACCCGTACGCGGAGCCGGCCTGTAGGCAGCGTCTGGCAGGTATCCGTACATAACTACCCCCTGAGTCTGCTCGGGTGGAATTCTCCTGACCCGACCCATTATTACCAGGCCCCCGCCCTGCACACCGAGCGGCGTCATAAATTCACGCCCCCCATATCTTGCCTTTCTTTGATTTACATGGACGGCATTTATAGGTGCGACTCTGGTGGGGCCAGCGTCAACGAGAGTGTCATGCGGTGCAGGATGGGCGTGGGCCAGGATTCGCCGAACGGACGATCCACCTCTTCAGCACGCTGGACAGGCTAGCTCGCCGTCCATTTGGTCGGACTCGGCAGCGGAGGTTCAATTCCATTGTTGCCGCGTCTCACGAATTCCTGAGTCAGAGGCAATCCGGCGGCGGATGGATCGGGCCGCCATCGTAAACGTCCGGTCACGGCCGAGAATGGGGCGTGCATCATATCGCCTAATTCGGGCAAGTTTGTCTAGAAGCGCTCCGATGCGGCCGTCAATGATGGACAGAAGGCGCGATTGCCACGCGCAACGCGCATCGGAGAGGAGATGGTCCATGTACGCCGGACTGACGATCGCACTGAGTCCTTGGCCTCGCGAGCGCGACAGGTATCGATCTCCCCAAGAGGAACATCGCGCCACTTCTGCCAAACCTTGGGACGTCTGATCAAAAGCCGTTCCTCGGCGATTTCCTCGGCAACCTGGTCGACTGCGCACGCCAACGTCGGCCGCTGGCGGCGGCGACTACGGGCGTACAGGTGACGACCGCCTCCAAGACCTGGGCAGCCAGCCAGGACGAGTGCCAAAACACGGCCGTTGCCCCTCGCGAGTTACACAAGGGGCAACAACTCACGATCTCGCTCGGAGACTGCCAGCCGTCAGATCACTCTCCGGAAGACGCCACACCCACAGAGCACGAGACTCCAGTGCGCCGATCCCACAGTACCCATTGGGCACTTTGTACAAATATTGCTGGTGGTAGCGGTTCATCTCGCGCCATAGATCAAACTCAGGCTGCGGGAGCACGCGGACTGATTCGTACTTCCAGATCGGCGTCCAGAGCCCTAGCCAAGCGCTCGAGGACTGGCAACGTCGGGACGGTGCCTCCCGCTTCGAAGCGGGCTACTGCCGACTGTGTCATGTCCGCAGCACGGGCCAACTCACTCTGGCTCCACCCATGGGATTCCCTCATCTGCCGTACCGCCCGACCGAGTTCGAAGGCAAGACGAGTCGCATCGTAAGCCTCGGCCGCCCCCGGCTCGGACAGCCGTCGATCCCGGAGCTCGGCCCAGTCGGTCCGCTCGGTCATCACCACTCCTCGTCCACCGAGTGCGCCTCGTCCCTACAGCGGTACAACGCCCGGCGCGCCCGGTCCACTTCTCGATCTTCCCTCATTCGCGTTTTGTGGAAAACGGTCAGAAGGGTGATCCGCCATTGCGGAGCGATCCAGTAACTGATCCGCATTGTCAGATCATCAAGGTAGAACCGGAGCTCGCGCAGCTTGCCATCAAGCTGTCGCGTGTACGGATCCCCAAGGAGCGGGCCCTCCGCCGCCAACAGCTCGATATAAAAGGCCGCTCGCGCGAACGACTCCGCCGAGAGCTTCTCAAGCCACTCCCGAACCTCCGGTTCGAGCTCCACAGTACCCCAGGCCATAGCAACGATGCTATGGCCGCGAGAGCTCGCCGTCCCGTGATTCCGAAGGTTGCCCACCCATTGTCATGCCCCAGCTACCCACCGAACCGCTCCGGCCACTGCTCTACGCCTCGCCGGAGGTCAGGCCCACAGGGCAGGCAACGCCCGTCCCGCCGATGCCGCAGTATCCGTTCGGAACTTTAAACAAATACTGCTGGTGATAGTCCTCCGCGAAGTGGAACGGGCCCGCCTCGGCGATCTCCGTGGTGATCTCGCCGTAGCCCGACCCCCGCAGCACCCGCTGGTACGCGTCCCTTGTCGTCTCCGCGGCCTTGCGCTGCTCGGGTGAGTGGTAGTAGATGGCGGACCGGTACTGCGTCCCCACGTCGTTGCCCTGCCGCATCCCCTGGGTCGGGTCGTGGGCCTCCCAGAAGATCCTCAGGAGCTCCTCGTACGACACCTTCGCCGGGTCGAACACGACTCTGACAGCCTCGGTGTGCCCCGTGAGCCCGCTGCAGACCTCCTCGTACGTCGGGTTGGGCGTGTGGCCGCCCTGATACCCGACCGCCGTCGTGAAGACCCCCGGCGTCTGCCAGAAGATGCGCTCGGCGCCCCAGAAGCAGCCCAGGCCGAAGTCCGCGACCTCCATCCCCGGCGGGTACGGCGGGGCCAGAGGGGCGTCCAGGACCGCGTGCCGCGCCGGCACGGGCATGGTCTCCGCGCGTCCGGGAAGGGCGTCCCCGGGACGGACCATCGATGTCTTGTTGCCGCCGAACAGCCAGCCCATAGCACTAACCTCCATGGGTCTCTTCCAGCCTACTCACCCCCTAACACTTAAGTAGAACTACACATTTCCGTACAGCGACCGGAATTTGTGTTTAAAGGTGGTAATGGCTGAAGATGGGGGACATGCCTGACTCTCGGCGTGGTGTGTTGTTCGGGATCGCCGCCTATGCGATGTGGGGGTTGTTCCCCCTCTACTGGCCGCTGCTCAAGCCGGCCGGAGCCGTCGAGATCCTCGCGCATCGGATGGTGTGGTCGCTGCTCGCCGTGCTGGCGGTCCTGGCCGTGCGCAGGCACTGGTCGTGGTTCCGCCGGCTGGTCAGGCAGCCGGCCAAGCTGGCGTTGCTGACGGTGGCGGCCGTGGTCGTCACCGTCAACTGGGGCGTCTACATCTACGCGGTCAACACCGGTCACGTGGTCGAGAGCGCCCTGGGCTACTTCATCAACCCCCTGGTGAGCGTGCTCTTCGGGGTGGTACTGCTGCGGGAGCGGCTGCGGCCACTGCAATGGGCCGCGGTCGGGTTCGGGGCGCTGGCGGTGGTGGTGCTGGCGCTCGACTACGGGCGGCCGCCGTGGATCGCCCTCACGCTGGCCGTGAGCTTCGGCGTGTACGGACTGGTGAAGAAGCGGGCCAACGTGGCCGCGACGGAGAGCCTGGCCGTGGAGACGCTGGTCCTGCTGCTCCCCGCCCTCGGCTATCTCCTCTTCCTGGAGGGCTCGGGCGACGGCACGTTCGGGGACGGCGGGGTGTGGCACGCGGTGCTGCTCGTCGGCGCGGGGGTCATCACGGCGCTCCCGCTGCTCTGCTTCGGGGCTGCCGCGATCCGGGTGCCGCTCAGCACCGTCGGGCTTCTGCAGTACATCGCGCCCGTCCTGCAGTTCGCGGTGGGCGTGCTGATCGCCAAGGAGACCATGCCGCCCAGCAGGTGGATCGGCTTCTCGATCGTCTGGCTGGCCCTGGCGATCTTCACGTACGACAGCTTCCGCACGGCACGCGCCGCCGCCCGAAGCAGGAAATCAGCCAGAACGCTCGACAACGTAGTCACATAGCGCCAAAAAAGCGGACTTGGCGGGGATGTTGGGCAGGCTGGAAATGTCGGAACGGGCCCGGTCCACCCAGGCGTCCAGCTCGGCCCGCGCCTTCGCCATGCCGGGATGCGCGCGCAGCAGCGTCAACGCCTCCTCCACATCCTGCTCCGCCACCGGCCCCGACAACAACGACGCCAGTCGCGTGTCCCCCTCGGACTCCAGCACGTACAGGACGGGCAGGGTCTTGATGCCCTCGCGCAGGTCGGTCCCTGGCGTCTTGCCCGACTGAGCCCCGCTGGAGGCCACGTCCAGCAGGTCGTCCCCGAGCTGCCAGGCCACCCCGATGGCCTCACACGCCCGGCTGAGGCGCTCCTCGACCTCCGCGGGCGCCCCCGACAGCAACGCGCCGAAACGCCCGGACGCGGCGATCAGGGAGCCGGTCTTGTCCGCCAGGACGCCCAGGTAGTGGGCGACGGGATCCTCGCAGTCGCGCGGCCCGACGGTCTCACGGATCTGCCCCTGTACGAGGCGCGAGAACGTCTGCGCCTGCACCCTGATCAACCCCGGACCGAGGTCGGCCAGGATGTCGGAGGCCTGAGCGAACAGGTAGTCGCCGGTCAGGATCGCCACGGTGTTGTCCCACCGGGCGTTGGCGGACGGCGAGCCCCTGCGCACCAGGGCCTCGTCCATGACGTCGTCGTGGTAGAGCGAGCCCAGGTGGGTCAGCTCGATGACCACCGCGCCAGGCACCACGCCCGGCGCCGACGGGTCGCCGAACTGGGCCGCCAGCAGCACCATCAACGTGCGGAAACGCTTGCCGCCCGCCTCGATGAGGTGCTTGGACGCCTCCGTGACGAAGGCGTCCTCGCTCTCCACCGACGAACGCAGGAGCTTCTCGACCGCGGCCAGTCCGTTGGCCACGTCCTGCGCCAACCGCTCGTCCTCGATGGGAAGGTCAACCACGGGAGGCGCAGACATACGAGATCCCCTTATCTGATGAACAGGCTGCGAGCAGCGTCGTTGGCAACACCGAGCATGGACTCCGGATAGAGCCCCACCCCTACCGTAATCAGCAGCGAAACGGCGATGACCGCCACGGTCCCCATACTGGGCACCGCGATCGCCGGGCCGTCGGCCGCGGGCTCGCTGAAGAACATCAGCACGATCACACGCACGTAGAAGAACGCCGCGATCGCGGACGCGACGACACCCACGACGACCAGGCCGGCCATCCAGCCGCCCATCGAGTCGCCGACCTGCGTGCCGCTGTCCAGCGCGGCAGCGAAGATGGCGTACTTGCCGAAGAAACCGCTGGTCAGCGGGATGCCGGCGAAGGCCAGCAGGAAGAAGGCGAACACCCCGGCGAGCACCGGCGCGCGCTTGCCCAGCCCGGCCCAGCGCGACAGGTGCCCCGCCTCGCCGCCAGGGTCGCGGATGAGCGTGACCACGGCGAACGCGCCCACCGTCGTGATGCTGTAGACGGCCAGGTAGAACAGGATCGCCTTGAGCGAGACGGCGTTCTGCTCGGCGGTGCCGAACGTGGCCATCACGCCCACGAGCAGGAAGCCCGCGTGCGCGATGGACGAGTAGGCGAGCATCCGCTTGATGTCGGTCTGGGTGATCGCCAGGATCGAGCCCACGATCATCGTGAGGGCGGCGACGCCCCAGATGACCGGCCGCCAGTTCCAGTCCAGGTTGCCCAGACCGACCCAGAACACCCTCAGCACGGCCCCCACGGCCGCGACCAACGTGCCCGAGGCCATGAGCGCGGTGATGGGCGTCGGGGCGCCCTGGTAGACGTCCGGCTTCCACACGTGGAACGGCGCCGCGCCGATCTTGAACATCAGGCCCACGCCGATCAGCGCCAGCCCGATCATCAGCAGCGGGTCGAGCTCCGCGCCCCCGGCCATGGCGGCGTTGATGCCCGGCAGCGAGACGGTGCCCGCGTAGCCGTAGATCATCGCGATGCCGTACAGGAAGAAGGCCGAGGAGAACGCGCCCAGCAGGAAGTACTTCATCGACGCCTCCTGCGACAGCAGGCGGCGCCGGCGGGCCAGGCCGCACAGCAGGTAGAGCGGCAGCGACATGACCTCGAGTGCCACGAACATCATCAGCAGGTCGTGCGAGGCCGGGAACAGCAGCATGCCGCCGACCGCGAACAGCACCAGCGGATAGACCTCGGTGTGGCCGGTCCCGCCGCTCTCGGCCTCGGCCTCCTCCTCGTCGGCGCTGCCGGGCACGGCCGCGGCCGAGGCGACGAAGTGGCCCTCGTCATTGATCAGCAGCACGCAGACGAACGACAGGACGAGGATGACGCCCCAGATGAACAGCGAGGGGCCGTCCACCGCGACCGCGCCCATGGCGGACGGCGTCGTGGACACCTGGCCGCGCAGCACCTGTACGAGGACCAGCGCGAACGCGCCGAACAGGCTCAGCAGGGTGAGCGGCACGTGCATCGCCTTGCGCAGGTAGCGCGGCGCGAACGCCTCGATGAGTACGCCGATGACGGCCGCGCCGAAGACCACCAGCAACGGCGCCAGTGTGCCGTATTCGATGGTCGGCGCTTCGATGGCGGGGTTCACTGACCTGTCCCCTTCTCAGCGATGGTGGAGGTGGGTACCTGCACGTTGGTCAGCGTTTGTTGCACTGACGGGTTGATCACGTCGAGCAGCGGCTTGGGGAAGATCCCGAAGCCGATGATCAGGGCGACCAGCGGGGCCAGCACCCAGACCTCACGGACGTTCAGGTCCTTGAACGCCTTGACCGGCTCGGCCGTCGGCCCGTTCATGGCCCGCTGCACCATCCACAGGATGTAGACGGCCGCAAGGATCACGGCGACCGCCGAGACGATCGCGGCCGCGGTGAGCGCGCCGGAACCGTGCGCCTCGCTGGAGTACGTCCCGACCATGACCATGAACTCGCTCACGAAGGACGACAGGCCAGGCAGCGAGAGCCCGGCCAGACCGGCGACCAGGAAGAAGCCCGCGAGCACCGGTGCGACCTTCTGCACGCCTCCGTAGTCGCCGATGAACGGCGAGCCGCGCCTGGCGATCAGGAACCCGGCGGCCAGGAACAGCGCGCCGGTCGCGAAGCCGTGGTTGACCATGTAGAGGGCGGCGCCGGACTGCGCGACCGACGACATGGCGAACACGCCGAGCACGATGAAGCCGAAGTGCGAGATCGACGTGTACGCGATGAGCCGCTTCATGTCGGTCTGCCCGATGGCCACGATGGCGCCGTAGATGATGCTGATGACCGCCAGCACGACGATCGGCATCGTGAACGCCTTGGCCGCGTCGGGGAAGAGCTCCAGGCAGAAGCGCAGCATGCCGAACGTGCCGACCTTGTCCAGCACGCCCACCAGCAGCACGGCGGCCCCGGCCGGGGCCTGCGCGGCCGCGTCGGGCAGCCAGGTGTGCACCGGCCACAGCGGCGCCTTGATCGCGAAGGCGATGAAGAAGCCGCCGAACAGCCACTTCTGCATCGTCGGGTCCTGGATGACCCCGACGAGTTCGGGGAACATGAACGTCTTGCTGCCCGCGACCACGTAGAGCCCGATGACCGCGACCAGCATGAGCAGGCCGCCGAACAGGGAGTACAGCAGGAACTTCACGGCCGCGTACGACCGCTGGGCGCCGCCGTACGACCCGATCATGAAGTACATCGGGATCAGCATGGCTTCGAAGAAGACGTAGAAGAGGAAGATGTCGGTCGCCGCGAAGACGCCGATCATCATCGTCTCCAGCACCAGCAGCAGCGAGAAGTACGTCTTCACCGACCGCTTGGGCGTGATGAGCGTGCCGTCCGCGGTCTTGACGCCGTCCGCGTCGTGCCAGGAGGCCAGCACCACGATCGGCACCAGCACCACCGAGAGCGCGATCAGCACGAGCGCGACGCCGTCCACGCCGACCCCGAACTTCACGCCGAAGCTCGGGATCCAGTCGTACTCGGCCGTGAACTGGAACCGGTCGCCGTTCGGCCTGAACCCGGCGGCCATGACGCCCGTCAGGACCAGCACCAGCAGCGATACCGCCAGTGTGACCTGCTTGGCCAGCTTGTCACTGCCCTTGGGAAGCAGGGCCACCACGATGGCGCCCACCACGGGCACCGCCATGAGTATCGGAAGCCAGGGTGACATCAGATGTTCCCAACGAGGAGCAGGGCGCCGGTCAGCAGGGCGGCGCCGATCAGGATGGACAGCGCGTACGTTCTGGCGAAGCCCGTCTGGAGTCGCCGCAGGCGCCCCGAACTGCCGCCGATGCCCGCCGCCAGGCCGTTGACCAGCCCGTCGATGCCGCGGTTGTCGAAGAACACCGCGATGCGGGTCAGCCACTGGCCCGGGCGCATGACGAGCGACTCGTTGAGCGCGTCACCGTAGAGGTCGCGCCGGGCGAACGTGGTCAGGAACGACCCGCGCGGCTGCACGGACGGCACCTCGACCCGGCCGTACCGCATCCAGGCGATGACCACGCCGACGGCGACGAGCGCGAGGGTGGCGAGACCGGGCGTGCTGGTGGGGTTGAACTCGGGCAGCTCCGCGGGGAGCCCGACGGCCGGGCCGAGGAACCTCATCAGCGTGTTGCTGAGGACGAGCCACGCGCCCAGGCCCAGTGCCCCGAGCGAGAGGATCATCAGCGGCACCGTCATGACGGAGGGCGACTCGTGCGGGTGCGCGTCGTCGGCCCAGCGCTTCTCGCCGAAGAAGGTCATGAAGACCATCCGCGACATGTAGAAGCCGGTGATGCCCGCGCCCAGCACGGCCAGCCAGCCCAGGATCGGCTGGTGGTGCACCGCGGTCTCGATGATGCCGTCCTTGGTGAAGTAGCCGGACAGCAGCGGGAACCCGATGATCGCCAGGTAGCCGATGAAGAAGGTCGCGAAGGTGAGCGGCATGAACTTGCGCAGGCCGCCGTACTTCCGCATGTCCACTTCGTCGTTCATGCCGTGCATGACCGAGCCGGCGCCGAGGAACAGGTCGGCCTTGAAGAAGCCGTGCGTGATCAGGTGGCCGATCGCGAAGGCGTAGCCCGCAGGGCCGAGGCCCGCGCCGAGCATCATGTAGCCGATCTGCGACATCGTCGAACCGGCCAGGCCCTTCTTGATGTCGTCCTTCGCGCAACCGATGATGGCACCGGCCAGCAGCGTGGCCGCGCCGACGATGGCGACGGCGAGCGCGGCGCCCGAGCCCTCGGGGAAGAAGAACGCGCCGGAGCGGACCACGAGGTAGACGCCGGCGGTCACCATGGTCGCGGCGTGGATCAGGGCCGACACGGGGGTCGGGCCCTCCATGGCGTCCAGCAGCCAGGACTGCAGCGGCAGCTGCGCCGACTTGCCGCACGCGCCGAGGAGCAGCAACAGGCCGATGGCCAGCGTGGTCGGGTTCTCCGACGTGATCGGCTTCAGGTCCTGGAAGGCGAGCGAGCCGAACGTGGTCCAGATGAGGAACATGCCGACCAGCAGGCCGAAGTCGCCGACGCGGTTGACGACGAACGCCTTCTTCGCCGCGACCGCCGCCGACGGCTTGAACTGCCAGAACCCGATCAGCAGGTACGACGCCAGACCCACGCCCTCCCAGCCGATGAACAGACCGACGAAGTTGTCGGCCAGCACCAGCAGGAGCATCGCGGCCACGAACAGGTTCAGGTAGGCGAAGAACCTGCGCCGGTGCTCGTCGTGCGACATGTAGCCGATCGAGTAGATGTGGATCAGCGAGCCCACACCGGTGATCAGCAGCGCGAAGCTGATCGACAAGGGGTCGATCAGGAGCCCCATGTCGACCATGCCGGGAATGAACTCATAAAGATGGACGGCCCGCCGGCGCTCCTCCTCTCCGAACCCGATCAGCTCGAAGAACGCCAGCACGGCCACGACGAACGAGGCGAGGGACATGGCCACGCCCAGCAGATGGCCCCAGCGGTTCGTGGACCGGCCGAACACCAGCAGGATGACCGCCCCCACCAGGGGGAAGGCGATCAACAGCCAGGAGACGCCGATCACGCCGCCGGTGTGCTGGGCGATCTCAGCGATTTGAGATTCCACCAGTCACCTCTTAGTACTTCAGCAGGTTGGCGTCGTCGACCGACGCGGACCTGCGGGTTCGGAAGATCGTCACGATGATGGCCAGTCCGACCACGACCTCGGCCGCGGCCACCACCATCACGAAGAACGCGATGATCTGGCCCTCCAGGTTGCCGACCTGCCTGGAGAAGGTGACGAACGCGAGGTTGCAGGCGTTGAGCATGAGCTCCACGCACATGAACACCACGATCGCGTTACGCCTGATCAGCACGCCCATCGCGCCGATGGCGAAGAGCAGGCCGGAAAGTACGAGGTAGTGCGTCGTCATTTGGTCACCTCGTTGGTGGTCTCCTCGGAGTCCCGCGCCTCGATGTGTGTCTCCTCGATGTCGCGCTCCTCGGTGTCCTCCTCAGCCGTGTGCTTGATCGCCTCGGCGAGCTTCGGATCCTCGGGCAGGTGGTCGTGCTCGACGTCGTAGCGCGCGATATAGCGGTTGACCGACGACTCCGCGACCGACCCGTCGGGCAGCAGCGCCGGCATGTCGATGGCATTGCTCCTGGCGTAGGTGCCGGGGCCGGGCAGCGCCAACGGGCGGTCGCTGCGGAACCTGGCGCGGGCCAGCTCCTTCTGCGTGGCCTTCGCGGTCGCTCGCTCCCGGTGCGCCAGCACCATCGCGCCCAGCGCGGCGGTGATCAGAAGCGCCGAGGTGATCTCGAACGCGAACACGTACTTGGTGAAGAGCAGCAGCGCGATCGAGCGGATGTAGCCGCCCTGTTGCGTGGCCGCCGTCAGCCCGGCCTCGGGCGCGAACACCACGTTGCCGAAGGCCAGGATGACCAGCGCCAGGAAGCCGACGCCGGCGATGGCCGCCCAGAACCGCTGGCCCCTCAGCGTCTCGACGAGGGAGTCCGAGGAGTCGACGCCGACCAGCATGAGCACGAACAGGAACAGCATCATGATCGCGCCGGTGTAGACGATGATCTGCACCGCGGCCAGGAAGGGCGCGTCCTGCACGGCGTACAGGACCGCGAGGCTGAGCATCACGGTGCCGAGCATCAGCGCGCTGTAGACGGCCTTCCGGTTGAAGACCATGCCGAGCGCGGCGCCGACGGACACGACGGCAAGCACCCAGAACGTGATGGTCTCACCCATTGTTCCGCCCCAGCCGGTAGTAGTCCTCTTCGGTCTCACCGAGCCGCATGGGGTGCGGCGGCTGTTCCATGCCCTGGGTCAGCGGCGCGAGGAGCATCTCCTTGGTGTAGATGAGGCTCTCGCGGGTGGTGTCGGCGAGTTCGTACTCGTTGGTCATGGTGAGCGCGCGGGTCGGGCAGGCCTCGATGCACAGGCCGCACAGGATGCACCGCAGATAGTTGATCTGGTACGTGCGCCCGTAACGCTCGCCCGGCGAGAAGCGCTCCTCGTCGGTGTTGTCCGCGCCCTCGACGTAGATCGCGTCGGCCGGACACGCCCAGGCGCACAACTCGCACCCGATGCACTTCTCCAGCCCGTCAGGCCAGCGGTTGAGCTGGTGACGCCCGTGGAAGCGAGGAGCCGTCGGCCTCTTCTCCTCCGGGTAGTTCGTCGTGACGGGCTTTTTGAACATGGTGTGGAAGGTGACCCCGAAGCCCTTGACGGGGTTCAGCCAATCAGTTAGTCCCACTGGGAATCTCCTTGTGCTGCACCCCGTGGTAGTGCGGCAGATCGAGCGGCGGCACAGGGAAGCCGCCCGCCGCCGGCTCGTTGGACAGTTCCTCGAACTCGGCCGCGACCTGTTCCTTCCTGGTTTCCTTGCGCCGCTGGTTGACGGTGTCGAACCGCAGCCAGATGGCCAGTGCGCCGATGATGACGACCACGCCGAGCGCGATCGAGATCATCCTGTTCTCCTCGTAGATCATCACGTTGCGGACGGCCGCGACGAGCAGGATCCAGGCCAGGTTGAACGGGATCAGCACCTTCCAGCCCAGGGACATGAGCTGGTCGTAGCGCACTCGGGGCAGCGAGGCCCGCACCCAGACGACGAAGCAGAAGGTCAGTACGAACTTGATGAAGAACCACAGGACCGGCCAATAGCCCGTGTTGGCGCCCTCCCACCACGAGATCGGGATCGGCGCCCGCCAGCCGCCGAGGAACAGCGTGACCGCGATCGCGGAGGCGGTGAAGGTGTGCAGGTACTCGCCCATCATGATCAGGGCGAACTTCAGCGACGAGGAGTATTCGGTCTGGAAGCCGCCGACCAGCTCACCCTCGCCCTCGGGCAGGTCGAACGGGATGCGCGCGGCCTCGCCGAACATGCAGAACACGTAGACCACGAACGACGGGGCCAGCATGACCACGAACCAGGTCTGCGCCTGCGCCGCGACGATCTCCGAGGTGGACAGCGTCCCGGCGAAGATGAAGACCGCCACGAACGACAGCCCCATGGCGATCTCGTACGACACCACCTGCGCCGCCGAACGCAGACCGCCGAGCAACGCGTACGGAGAGCGCGACGACCAGCCGGCCAGCACCACGCCGTAGACCGACACGGCGCCCATGGCGAGCATGAACAGCACCGCCACCGGCAGGTCCACCAGCTGCAGCGGCGTCTGCACGCCGAACAGGTTGACCATCGGCGCGAACGGCACGATCGAGAAGGCCAGGAACGCCGGGACCACCATGATCACCGGGGCCAGCAGGTAGAGCACCTTGTCCACGGTCCGCGGGAAGATGTCCTCCTTCAGCCCCATCTTCAGGCCGTCGGCCACGGATTGCAGCAGACCGAACTTGCCGGCCCGGTTGGGGCCGTAGCGGTTCTGCATCCGCGAGATCAGCTTCCGCTCGAACCAGACGCCGAACAGCACGCCCAGCATCAGGAAGACGAACAGCATCACGGCCTTGATGATGGTGATCCACAGCGGGTCCTTGCCGAAGTCGGCAACTGTGGGATCGGCCGCGAGAACGATGGTCATGAGGCGCTCCCGATGGTGACAATGTCGCCGGCCACCGCGCGCAGGTCGCGCGTGACCGAGCAGCCGCCGGAGTTGGCCGGCACCCAGACCACGCGGTCCGGCAGGCCGGCGACGCGCACCGGCAGCGTCACGTTACCGCCGACGACGAGCTTGTCGCCGTCCGCGACGCCGAGCTCGGCGGCCGTGCTCTCGGAGATCAGTGCTTCGGCGGTGCGGGCGGTGCCCGCGAGGTACGGCTCGCCGTCCTGCAGCCTGCCCTCGTCGAGCAGTAGGTGCCACGTCGCCAGCAACGCCTCCCCGGCCGCCGGGGCGACCTGGGCGCGGGTGGCGGCGTGGGGCGCGGTGACGCGGCTGCCGCGCCAGGCGCCCATGCCGGACAGCTCGCGCCTGGCCGCCTTGGCGTCCGGCAGGCCCAGGTGGACGTCCATCCGGTCGGCCAGGTCGCCGATCACGGCCAGGTCGCTCCGCAGTCCCGGCACCTTGATCGGCGCCCCGAACGAGCGGCCCCGGCCCTCCCAGTTGACGAACGTGCCGCCCTTCTCCTGCACGGCGGCGACGGGCAGGACCACGTCGGCGCGGTCGGTGACGGCGCTGGCGCGGATCTCCAGGCTGACGATAAACGGCGTGTGCTCGAGTGCTTCGAGCGCCGCCACCGGGTCGGTCAGGTCATAGGGGTCGACCCCGGCGACGACCAGCGCGTCCAGGTCGCCGTCGCGGGCGGCGGCGAGGATGCCTGCGGTGTCGCGGCCCGGCGTGGCGGGCAGCGAGGAGACGTTCCACGCCCTGGCCACCTCGGCCCTGGCGGTCTCGTCGTCGACCGGGCGGCCGATCGGCAGCAGGTTGGGCAGCGCGCCGGCCTCGACCGCGCCACGCTCGCCCGCCCTGCGCGGGATCCAGGCCAGCCTGGCGTCGGAGGCGGCGGCGAGCCGTACGAGGGCCGACAGGGCGCCGGGCACGGTCGCGAGGCGCTCGCCGGCGAGCACGATCGTGCCCTCGGCCAGCGTGCCGACCAGCTCGCCTATCGCGTCGGCCTCGGCGCCTGGCGCGGTGCGGATGAGCGTGCCGCCCATCTTGGCCAGGCCAGGAGAGGCGAACGGGGCGATCGAGCTGACCTTGAGGCCCTTCTTCATCCACGCCTTGCGCAGGCGCAGGAAGACGATCGGCGACTCGTCCTCGGGCTCGAAACCGGCGAGCAGCACGTGCGGGGCGTTCTCGAGGTCGGCGTAGCTGATCTCGATGCCCTTGCCGGCCACCGTGTGGGCCAGGAACTGCGCCTCCTCGGCGGAGTGCGGCCTGGCGCGGAAGTCGATGTCGTTCGTGCCGAGCGCGAGCCTGGCGAACTTGGCGTACGCGTAGGAGTCCTCGACCGTGACCCGGCCGCCGACCAGCACGCCCGCCTTGCCGCGGGCCTGGGCGAGCCCCTCGGCGGCCACCATCAGCGCCTCCGGCCACGAGGCGGGCACGAGCACGCCCTCCTCGTTGCGGACCAGCGGCGTCTTGAGCCGGTCGGGCTGCGTGGCGTAGCTGAACGCCCAGCGGCCCTTGTCGCAGTTCCACTCCTCGTTGACCTGCGGGTCGTTGCCCGCCAGGCGACGGGTGACCCGGCCGCGCCGGTGGTCGGTGCGCTGGGCGCAGCCGGAGGCGCAGTGCTCGCACGCGCTCGGCGTGGACACCAGGTCGAACGGGCGGGCCCGGAACCGGTAGGCGGCGCCGGTCAGCGCGCCGACCGGGCAGATCTGCACCGTGTTGCCGGAGAAGTAGGAGTTGAACGG
The DNA here is from genome assembly GCF_015645445.1 of Nonomuraea cypriaca. Classification (GTDB taxonomy): domain Bacteria; phylum Actinomycetota; class Actinomycetes; order Streptosporangiales; family Streptosporangiaceae; genus Nonomuraea; species Nonomuraea cypriaca. The sequence continues at coordinate 27,243 of NZ_JADOGI010000039.1, read as the reverse complement.
CTTGCCGTCGGCCGTGCGGACCTGCTCCTTGGCCCCGCGCTCGAAGAACTCGATGAGCGGGTCACCGGCGATCTGGTCGGAGAAGCGGATGCAGCGCGCGCACTGGACGCAGCGCTCGCGGTCGAGCAGCACCTGCGTGGACAGCGGCAGCGGCTTCGGGAAGGTCCGCTTCTGCTCCTGGAACCTGGACTCGCCCCGGCCGTTCGACATGGCCTGGTTCTGCAGGGGGCACTCGCCGCCCTTGTCGCAGACCGGGCAGTCGAGCGGGTGGTTCATCAGCAGGAACTCCATCGCCGCCCGCTGCGCCTTCTCGGCGACCGGCGAGGTGAGCTGGGTCTGCACGACCATGCCCTCCGCGACGTCGATCGCGCACGACGGCTGCGGCTTGGGGAAGCCGCGGCCGTTGCCCGCGTCGGGGATGTCGACCAGGCACTGCCGGCAGTTGGCCGCCGGGTCGAGCAGCGGGTGGTCGCAGAACCTGGGGATCTGGATGCCCAGGAGCTCGGCGGCCCTGATGATCAGAGTGCCCTTGGGGACACTGACCTGGAACCCGTCGATCGTCAGGGTCACCAGGTTCGTTTCTGTCTCTACGACGGTCACTGCTCACCCCAGAGAGTGGACTTCTTCGGGTCGAACGGGCAGCCGCCGATCTCGAAGTGCTTGAGGTACTCCTCGCGGAAGTACTTCACCGAGGAGTGGATCGGGCTGGTCGCGCCGTCGCCCAGCGCGCAGAACGAGCGGCCCAGGATGTTGTCCGCGAGGTCGGTGATCGTGGACAGGTCCTCTTCGGTGCCCTGGCCCTTCTCCAGGCGCTTGAGCACCAGCTTGAGCCAGTACGTCCCCTCGCGGCACGGCGTGCACTTGCCGCACGACTCGTGGGCGTAGAACTCGGTCCAGCGCAGCACCGTGCGGACCACGCAGGTGGTCTCGTCGAAGATCTGCAGCGCGCGCGTGCCGAGCATCGAGCCCTTGGCCCCGACCGCCTCGAAGTCGAGCGGCACGTCGAGGTGCTCGTCGGTGAAGATCGGCGTGGACGAGCCGCCCGGGGTCCAGAACTTGACCTGGTGCCCCGCGCGGACGCCGCCCGCCATGTCGAGCAGCTCGCGCAGGGTGATGCCGAGCGGCGCCTCGTACTGGCCGGGCCTGGTGACGTGGCCGCTCAGCGAGAAGATGCCGAAGCCCTTGGACTTCTCGGTGCCCATCCCGGCGAACCAGTCGGCGCCGTTGCCGATGATCGAGGGAACACTGGCGATCGACTCCACGTTGTTCACGACAGTAGGCGAGGCGTACAGGCCCGCCACGGCCGGGAACGGAGGCTTGAGCCGCGGTTGACCCCTGAAGCCTTCCAGCGAGTCGAGCAGCGCCGTCTCCTCGCCGCAGATGTACGCCCCCGCCCCGCTGTGCACGACCAGCTCCAGGTCGTAGCCCGAGCCGAAGACGTCCTTCCCGAGATAACCCTTCTCGTACGCCTCCCGCACCGCCGCGTGCAGCCGCCGGATCACGTGCAGCACCTCGCCACGCACGTAGATGAAGGCGTGGTTGGCCCGGATCGCGTAGGAGGTGATGATGATGCCCTCGACCAGCGCGTGCGGGTTGGCCATCATCATCGGGATGTCCTTGCAGGTCCCCGGCTCCGATTCGTCGGCGTTGACGACGAGATAGTGCGGCTTCCCGTCACCCTGCGGGATGAAACCCCACTTCATGCCGGTCGGGAAACCCGCGCCGCCGCGGCCGCGCAGGCCCGAGTCCTTGACGGCCTGGATGACGGCGTCGGGGTCCATGCCCAGCGCCTTCCTGGCCGCTTCATACTCGCCGTAGCCGTCGAGGGTGAAGGAGTTGGCCTGGCCCCAGTTCGCGGTCAGGATCGGTGTCAAGGTGGTCGTCATGCCTCGGGGGCCTTCCATCCGTTGGCCTTGGCGACCTTCAGGCCCTCCAGCGAGGGGCCCGCGGCCGACGGGCCTTCGCCCGCCAGGTCGTCGGGCAGGCCCGCGAGCACGCGCGAGGCCTCCTTGAAGGTGCAGAGCTTCTTCGGGCCGCGCGTGGGCCGCACGTCCTTGCCGTCACGCAGGTCGTCGACGAGTTGCTTGGCCGACTCCGGCGTCTGGTTGTCGAAGAACTCCCAGTTGACCATCATGACCGGCGCGAAGTCGCAGGCCGCGTTGCACTCGATGCGCTCCAGCGAGACCTTGCCGTCGGGCGTGGCCTCGTCGTGGCCGACGCCGGCGTGCTCCGTCAGCTCGTCCCAGATCTGGTCGCCGCCCATGACCGCGCACAGCGCGTTGATGCACACGCCGACGTGGTAGTCGCCGACCGGCTTGCGCTTGTACATCGTGTAGAAGGTCACCACGCCCGTGACCTCGGCCTTGCTCAGGCCCAGCATCTCGGCGCAGAACTCCTGGCCAGCGTCGGAGACGTAGCCGTCCTCCGACTGCACGAGGTGCAGGAGCGGCAGCAGCGCCGAACGCGTCTTCGGGTAGCGGCCGATGATCTCCTTGGCGTCTCGTTCCAGACGATCCCGGACCTCCGGCGAATACGTGCTGTGCCCCATTGCTCGCTCGCTCTGCTCGCTCACCTGTCCACACCTCCCATGACGGGGTCGATAGATGCCACCGCGGCGATCACGTCGGCGACCTGGCCGCCTTCCGCCATCGCGGGGAAGCTCTGCAGGTTGCAGAAGGACGGCTCGCGGAAGTGCACGCGGTAGGGGCGGGTGCCGCCGTCGCTGACGACGTGGGCGCCGAGCTCGCCCCTCGGCGACTCGATGGCGGCGTACGCCTGCCCGGCCGGCACCCTGAAGCCCTCGGTCACCAGCTTGAAGTGGTGGATGAGCGCCTCCATCGAGGTGCCCATGATGTGGGCGATGTGGTCGGGCGAGTTGCCGAACCCGTCGGGGCCGAGCGCGAGCTGCGCGGGCCAGCCGATCTTCTTGTCCTCGATCATCACCGGGTCGCCCTTGAGCGGTCCCGCGATGCGGTCGAGAGCCTGCTCGACGATCTTGAGCGACTCCTCCATCTCGCTCATGCGCACGAGGTAGCGCGAGTAGACGTCGCAGCCACGCTCGGTGGGCACCTCGAAGTCGTAGGTCTCGTAGCCGCAGTAGGGCTGCGACTTGCGCAGGTCCCACGGCAGGCCCGCGGCCCGCAGGATCGGGCCCGTGACGCCGAGCGCCATGCAGCCGGTCAGGTCGAGGTAGGCCACGTCCTGGGTGCGGCGTACGTAGACCGGGTTGGCGTCGAGGAGCTTGCGGATGTCCTTGATCCGCTTGGGCATCTCCTTGAGGAACTCGCCGACCTTGTCGACCGCGCCCGCGGGCAGATCGACGCTCACGCCGCCTGGGCGGACATAAGCGTGGTTCATGCGCAGGCCGGTGATGTACTCGAACAGGTCCATGACCAGCTCGCGGTCGCGGTAGCCGAACAGGAACGGCGTCGTCGCGCCCAGCTCCATGCCGAACGTGCCCATCGCGACCAGGTGCGAGGCGATGCGGTTGAGCTCCATCATCATCACGCGGATGGCCTGCGCCCGGTCGGGCACGCGGTCCTCGATGCCGAGCAGCTTCTCGACGGCCATGCAGTAGGCGGTCTCGTTGAAGATCGGCGCGAGGTAGTCCATCCGGGTCACGAACGTGGTCCCCTGGGTCCACGTCCTGAACTCGGTGTTCTTCTCGATGCCGGTGTGCAGGTAGCCGATGACGCCGCGCGCCTCGGTGACCGTCTCGCCGTCGAGCGTCAGGACCAGGCGGAGCACGCCGTGCGTGGACGGGTGCTGCGGGCCCATGTTGACGACCAGGCGCTCCTCTTCCGAGTCGCGCACGCCGGTGACGACCTCGTCCCAGTCGGCGCCGGTGACCGAATAGACCTTGCCCTCGGTCGCCTCGTCATAAGCGGTGCTCACGAGTAGCTCCTCCTCTGGTCCGGCGAGGGAACGGTGGCGCCCCGGTATTCGACCGGGATGCCGCCGAGCGGGTAGTCCTTGCGCTGCGGGTGACCGTCCCAGTCGTCCGGCATCATGATCCGGGTGAGGGCCGGGTGACCGTCGAAGACGATCCCGAAGAAGTCGTACGTCTCCCGCTCATGCCAGTCGTGACCAGGGTAAACGCTGACAGTGGATGGAATGTGCGGGTCGGCGTCAGGGGCGCTCGCCTCGACGCGTACGCGCCGGTTGAAAGTGATCGAGCACAGGTGGATGACCGCGCGCAGCTCCTCACCCGCCAGGTGCGGGTAGTGCACGCCGGACACGCCCAGCGAGAGCTCGAAGCGCAGGGCCGGGTCGTCGCGCAGCTTCTCGCACACCTCGACCAGGCGCTCCCGCTTGACGTGCAGCGTCAGCTCACCTCGGTCCACGACCACGCGTTCGATGGCGTCGTCGAGCGCGAGGGCGTCGACGACCTCGTCGAAGTAGCCGCCGTACGGGCGGGGCGTCGAGATCTGGGGCGCCCGGCGTACGACGAGACCGCCGTAGCCGGAGGTGTCGCCGGTGTCCTGCGCGCCGAACATGCCGCGCCTGGCGACGGGCGACTCGGGCACCGCGGGGACGGGGACCTCGGGGGTCCCCCCGCCGCTCGGGCTCCCGGGAAGGTTGTCGGGCGAGGTCACTTCGGAGCCCCCTGGTCGATCAGTGGCAGCGTGCGCAGCGCCTGCAGTTCGAGGTCCTCGATCTGCTTGGCGCGGTGCGCGCCGAACTTCATGTTCTGGATCTTGTCGTGCAGCTTCACGATGGAGTCGATGAGCATCTCGGGCCGCGGCGGGCAGCCGGGCAGGTAGATGTCGACGGGCACGATGTGGTCGACGCCCTGCACGATCGCGTAGTTGTTGAACATGCCGCCGCTGGAGGCGCACACGCCCATCGAGATGACCCACTTCGGCTCGGCCATCTGGTCGTAGATCTGCCGCAGCACGGGGGCCATCTTCTGCGAGACGCGCCCGGCCACGATCATCAGGTCCGCCTGGCGGGGAGACGCCGAAGCGCGCTCCATGCCGAAGCGCGCCAGGTCGTAGTGCGGGCCGCCGGTGGCCATCAACTCGATGGCGCAGCAGGCGAGGCCGAACGTCGCCGGCCAGACGGAGTTCTTGCGGGCCCATCCGGCGGCCGCTTCGACCGTGCTGAGGATGAAGCCGCTGGGGAGTTTCTCTTCAAGTCCCATTTTCAGTCCCAGTCCAGACCCTTGCGGCGCCACACGTACGCGTAGGCCACGAGCACGGTGACGATGAACAGCAGCATCTCCACGAGCGCGAACAGTCCGAGGCCGGACGTGAGCACCTGGCCCGCGTCGTTGGTCTGCGGGGCGAACGAGACCGCCCACGGGTAGAGGAAGATGATCTCGATGTCGAACACGATGAAGAGCATCGCGGTGATCATGTATTTGAGCGGGAACCGTCCACCACCGACAGGCTGGGGCGTCGGCTCGATGCCGCATTCGTATGCGTCAAGCTTGGCGCGGTTCCAGCGCTTGGGACCGGTGAAGGGAGCGATCGTGACCGAGAAGATCGCGAAGCCCCCCGCGAGAACGGCGAGCACCAGGATGGGCACGTAAAGGTCCATCGCTACGCCTCCTCTGGAGTCGCCGCGCGCGCGGGCGCGCAGCCGGATCTGTGAGTTTGCCTGGTGAGTCGGAGATTCATGCTGGTGGGGCGACCTTTGAGAGAGCGTTGATGATCCTGTCCGACGCATCGCCTCGCCGGTCGGTGAGATTACCAAGGAGTTTGAGCGCGAAGCGCATCAGCCTCGGGTGAGGGAGCCCGTGCCTGGTGCCGAAGCTCATCACCCCCGGCATCCCGATGGCGTCCACGAACCACCTTCCTAGCGTGAAATAACCGCCGTAGGCGTCCTTGAGCACCTGGGGATAGGTCCGCAGGGTCCGCTCGCGCTGCGCGGGAGTGGTGCCCTTGAGGGCCTTCGCGATGATCTCGGCGGCGATCTCGCCGGTCTCCATGGCGTAGGCGATGCCCTCGCCGTTGAACGGGTTGATCGACCCGCCGGAGTCACCCACGAGCATCAGGCCGCGTGTGTAGTGGGGCTGCCTGTTGAAGGCCATCGGGAGCGCGGCGCCGCGGATGGGGGCCGTCATGTTCTCCTCGGTGAAGCCCCACTCGGGCGGCATCGACCGGCACCAGCGCCTGAGCAGGTCGCGATAGTCGATGTTCTTAAACTGCTCGCTGGTGTTGAGCAACCCGAGCCCCACGTTGGCGGTGCCGTCGCCGACGCCGAAGACCCAGCCGTAGCCGGGCAGCAACATGTCGCCGTCCCACAGCTCCAGCCAGATCTCCAGGTAGTCGTCGTCGTGCCGCGGGCTCTCGAAGTAGGTGCGTACGGCCACGCCCATCGGCCGGTCTTCCCGCTTGTGCAGCCCCATGCCGACGGCCAGCCGGGTGCTGTTGCCGTCGGCGGCCACGACCAGGCGGCTGCGGAACGTGCGCCCGTCCTTGGTCGTCACGCCGACGATGTGGCCGCTGCGGTCGTCGAGCACGGGCCCCGTGACGTTGACGCCCTCCATCATCCGCACGCCGTTCTTGACGGCGTTGGCGGCGACGATCTCGTCGAAGTCCTGGCGGGTGCGTACGAGCCCGAAGTCCGGGAACCGCTCGAGCCGCGGCCAGTCGAGGTCGAAGCGGTGGCCGCCGCCGACGACGCGCAGGCCCTTGTTCCTGACCCAGCCTGGCGCGTCGATGTCGACGCCCATGTTGAGCAGTTGCTTGACCGCCCGCGGGGTCAGGCCGTCACCGCAGACCTTCTCCCTGGGGAACGTGGTCTTCTCCAGCACCAGCACGTCGAGCCCGGCCTGAGCGAGGTAGAAGGCGGTGGCGGAGCCGGCGGGGCCGGCGCCCACGACGATGACATCGGCGTCAGCGGTGTTCATGGTCGCGCCCTCTTCGCCACTCGATCTGTCGCGGCGAGCTCTTGCGCTTGCACGGTGGCTGTTGGCACGGTCACTGGACCAGTCCTGTCCTACACGCTCGAAGGCCTTGGGGTGGAGTGGCGCCTTCGTTCCTTTGTGAACCCCTTCACAAACTTGTCGGCCCGCAGTCTACTGCTTTTCCTGTACATAGTGGCAGTCGGGGTGCTGTTCTGTGATCCAAGTAGAACGGCGTGTCGTCTGGGGCCGCGTACCATGATCATTCCGCTGGCGGCGAGCCCTCGATGATCTTGAATGCGCGACCGCCGCCCCGACGCCGGCGAACCGATGAAAATCGCGGGAATATGAAACTCGATAAGCGGGTCCCACTCGCGCAGGCATGCCATCTTCACGGCACGGCAGAACCGAACCGACACCATGCGATGCGCCAACACAGTATTTACTGAATGTGACTTCAAGATGATTTAGACAATCGTCGCCGGACGGACTTGACGCGTTTCGGCTCAGGCAGGCTTGAACCCCCTGTGCATGGCGACGATCCCCATCGTGAGATTGCGCCACGCCACCCGGCTCCATCCGGCGTCCTGGATGATCCTGGCCAGCGCGGCCTGATCCGGCCAGTCCCTGATCGACTCGGCGAGATATTCGTACGACTCGTCGTTGGACCCGAACACCGTGGCCACCTTCGGCAGCAGCCGCATCAGATATTCGCGATAGACGAGGTCGAACGGCCCGAAAGTCACGTGTGAGAACTCCAGGACGACCAGCCGCCCGCCCGGCCTCGTCACGCGCAGCATCTCGCCCAGCGCCTGCGCCGTGTCGTGGACGTTGCGCAGCGCCACCGAGATCGTCACCGCGTCGAAGGAGTCGTCGGCGAACGGCAACCGCAGCGCGTCACCCGCGATGAACGGCACCCCCGCCCCGGCCAGCGCGTTGCCGCCGTGCCTGCGCACGCCTGTGCGCAGCATGCCGAGCGAGAAGTCCGAGGCGATGGCGCGGGCCCCGAGCGCGGTGAACGCGTCGGTGGACGTGCCGGTGCCCGCGCCCAGGTCGAGCACGACCTCGCCGGGTCCGGCGTCCACTGCGGCGGCCACCGCCTTCCGCCAGAGCCTGACCTGCCCCAGGGAGACCACATCGTTGACCAGGTCGTAGCGCCGGGCGGTGCGATCGAACATCGCGGCTACCTCGCCCGGCTGTTTGTCCAACTGCGCGCGCGTCATGCCGACAGCCTATGGCTATCAGGACAATCAACGGAAAGTATCCGCAGCGTCACCCTTCGTCTGCTAGAAGTTGGGGAATGCTGGCCAAAGTCGCCCTTGCGGCGATCCTTGCCTCGGCCCCCGCCGCGCACCCTCGCGTCGTTTCGGCCGACCCGATTGACAACACCCCTCATGTGCTCGACGGCATCGTCAACGCCATAGCGCTCGTCGGCGGCACGGTCGTCGTCGGCGGCTCGTTCAGCGAGGTGAGCGATGCCGCCCGCACGACCGTCCTCGCCCGCGACAACCTGTTCGCCTACGACCTGGCGACCGGCCGCATCCTGCCGGACTTCCGGCCGAGCGTCACGGGCCCGGTTCACGGCCTGGCCGCGGGCGACCGCGGCACCGTCTACGTCGGCGGCGAGTTCTACGGCGTCAACCACACCGGCGCCAGGGCGCTGGCCCAACTGAGGCTCTCCGACGGCGCCCTCGTGCCCGGCTTCGCGCCGCGCATCCGCGGCGGCTCGGTGAACACGCTGGCCAGACAGGGCTCGAAACTCTACGTAGGCGGCGACTTCATCAGCCCCCGCACCGCGCTGGCCAGGCTCGACGCCACCACAGGAGCGGCGGATCCGGCCTTCGACATCACGCCGGGAGCGCCGCTCACGCCCACGGTCAAGGTCCACGCGCTGGCCGTCTCGCGCGGCAGGCTCGCCGTGGACGGCTCGTTCACCACGCTCAACGGGCACGCAAGGCCCCAGCTCGGCCTGATCGACGTCGGCAAGCCGGTCGCCGCGGTCGCCGCCTGGCGGACGGACGCTTACGCGGGCAAGTGCAAGGACACGTTCCCCTCATATGTCCGCGGCCTGGACTTCTCGCCCGACGGACGCTATTTCGTGGTCGTGACGACCGGCGGGCCCAGGGCCGGGATGTGCGACACGGCCGCCAGGTTCGAGACCTATGCCAAGGGCTCCCGTATCAAGCCGACCTGGGTCAACGCCACCGGCGGCGACTCGCTCTACGCCGTGTCCGTGACGGGGGCGGCGGTCTATGTCGGCGGGCATCAGCGCTGGCTGGACAACCCGCGCGGCCGCGACTCGGCCGGCAAGGGAGCGGTCGCCCGCCCCGGCATCGGGGCCATCCACCCGCGCACGGGAAAGGCCCTCGGCTGGAACCCCACACGGGAGCGCGGCATCGGCGTGAAGGCCTTCCACGCGCACGCCGGCGGGCTACTTGTCGGTAGCGACACAGCGCGGCTCGGACGGGAGTACCATGCCCGGATTGGCATGTTCCCCCTGCCCTAGTCGTCCTGTGGCTTCGGCCGGTCGATCTTGTCGCTGATTCGTTGGCTCACGGCGTCGCGCTGCTTCGACAGCAGGACATAGCTGGCTACCCCGCTGACGATGAAAGAAGCTCCGATCAGCAACAGCGGGTTATGCAGACCTGCCAGGAGCAGGACACCGAGGGTTACGAGAAACAGGCCGATCCGCGACGCGGTGTAAACGAGAACGGGACGCACGGGTTCGAGGTTACTCGGCCTGTGGAGGAGCCGCTCTTCGCATCGGACGCGAGCGCTGCTACTGTTCCCAGTCAGGGAGTTTCGTAAAGAAACACCCACGAGAGCCCCAAAGAGGCTCTATCATATAACAATCGGGCAGTCAGCTGATAACAACCCGTGATCTTTGTAGAAAACCACGGATAAATCAGGCTTCGCTCGACACACTGGTTGCCTGTCCGCCCGCTGGCAGGAAGCGGGATGCGAGGGGGAGAGATTGGTGGAGAGTAGCAGCGAGCGTCTGCTGACCCCAGGAGAGGTTGCCGCCCTCTTCCGGGTAGACCCAAAGACGGTTACGCGCTGGGCTGCGGCAGGCCGCATCAGCAGTATCCGCACCCCCGGAGGGCACCGGCGCTTCCGCGAGTCGGAAGTTCATGCCCTTCTCCGAGGCGAGGACGTTCTTACGGCCGACCGGCCGGCAGGTGAGTCCCCGCGCGTCTGACGTTCCGTCCAGTCGGTGATCCTGCACGGTGGCCCGCGTTGAGCGGTTCACCGCAGGTGGCGGGGTTCGCACCTATCGCCAGGATCACCGTCGGCGGAACCCACTGTTTCGTGTGCTTCCCGGCCACACTTTCGTACGGTGAGCACAGGGCGGCGCCAACCGCAGACCGTGGCTGGCGCCTGTCCGTTCACCCTGATCCGGCGTTCTCCTGCACCGCTCGCCCGATCAGGCGGCACGACCGTCAGGTGTCGTCCTGCCGTGCCTTGAAGGCCAGGAACTCGCGCTCGAGGTCGTCGTTCTCCGCCTCCCAGCGCCGGCGGCGCTCCGCCGCCTCCTCTTCCGTCAGCGACTCGCGAAGCCACTGGTCGTAGTCGGGGTCACCAGGCTGCACTTCCACGTACGCGTTGCCGATCAGACGCCCGTCTTCGCTGGTCAGGCTCTGCGGCACGCGCAGGGTCCCGTCCGCGAGCCGGATGACGTACATGGCCGATCACCTAGATTCCGTAGCGCCGGTTGTAGAACAGCATGACGTTGAGCGCCATCCGCGTGTCGCCCCCGAGCATGTCCACGAGGGCCGGCCGCTGGCGGGAGGCGATGGCGGCGAAGGCGTCGGCGAAGAACTCCTTGCGGCCGAGCCCGCCTCCCTGGCGATGGAAGGACGAGGCCAGCAGCGGCATGGCCTTCTCGTAGAGGAGCACGAACTCCGGCGAGTCCGACACCCAGCCGCCGTGCGGCGCGTCGATGTCGTCGATGGCGTGGCCGACCTCGTGCATCATCACGTCGGGCGTGGGCGAGGGGCGGTCCCCGACGACGATCTTGCGGTCGCCGTACGCGCCCGCGCAGATGTCCCAGGTGGCGCGGCCCGCCGGTAACGGGGCGCCGCGTAAGTAGCCCATGTCGTCGAGATCGGGCACGCCCCCAGGGCCGACGTAGACGCCTTCGAGCCCGGCCGCGAGCTGCTCCTTCAGCCGGTCGGGCAGCCTGGCCAGGCTCTCGACCGCGCGCACGACCTCCGCCGACGGCGGGCCGTTCCTGGCGTCCCACTGGCGGTGCAGGATCGGCTCCAGTTTGCCGCAGTGCCGCAGGCCGTCGTCCATAAAGGGCGCGTCGGGCCGGTTCGGCTGGGCTCGGGGCGGCTGGTCGTCGAGTTCGAAGTCGTACCAGGTGTAGCGGGGCCGCTCGGCCACGGCGGCGGGCAGTCGCTCCGCGCGCTCGCGTACGGCGAAGGCGTCCCAGGCCGGCTTCGGCCACTCGGGCTCTCTCGTGCCCGGCCACATCACCCGCTCCGCACCCGAGGGGGAACCCGCGTCCGGCCGGGAAGTCCGATCCGCACCCGGGTGAGAATGGCGCTCCGGGTGGGAGGTCCGGCCCGCGCCCGGCCGCGTGGCGTCGCCGACCGTCCGGGGAAGGCGCTCGGCGCGCTTCTCAGCGCCCGGCCAGCGGCGCCGGGCGCCCCCGTTGAGTCCTTTGCCCTCGGATCGGCCTGTCGGGGCCTCCTGGGGCGTCTCACGGACGTTGGACCAGAATGACCTGTCCGCGTCCGGGGGCGCCTCGGCGCGGCGGGAGAAGAGGTAGGAGCCGCGCCGCCACCAACGACCGCGCCGATGCCGGCCCTTGTCGTTAGAAAAGGCCATCGCACCTCTCAACACCCGTGGAGCCCCGTGGACACCGCCACATCGGGTTCCACCGTACGACGCCGATCTTCCCCTAGTCACCCGAAATGGGACATCGAACGGCACGAGCACGTCGCGAATGGCTTACAGTTCGGGCATGGCAGGTGTTGTACTCGGCCTGGCGCTGCTGGCCTTCTGGCTCTTCTCCCTGTTCGACGTGGTGACCACGCCCGAGGATGAGGTTAGGAACGTACCAAAAGCACTGTGGATCCTGATAGTGGTGCTGATTCCGCTGCTGGGCGGTCTGGTGTGGATGGCGCGTGGCCGTCCGCGGGCACCCCGTCAGCCGTCGCCGGTGCCCCCGGGCCCTGGCATGCCGAAGGGACCCGACGACGACCCCGACTTCCTGCGTGACCTCGATCGCCGAATGCGCGGTGACGACGTGGGTTAGTCCACGTCGGCATAGCTGTGCAGACCGTCGATGAAGATGTTGACGCCGATCAGGTTGAACAGCAGACAGCCGAACGCCACGAGCTGCACGATGGTCGTGGACTTGCCCCGCCACCCGGCGGTGGCCCTGGCGTGCAGGTAGGCGGCGTAGGCCACCCAGGTGATGAACGACCAGACCTCCTTGGGGTCCCAGCCCCAGTAACGCCCCCACGCCCGGTCCGCCCAGAGCGCACCCGCGATCACCGCGAACGTCCACACCGGGAAGGCGAACACGATCGCCCGGTGCGCCACCCGCTCCAGGTCGGCGCGGGCCGGCAGCCGGGACACCCCGTCGCCGCGCATCAGGTAGAGCACGCCGGACACACCCGCCAGCGTCATCAGCCCGCTGGCGAGGATGGCCGCGGTGACGTGGATGGCGATCCAGTACGAGTTCAGCGCGGGCACCACCGGCCCCGCGGCGGTGTAGAAGACCCGGACGGCCAGCCCGAGCCCGAGCGCGGCCGTGACCATGACGAAGGGGCCGAGAAAGCGCACGTTGTGGCGGACCTGGGTGCCGAGGAACGCGGTCACGGCGGCGAAGCTGATGGCCACGACGAACTCGTACATGTTGCCCCACGGCCACCGGTCCGCCGCCAGGCCGCGGGTGACGATGGCCGTCAGGTTGGCCGCCCACCCGAGCCAGGCGAGCCCGAGCGCCACCTGCCCGGCCCGGACCGCCCAGCCCGGACTCCCCGAGTCGCCCACGGCGGGGGCAGCCTCGGCGAGGGCGCCTTCACCGGACGCGGCCTCGGAGGAGGGGGCTTCGCCGGACGCGCCGACCAGGACGGGTTGCTTGGCCGCGACCGCCGCCTTGTCGGCGCGGGCGCGCCCGAAGGCCAGCTCGATCGCGAAACCGATCATGCCGAAGATGTAGAGCAGGACGGCGGCGACGACGAAAAGGTCGCTCAGCCCTGCGAGTTGCTCAGCGGACATCCTTTTCTCCTGCTGATAGAGCCTTGACGATCTCGGTGAACTCCTCGGCGAAGCCCGCCGCGGAGCCTTCTGTACGGGTGAGGCCGCCCACGTCGACCCGGCCTTCGCGGATCCGTACGAACACGCGGCGGCGGCGGATCAGCAGCGAGGCCGCGATGGCGACCACGGCGACGCCCGCGGACAGCAGGGCGGGCACCCGCCCGGGGTCGTAGGCGATCTGGAGCGTCATCCACTCCCTGACCCCGGTGAACTCCAGCTTGCCCGTCCCCTTCGGCAGGTCGAGCGACTGCCCGACCGCGAGCGGCTTGGGCACGTTGGAGCCCATGACGAGCGGGGTGAGCTTCTTCATGACCTCGGGCGGCGCGAGCTCGTAGACGGACTGCGGCTTGCCTGAGCGCACCCCGAGGTCGCCGGTGAAGGCGCCGATGAGCTGCACCTCCGGGTTGACCTGACCGGGGAAGGCGGACACGTGGGTGCCGTCGGTCAGCGGCACGCTGGTGGGCAGGAAACGCAGCAGGAACCCCAGCTGGGAAGGCCGCGCGTCGGGCGCCTTGACCACGCAACCCGAGGTCATCGTGGTCTTCTGCTCGATCAGGCACGGCACGGGACCGTCGAAGGCCACCTGCCCGTCGCCGTCGGTGACCTTGAAGACGGGGGCGTAGCCGTTGCCGATCAGGTAGGTCTGCGTGCCGTTGACCTCGAGCGGATCGTTGACCTTGAGCGCGTAGTCGCGGGCGAGGGCCGTGGGCGAGTCGTTGACCTTGAGGTGGGCCGTGTAGTCGAGCGCCTGACCCCTCTTGTCGCCCTCGACCTGGTAGCTGACCTGGAAGTCGCTCAACTGGAGGCTGAACGGCTCCAGCGACTCGGCCGAGACCTGGCTGCCCGGGATGTAGCGGTCATAGGCGGCCACCGTGTTGGCGAACCCGTCGCCCTCGACGACCAGGACGTTGCCGCGGTAGCCGAAAAGAGAGCCGGCGCCGATCGCGAGCAGGATGCCGAGCAGGGCGACGTGGAAGAACAGGTTGCCGACTTCGCGTAGGTAGCCCTTCTCCGCCGACACCCAGCCGTCGCCGGTGACGACGCGGAAGCGCAGTCCGCGCAGCCGCCGCGCGGCCTCCTCGACCTCCAGGTCGCCCTCGAACGCGGCCGAGTGGGGCAGGCGGGCGAGGTTCTTCGGGGCGGCGGGCGGCTTGCGGCGCAGCTCGCGCAGGTAGGTCGCGGTGCGCGGGACGACGCAGCCGATCAGTGAGGTGAACAGCAGCAGGTAGACCGCCGCGAACCAGGCGGAGGTGAACACCTCGAAGAGCTGGAACCTGTCGTACCACTCGGCGAGGGTGGGGCTCTGCTCGTAGAGTCTGGCCACCTTGTCGGGGTCGACGCCGCGCTGCGGCACCAGCGAGCCGGGCACCGAGCCGAGCGCGAGCAGGAACAGCAGGATCAGCGCCGTGCGCATCGAGGTGAGCGTGCGCCAGCCCCACCGCAGCCAGCCGACCGGCCCGAACCGGGCCTTCCTGGGCACGTCCTTCCTCGCCCGCTCCTGAACGCCCATCAGATCACCGGCTCGAACGCGCCGATCAGGCCCTGCATGGTCGCGATCATCTCTCCCCAGAGCCCGGTCACCAGCAGGACTCCGACGGCCACCATCATGCCGCCGCCGACCCTGGTGATCAGGCGCGAGTGCTTGCGGATGGCCTGGAACGTGCGCAGGGCCCTGCTGTAGGCCAGCGCCGCGCCCACGAACGGCAGCCCGAGGCCCAGCGCGTACGCGACGGCCAGCAGAGCCCCGCGACCGGCGCTGCCCTCGTTGAGTCCGAGCGTCAGCACCACGGCGAGCGTGGGCCCGATGCACGGCGTCCACCCCAGCCCGAACACCACCCCGAGCAGCGGCGCCCCCGCCAGCCCCGCAGCCGGCCGCCGGTGGATGCGGACGTCGCGCATCAGCCCCGGCAGCAGGCCGAGGAACGCCAGCCCGAGCACGATGGTCAGCACCCCGAGCACCCGCGTGATGACCTCCGCGTTGCCCAGCAGCGCGGCGCCCAGCCCGCCGAACAGCGCGCCGCTGAGCACGAACACCAGCCCGAACCCGGCCACGAACAGCCCGGTCCCGAGCACCAGCCGCCCCCGCCCCGGGTCGGAGCTCATGCCGGTGACGTAGGAGAGGTAGCCGGGCACCAGCGGCAGCACGCACGGCGACAGGAACGACACCACCCCGGCCAGCACCGCGATCGGCACCGCCAGCAGCAGCGATCCTGAGGCGACGACGTCACTCATCGCGCACCTTGGTCACGGCGTTCATCAGGTCGGTGTACTTGACCGCGCCGAGCGCCCGGCCGGCGACCCTGCCCTGCTTGTCGATGATCAGCGTGGACGGGATGGCGGCCGGCGGCACCGTGCCCTGGAAGGCCAGCGCCACCTTGCCCGGCTGGTCGAAGATGCTGGGATAGCCGGTCTGCTCGGTGCGCTCGAACGCCAGCGCGTCGGCCTGGCGGTCCTTGAAGTCGACGCCGAGGAACGCGACGCCACCGTCCTTGGTCTTGGCCGCGACCTCCTTGAGCACCGGCGCCTCCGCCCGGCACGGGCCGCACCACGACGCCCAGAAGTTGAGCACCACGACCTTGCCCTTGTGCGCGGCCAGCGAGGCGGTGTCGCCTTCGAGGGTCGGCCCCTGGATGGCGGGGGCCGGCTCGCGCTCGCCCGCGGCGAACACCTCCATCTTCCCGTCGCCCGCGACGAACCTGGTGTCGCCGGCCTGCTGCGCGCTCTGGTTGCCGGCACAGCCGGCGACCAGTACGGACAGGAGGAGGAGGGAGATGGATGTGGCGCGCACGGAGGAAGATCTCCTTGTACTACAAGCGGTAGAGCTTGCAACTCTACAGTCGGGGTCACGCGCCCCGGACATCGGGGAGCCGGTCAGGCGCCGGGGATGGAGGGGCCTGTCTGCAGCGACCCGGCGGGCTCGCTGTAGCCGATGCTGATCAAGCGGTCGCCGTCGAACGTGAACGTGGTGAGGCTGGCCAGCGCGCACTGCCTGCGCCGGGGATCGTGCCAGAGCCTGCGCCCCTCGCCGGCCATCCTGATCGCCCAGATCGGCAGCTGGTGGCTGACGAGCACCGCCTCGTGGCCGCGCGCGGCCGGCCTGGCCACGTCGATGATGGAACGCATCCGCGCCACGATGGCCGGGTACGCCTCGCCCCACGACGGGCGCAGCGGGTTCCAGAAATAGCGGTAGTTGCGCAGGTCGCGCAGCAGGGCGAGACCCTGACCCGAGACGCGGCCCTCAAGGAGATTGCCCGCCTCGACCAGCCGGTCGTCCTGGACGATGTCCAGGCCCAGCTTGTCGGCGAGCGGGGCCGCGGTCTCCAGCGCGCGTTCGAGCGGCGAGCTGTAGAGGGCGACGATGTCACGGCCGCCGACCGCCTTGGCGACCGTCTCGGCCATGAGGTGCCCTGTCTCGGACAGGTGGTAGCCGGGCAGCCTGCCGTACAGGATGCCCCCGGGATTGTGCACCTCACCGTGGCGCAGAAGGTGTACGACGGTGGTTTCAGCCATGGTGTGGCACAGCCTATCCGCTCGGATGAGCCACTCGGCCAGGGCCCACGCGGGCACGCGAAGTAAGGTCGTCACCGGAAGGAGGCGCCGCGTGAGCCCATGGGCCCTTGCCCTCATCCTGGTCGCCGCCGTCGCCCATGCCTCCTGGAACCTGCTGAGCAAGAAGGCCTCGCAGGCCGACGGCGTCGTCTTCATCTGGCTCGTCGCGGTCGCGGCCACCGTCGTCTGGAGCCCGGTGTTCGCCGGGTTCCTGCTGGTCACGGGCGACGGCCCGACCTGGCTCGACCTCGCGATGATCGGCGGGAGCACGGCGCTGCACCTCGGCTACTTCGTGCTGCTCCAGCGCGGCTACGGCACCGGCGACCTGTCCGTCGTCTACCCGGTCGCGCGCGGCACCGGGCCGATGCTGGCCAGCCTGGTCGCCGTGCTGTTCCTGGACGAGCACCCGTCTCCGGCGGGCGTGGCGGGGATCGTCCTGGTCGGGACAGGGGTGTTCCTGATGAGCGGCGGGCGCGGCGATCTGCGCGCACTCGGTCCGGGGCTGCTCGTGGGGGTGTTCATCGCCGCGTACACGGTCTGGGACTCGCGGGTGGTGAGCGCGTTCGCGGTGGCTCCGATCATGCTCAACTACCTCGGCGAGGTCGGGCGGGCCCTCGCGCTCACGCCGTTCGTGCTCGGGACGCGGCGCGAGCTGGTGGCGGTGGTCTGGCGCGAGCACCGGTTCCGTGTCCTGGGGGCCGCGGTGCTGATCTTCGTGTCGTACCTGCTGGTGCTGATCGCGTTCACGATGGCGCCGGTGAGCGTGGTGGCGCCGGCGCGCGAGATCAGCGTGCTGATCGCGGTCGTGCTGGGCGGCCGGCTGCTGGCCGAGGGCGACCTGCTACGCCGGCTGCTGGCGGCGGGCGTGATCCTGGGCGGCGTGGTGGCCATCGCGCTCAGTTGACGGCCCAGGCGTTCTCCTGCTTGCGGCTGGCCTCCGCCAGCGCGTCGACCATGGCCTTGATCGCGGGTCGGCGCCCCTCGTCCGTACGCCACACCGCGTAGATCCGGCGCGACTGGCGCGGCCTGATCGGCACCAGCCGTACGCCGTCCGGCACGCAGTCGCGGCCGAGCCGCGGCACGATCGCGCAGCCCAGCCCGGCCGCCACCAGGGCGAGCTGGGTCGGGTACTCGTCGGCCATGCAGCCGATCACCGGCTCGACCGAGGCGTTGCGCAGCGTGAACACCAGCCAGTCGTGGCAGACGGTGCCAGGCGAGGAGCTGATCCAGCGCTCGCCGTGCAGGTCGGCCAGCTCCAGCTCCTTGTCGCCGGCCAGCGGATGGCTCGCCGGCACCGCCACGTCGGCGATGTCGTCGATCAGCGTGGCCCTGGACAGGCCCTCGGGCATGGCCATGGGCCGGTTGAGCCAGTCCTGGATCACGCCCAGGTCCAGCTGGCCCCTGGTGACCTCGCGCAGCACCCGTTCAGGCTCGCGCTCGTTGAGCTGGATCCTCAGGTCGGGGTAGCGATCGTGGAGCGCGGCGAGCGCGTCGGGCATGATGCCGCGGGCGGCGGTGGGGAAGGCGGCGACGGTCATCCGGCCGACGACCTCGCCGCGCAGCGCCTCGAAGTCCGCCTCCGCGGTCTCGACCAGGGAGAGGATGCGCTCGGCGTGCTCGGCGAGCAGCCCGGCCGCGTCGGTCAGCCGGACGCCGCGCCCGCTGCGCTCCATGAGCCTGGCCCCGGTCTCCCGCTCCAGCTTCGCGATCTGCTGCGACACCGCCGAGGGCGTGACCATGAGGACCTCGGCCGCCGCGCCGACCGAACCGTAGAGGTGAACGGCGTGAAGAGCCTTGAGCCGGTTCAAGTCCAACATGTAAGCCATACTAAATCATTTAGCGTAGGAAGTCTCGCTTGTCGTTGACTGTGTAGTGAATGAAAATAGATGCATGAGAATCCGTAAGACGAAGAAGCAGCAGCCGGACGCGATCTCCTACCTCAAGGTGCTGGCCGAGCAGACTCGCGAGCTGCGCATCCGTTACGACAAGCCCACTCGCTGAGTGAGCCCCGCCACCTCGTGCCCGGCCTACCCCGCGAGGTGAGCGGCCGCCGTGGCCGTGACGAGCGCCAGCACGGCCAGGTCGGCGAGCAGCAGGCGAGCGGGGTCGCTAGAGGACGGCGGCGGCCGCCTTCGCCGCCGCCGGCAGGGCGTCGGCGACGCGGCTCAGCGCCTCGTCGTCGTGCGCGGCCGACAGGAACCACGCCTCGTACGCCGAAGGCGGCAGGTAGACGCCCTGGTCGAGCATCGAGTGGAAGAACGCGGTGAACGCCGTCGTGTTCTGCGTCTTGGCCTCGGCGAAGCTCGTCACCTCGACCTCCGTGAAGAAGATCGAGAACAGGCTCCCCGCCCGCTGCAGGCGGTGCGGCACCCCGGCCGCGGCCAGCGCTTCGGAGGCGGCCCGCCCCACCGCGAGCGCGGCGGCGTCCACGCGCTCGTAGGCGTCGGCGTCGAGGGCCCGCAGCGTGGCCAGTCCTGCCGCGCACGCGAGCGGATTGCCGGACAGGGTGCCCGCCTGGTAGACGGGTCCTTCGGGCGCGAGCCGGGCCATGACGTCGGCCCGGCCGCCGAAGGCCGCCGCCGGCATCCCGCCGCCCATGACCTTCCCGAACGTCATGAGGTCGGCCTCCACGGGGTCGAGGCCGTACCAGCCGGCGGGCGAGACACGGAAACCCGTCAGCACCTCGTCGACGATGAGCAGCGCCCCGTTGGCCGTGCACAGCTCCCGCAGCCGTGCGTTGAACCCCTCGCGCGGCGGGACCACGCCCATGTTGGCCGGGCACGCCTCGATGATCACGCAGGCGATCTCCGCCGCCGCGAACGCCGCTTCGACGGCCTCGACCGAGTTGTACGGCAACACGATCGTGTCCGCCGCCGCAGCCCCCGTCACGCCCGGCGTGTCAGGCAGCCCGAACGTCGCCACCCCGGACCCGGCCGAGGCCAGCAGCGCGTCGACGTGCCCGTGGTAGCACCCGGCGAACTTGATCACCTTGGACCGCCCGGTGAACCCCCTGGCCAGCCGTACCGCGCTCATCGTCGCCTCGGTGCCCGAGCTGACCAGCCGCACCTTCTCGACCGGCGCCACCCTGGCGACGATCTCCTCGGCCAGCTCGACCTCGCCCGGGGTCGCGGTGCCGTAGGAGAACCCGTTGGCGACGGCCGCCGACACGGCCTCGACGACCGCGGGGTGCCGATGCCCGAGGATCATGGGGCCCCACGAGCAGACCAGGTCGACGTAGCGGTTGCCGTCCACGTCGGTGATGTAGGGGCCCTGGCCGGAGACCATGAAGCGGGGTGTCCCGCCGACCGCGCCGAACGCGCGCACGGGAGAGTTGACGCCCCCGGGCACGATGTCGCGGGCGCGGGCGAACAGGTCCTCGGAGTTCTGTGTACGGCTCACCCGACCAGGTTAGCCCCGGCGCTCCCCGGCCCCGGCGGCACGGTCAGCCGGTGGATCAGACCCTGGCGGGAAGCGCTCATCCACATCATCACCGTCAGTCGGCGAGCCACTCCAGGATGCGGAGCGGGTCGGGCAGCGGCCGACCGTCCGGGGGCCGCAGCCAGGAGACGGTCCGGGCACCTGGAAGGGTCGAGGGCGGCGCGAGTACGTAGCTGTCACGGCAGTGCCACCGCAGGCCCGGCGTGTCGTCGATGGCCTCGGGATCGCAGTCCAGATGACAGGACCACCACTCGTCCTCGTCCTCCGGGTTGCCCCGCGTCGCCACATAAAACAAGACCCGGTCGCCATGAGCGGCGACCGGGCCGGGATGGGCTCCCGCGGCGTCGATTCGGGTGAGGGCCGCCAATCCGGCGGCGAGCGGTACGTCGAAGACGTCGAACACGCGCCCCGTGGGCAGGATCACGTTGGCCTCAGGCTCGGCCTGCCACCAGCGGGTGAGCAGCGCCGGGTCGGTCGTGGCCTGCATGTGCCAGGCGGGAGAGAGCGGATGGGCGCCGGGGTCGGGACAGCCGACGCGGTCACAGGAGCACGCCCTCGGCCCGTGCGGCAGTGCATACGCCCCCGGCACGACAGGCCAGCCCAGCGCGGCGTATTCCAGCACGGAGCCGATGCGCGCCGGCCGCTTCTGTGCCCGCTTTTTGGTACGCCGAGCCAGTGGTACCCCCACCATGTGGTGTCTCCCGTCGAGTCCGCGCCTGAGGAGGTCCCGGCTCCGGGCACCTGCGGTGGGCCGCGTTCAGCGGCTCACTGGCAGGTAGCGGAGTCTGCACCGTCGCACACGCGGGACACACCAGCACTTCTCATCGCACTCTAACGCACCGGTCACATGAGTTGACGGGAAACCCCTTGGTTAGAGCCCTCGCGCCACCTCGGTGGCCCAGTACGTGAGGATCAGGTCGGCCCCTGCCCGCTTGATCGCGACCAGCGATTCCATGATCATTCGCTCGCGGTCCACCCAGCCGTTGGCCGCGGCGGCCTCGATCATGGCGTATTCGCCGCTCACCTGGTAGGCGGCCACCGGCACGTCCACCTCTGCGCGGAAGCGGGTGATGACGTCGAGGTAGGCCAGCGCGGGCTTGACCATGACCGCGTCGGCGCCCTCCGCCAGGTCCAGGCGCACCTCGCGCAGCGCCTCCTCCAGCGGCCCCGCGGGGTCCTGCTGGTGGGTGCTGCGGTCGCCGAACTGCGGCGCGCACTCGGCGGCGTCGCGGAACGGCCCGTAGAAGGCGGACGCGTACTTCGCGGAGTAGGCCAGGATCGGGACGTCTCCGTGACCGGCGCCGTCCAGTGCGGCGCGGATCGCGCCGACCTGGCCGTCCATCATTCCGCTCGGGGCCACCATCTGCGATCCCGCCGCGGCCTGGGCCACCGCGATCGAGGCGTACCGCTCCAGGGTGGCGTCGTTGTCCACGTCGCCGGACGGCGTGAGGATGCCGCAGTGCCCGTTGTCGGTGAACTCGTCGAGGCAGGTGTCGGCCATCACCACGATGGAGTCGCCGACCTCGGCGTTCACGTCGCGCAGCGCCACCTGCAGAATCCCGTCGGGATCGTCGGCGGCCGACCCGCGCGCGTCCTTCACGGCGGGGATGCCGAACAGTATCAGCCCGCCCACACCGGCCTCAGCCGCCTCGTGCGCGGCCTTGCGCAGCGAGTCGCGGGTGTGCTGGACGACACCCGGCATCGAGACGACCGGCTGAGGCTCGCCGATGCCTTCCTTGACGAACATCGGCAGGATCAGGTCGGCCGCGTGCAGCCGGGTGCCCGCGACCATCCGCCGCAGGGCAGGGGCGCGGCGCAGCCGCCGGGGCCGGGCGACGGGAAATCGCGCGCTCATCAGCCTCTCCTCAACCGAGCACCCGCACGGCTCTGTGCGGTGCTCATCGACATGCCTTCGGCCGAGCCCATCTGACTGTCCTCGGCCGGGCGCTCATCTGACTCTTCTTCTGGCGCCCCGGCGGTTCTGCGAGGGCCGGCGCGGGGTGTCGCCCGCCGCCAGGGCCGCCTGGCGCTGCTTGGCTCCGTATTCGGCCACCGCGGCGGCCAGGGCCGACGCGGACGGCTTGTCGGCCATGACGTCGACCCGGAGCCCGAACTCCTCGGCCGTCTTGGCCGTCTGCGGCCCGATGACCGCGATCACGGTGACGTTGTGCGGCTTGCCCGCGATGCCCACGAGGTTGCGCACGGTCGACGACGACGTGAAGAGCACCGCGTCGAACCCGCCGCCCTTGATCGCCTCGCGGATGGGCGCGGGCGGCGGCGCGGCCCGCACGGTGCGGTAGGCGGTGACGTCGTCGCACTCCCAGCCCAGCTCGGTGAGCCCGGCCACCAGCGTGTCGGTGGAGATGTCGGCCCGCGGCAGCAGCACCCGGTTGATCGGGTCGAGCATCGAGTCGTAAGGCGGCCACTCAGCCACCAGCCCCTCGGACGACTGCTCGCCCGAGGGCAGCAGATCGGGCTTGACCCCGAACTCGACCAGGGCCCGCGCGGTCGCGTCGCCCACGGCCGCCACCTTGAGCCCGGCGAAGGCCCGCGCGTCGAGGCCGTATTCCTCGAACTTCTCGCGCACCGCCTTGACCGCGTTGGCGCTGGTGAAGGCCACCCACTCGTAGCGCCCTGTGACCAGGCCCTTGATCGCGCGATCCATCTGCTGCGGGGTGCGGGGCGGCTCGACCGAGATGGTCGGCACCTCCTCGGGCACCGCGCCGTACGCGATGAGCTGCTCGGACAGACTGCGCGACTGCTCCTTGGTACGCGGCACCAGCACCCGCCACCCGAACAGCGGCTTGGTCTCGAACCACGACAGCTTGTCGCGCATCCCCACGGCCTCGCCGACCACGATCAGCGCGGGCTCGGTGAACCCCGCGTGCTTCAGGTCGGCCTGCAGCCTGCCCAGCGAGGACACGACGGTGTACTGCTCGGTGGTGGTGCCACCGCTGCTGACCGCGACGGGCGTGGTGTCGGGCTTGCCGCCGGCGATGAGGGCCTTGCCGATGGCCACGGCGTCGCCGATGCCGTGGTAGATCACCAGCGTGCCGCGGCAGGCGGCGTGGGCGGCCCAGTCCTGGTCCTGGGCGGCGTCGACGATCCTGAACTCGGGCACGCCCACCGCAGGCGGGATGCCCGCGTAGGTGAGCACGGCGGTCGCGGGCGGCACACCGGGCACGATCTCGAAGTCCACCTCCGCCGCGGTGCAGGCCGCGACCTCCTCGGTGATCGAGGAGAACAGCATGGGGTCGCCCTCGCACAGGCGCACCACGAGCTGACCCCGTTTCGCGCGCTTGACGACGCTCGCGAAGCCGCCCTCGACGACCTCGACGCCTTCGCGGCATTGGCTCGGCGGCGAGTCGTGCGGTGCCTCGCCGAGCACCACCGCGTCGGCCTTGGCCAGCAGCTCGGCGGCGCGGAGGGTGAGCAGGTTGGGATCGCCGGGCCCCGCGCCCACGAACGCGACGAAACCGGAGGTCGGACTATCGGAGCTCAATGGGAATGCTCCCCCATCAATCTGTCGGCTCCTTCGGCGATCATCTCGGCCGCTAGGAGGCGGCCCAGGTTAGCAGCCTCCGAAGGAGAGCCGGCGGCGGACTTGCGGACCGCTTCGCGTCCGTCGATCGAGACGACAGCGGCGGTCAGGTTCAGAGTGTGCCCCAAAGTGTGCCCGTCATCGGCCGCGTACGCACCCACGGGGGCGGCACAACCTGCCTCGAGCGCGGCGAGCACGGCGCGCTCGGCGGTGACCGCGGCGCGTGTGCGCGGGTCGTCGAGCACGCCGAGGAACTCGATCAGGTCGGCGCGGTCGGCGCGGCACTCCACGGCGAGTGCGCCCTGGCCGGGCGCGGGCAGCAGCTCCTCGACCTCGAAGATCTGCGCGACGTCGGCGCCGCGGCCGATCCTGGTCAGGCCGGCGGCGGCGAGCACGACCGCGTCGAGCTCGCCTGAGGCGACCTTGCCGATGCGGGTGTCCGCGTTGCCGCGGATCGGGACGTATTCGAGGTCGGGCCGCAGCGCGCTGAGCATGGCCACCCGGCGCGGCGAGCCGGTGCCGACCCTGGCGCCCGGCGCCAGGTCGGCGAACTTGTGCGGGCCGACCAGCGCGTCGCGGTGGTCGTGCCGTGCGGGGATGGCGGCGAGCGTGAAACGCGGGTCCTGCTTGGTCGGCAGGTCCTTCAGCGAATGTACGGCGAAGTCGACCTCGTCCTCGATGAGCTTGTCGCGCAACGCGCTGACGAACACGCCCGTGCCGCCGAGCTGGGCGAGGTGAGCCTTGGTCACGTCGCCGAACGTCGTGACGCCCACGAGCTCGATCGCGCGCCCGGTGCGCCTGGTGTAGGCGTCGGCCACCATCTGGGACTGCGTGGTCGCCATCAGGCTGCGGCGGGTTCCCAACCTCACAGCTCCACCTCCCTCACGGCCTCGGGTATCGTCGGATCAAGATTGAACAACTCGCGCAGCGCCTCCGCATAATGATCGCCTCCTGGGCAGGTGGCGAGCTGCTTGACACGCACAGTCGGCTCGTGAAGCAGTTTGTCCACCACCCGCTGTACGGTCATGGCGACCTCGTCCCTCGCCTTCTCATCCAGGTCGGGCACCCTCATCAGGAGCCGGCCGAGCTCTGACTCGACCACGCCCGCGGCCTTGCTGCGCAACGCCACCACGGTCGGAGTGACCTTGGCGGCACGTTCGGCGTCGAGGTACGCGCGCAACTCCCCGGCGACCAGAGCGCGTACGGACTCGACCGCGCGTGTTCCGTCACCCTCGCGCGAGCCGATGCCGGACTCCTGGATCGTCTCCAGGTCGACCAGCGTGACCCCGGGCACGGAGCGTACCTCAGGGTCGACGTCATGTGGCAACGCCAGGTCCAGCAGGAACGCGCCCCTGGTGATCATCTCAGGGGTGATGAGGTGACGGCCCGCGCCCGTGCAGGTGATGACGATGTCCGCGCCGGCCAGCTCGTCCGCCACGGCGGAGAACTCCACCGCCCGCCCGCCGACGGACTCCGCCAGCCGGGCGCCGCGGTCGTAGGTGCGGTTGGCCACGACGATGTCGGTGACGCCCGCGCGCCGCAGCGTGGCGGCGGCCAGCGAGCTCATGGAGCCGGCGCCGATCACCAGCGCCCGCCGCCCGGCGAGGTCACCCGCCAGGGCGAGCCCGGCGGAGACGAGGGAGGGGCCGGCCTTGTCGATGCCGGTCTCGTGGTGGGCCCGCTTGCCGACCCGCAGCGCCTGCTGGACGAGGTCGTTGAGGGTGGCGCCGACCGTGCCCTGGCGCTGCGCCAGCCTGAGCGCCTGGCGGACCTGGCCGAGGATCTGGCCCTCGCCGACGACCATGGAGTCGAGGCCGCACACCACGGAGAACAGGTGCTCGACGGCGCGCTCCTCGTAGTGCACGTAGAGGTGCGGCGTGAGCTCCTCCACCGGGACGCCCGAGTGGACGCCGAGGAGCCTGCTGATGGCGGTGACGGCGGCGTGGAAGCGGTCGACGGTGACGTAGACCTCGACCCTGTTGCACGTCGAGACCACCATGGCCTCGGCCACGCAGGGATCGTCATGAACGTCGTGCAGTAGTTTGGCCAGCGCGTCGCCGGCCACGGAAACGCGCTCCAGCAGCGCCACCGGCGCCGTCCGGTGGCTCAGTCCGATAGCCAGAACACTCATTGACCGTCCACCGCCATGAGTGGCCCCCCAGCCTTGCGTTGCTCGTGGAACGCGAGAATCTGCAGTTCGATTGATAGGTCGACTTTACGGACATCGACACCGTCCGGCACGGAAAGCACAACCGGGGCGAAGTTCAGGATGCTGGTCACGCCGACCGCCATGACGCGATCGCAGACCTTCTGCGCCGCGGCCGCCGGTGTCGCCAGCACCACGATCGAGACTCCACGCCGCTTGATGACGGCTTCCAGTTCGTCGATGTGCTCCACATTCAACCCCGCGATGGTGTCGCCCACGACTTCGGGGTCGGCGTCGACGAGGGCCGCCACGCGGAAGCCCCTGGAGACGAAGCCGCCGTAGTTGGCCAGCGCCCTGCCGAGGTTACCGACTCCGACGATCGCCACCGCCCAGTCTTGGGTCAGACCGAGCTCTCGGGAGATTTGATAGACGAGATACTCCACCTCATAGCCTACGCCGCGTGTGCCGTAGGAGCCGAGGTGCGAAAGATCCTTGCGGAGTTTGGCGGAGTTGACTCCGGCGGCGGTGGCCAGGTCCTCCGAGCTCACGGTCGCGACGCCCCGCTCGGCCATCCCGTGCAGCGCCCTGAGGTACAACGGAAGCCTGGCGACCGTCGCCTCGGGGATGCCGCGGTCACGGGGATGGGACGGGCTCTTCACGTGCCGGTGCTCCAGGGGACGGGCGGCTTGGGAACCGCGTGAACGGAATCGAACCGCCTTTCAGGTTAATCCCTTTGTGAACCGATGCACAAAGTCTCGGCCGGTACGGTTGTCGTATGCATCGCATCACCTTGCTCGGCAAGCCCGGCTGTCACTTGTGTGAGGACGCGCGCGAGGTCGTCGCCAGGGTCGCGGGCGAGCTGGGCGTGCCGTGGGAGGAGATCAGCATCGAGTCCTCCGCGGAGCTCACGGAGAAATACTGGGAGATGATCCCGGTGACGTTGATCGACGGTGTGCAGCACGACTTCTGGCGGGTGGACGAGAGCCGCCTGCGCGCCGCGCTGAGCGGCCCGCAGGACTAGCCGGCACGACTGGCCGCTAGAAAACGGCCGAGGGCAGCGGCACGACCTTCGCGGCGTTGACGTTGAGCTCGATCACGTTGGTGGCCAGCACCATGGTCTGCCGCTCGTTGACGAATCGCTCGACGTGCGGCTGGCGCTGGTGGTCGCGGTAGGCCACCTCGTCGCGGTAGAGCTCGTAGACGATGCGCTGCAGGGGGGCCGACTTGACGGCGTGGCAGGCGTACACGAGGGTGTCGGGCTCGCCGCGGCGTACGGCCTCGACGGTGGCCTCGGCCAGCCGGTCGAACGCGTCGCCCGCGCCGTCCATGATCGTGAAGACGGTCAGGAGGCCGTAGATGTTCGGTGAGGGCCTGCTGGAGCCCGGCTGCTGCTGCGCCGCGGGCGAGAACAACTCGGCGCCGGAGAAGAGCATCCCGGTCGCGGGC